>NZ_JBSFUY010000022.1:0-169969 GCF_053592055.1 Streptomyces sp. NPDC002817
TCTACCAGGAGCCCCGTTGCCATGACCTGGGCTTCCCCGAAAACCCTCGATCCCGTTGACAACCGGGGATCCGCTCTAACTCCGTGGTCTTGCAATTACCCGGACAGGCAGGCCTCGCCGCCTTGCCCCGCCATGGCCCGGCTCCGTAACGTGCGATGTCGAGGGGGTGTCATGGGGCGACGTGAGCGACCGCTTGACCCGACCGCGGGTGCCGTCGCCCGATTCGCCTACGAGCTGCGGAAGTTGCGGCAGGAGGCCGACGGCCTCACCTATCGCGCCATGGCCGCGCGGGCCCACTACTCCACCGCCACGCTCGCCCAGGCCGCGGCAGGCGACCGCCTCCCGTCCTTACAGGTCACCCTCGCCTATGTCGCCGCGTGCGGCGGCGACCCGGACGAGTGGGAGCGGCGCTGGCACCGGGCGGCCGAGGAGGAGACGGCGGACCGGCGTGCCCTGGACGACCCCGGCCAGGCCCCGTACCTGGGTCTGGCCCGGTTCGAGGCCGGAGACCACCAGCGGTTCTTCGGCCGCGACCGACTCGTCGAGCGGCTGGTGGGGATGGTGGGCCGCGAGCCCGTCGTCGTCCTGGTCGGTCCCTCGGGCAGTGGAAAGTCCTCACTCCTGCGCGCCGGGCTCGTCCCCCGGCTTCCGAAGGGGCCCCGTGTCCATGTCCTCGCGCCCGGCCCGTACCCCGCACGCACCCACGCCGACGCCCTGGCATCGGGGTCCGTCGTCCTGGTCGATCAGTTCGAGGAACTCTTCACCCTCTGCACGGACCCGGACGAACGCGCCCGCTTCCTGGACCTGCTGTTCGACGGCTCCCGGCAGCGGGTCGTACTCGCCGTACGCGCCGACTTCTACGGCCACCTGACCCGCCACCCACGCCTCGCCGAAGCCGCCCAGGACGCCACCCTGCTCGTCGCCCCCATGGGCCCCGACGAGCTGCGCGAGACCATCGTCCGGCCCGCCGCCCTCGGCGGCCTGGTCGTGGAACGCACGCTGACCGCACGCCTGTTGGACGACGTGTCCGACGAACCGGGCGCCCTGCCGCTGATGTCCCACGCCCTGCTGGAGACCTGGCGCCGTCGCCGGGGACGGAACCTGACGGAAGCGGCGTACGAAGCGGCCGGCGGTATCCATGGAGCCATCGCCCACACCGCGGAGGAGCTCTACGCGGGCCTCACCCCCGCACAGGCCGTGACCGCCCGCCGTATTCTGCTCCGGCTGGTCACCCCGGGCCAGGGCACCCCGGACACCCGGCGCCCGGCCGACCGCGCCGAACTGGCCGTCGGCGACGAGGCCGCCGGTGCCGAAGCCGTCGGGGGAGACGCTGCCGGGGATGACGCCGTCAAGGAGGACGTCGACACCGTCCTCGTCCTCGAACGCCTCGCCCGCGCACGGCTGATCACCCTCGACGACGGAACCGTCGACCTGGCCCACGAGGCACTCCTCACCGCCTGGCCCCGGTTGCGCACCTGGATCGACGAGGACCGCGAACGCCTACGCGCCCAACGCCACCTCACCGACGCCGCCCACACCTGGGCGTCACTCCACCGCGACCCGGACTCCCTGTACCGGGGCGTCCGGCTGGCCGGCGCCGAGGAACACTTCGCGAGACGTGAGTCCGAACTCACCCCTCTGGAACGGGAGTTCCTTGACTGGAGCACCGGTGCCCGTCACCGTGAGCGACGACGGGCCCGGACACGGTTCACCCTGCTGTCCGTCCTGGTGGTGCTCAGCCTCGTCGCGGGCCTCGTCGCCTGGCAGCAGAACCGGTCGAGCGAGCAGCGCCACACCGAGGCCGAGGCCCGCCGGATCGCCGGCGTGGCCGAGAGCCTGCGGATGTCCGACCCGGTCACGTCGATGCGCCTCGGCCTCGCCGCCTGGCGGGTCGCCGACCTGCCGGAGACCAGGTCCGCGCTGCTCGCGGCCGCCGCCCAGCACGAACAGCACGTCTTCACCGATCCGGACCGCGGCAAGCAGACCATGCGCAGGCTCAGCGCCGACGGACGCACCCTGCTCAGCCTGGGCACGGACCGGGTGACCCGCTGGGACGTCGACCACGACCGCCGCACCGCCGGACTGCCCGGCCTGGGTGCCACCATGACGCGGGCGGGCTTCCCCCGGACGGACGCGGACTGGCTCCCCGTCTTCGAGGGCACCGAGGTCGCGGTGCACGACCTCGCCACCGGGCGCGCCGGAGCGCCCCTGACCGACGCCGACGGCGGCGTGGAGATGAGCCCCAGCGGTCGCACCCTCGTCGTCCACGACGGGACGCGTATCCAGCTCTGGGACGCACGGTCCCGACACAAGCTGCTGGAGATCGAGAACCCCGGGACCCTCAGCGAGGGTGGCACCCCCTGGGCCCGCCTGACAGCGGTGCGCAAGCAGTTGCAGCGCGAGCGCCGTACCGCGGTGCTGTCCGGCGAGGGCATGCCCGACGCGACGGTGAGCCCCGACGACCGTCACCTCGCCCTCTGCGCGCCCGGCCGCCGCCTCCAGCTGTGGGACGTCGGGCGACAGCGCCGGATCAGTGCCCCCTGGCTGCCCGAGGTCTCCGTGGGCACCTGCCTCCAGGAACAGATCACCTTCAGCCCCGACGGCCGTCTGCTCGGGATCATCGACACCAGCGGCTTCCGCGCCTGGCGGATCGACACCGGCAGGCCGGTCGCCGCCGTGGAGTACAGCGGCCTCAAACTGGCCCAGTTCAGCGCGGACGGCACCTTCATGGCGGCCTCGGACGGCGACGAGATCCTGGTCTGGCGCCTGGCCACCCCCGTCTTCCCGGTCTTCCGCCACCGGCTCTCCGGCGAGGTCGTCAAGGAGATCCGGCTCGACACGAACACCCTGCGCTACCTCGGCGGTGCCGAAGGAGTGTGGGGCCCCACCGTGCACACGGTCACCCTGGGCAGAGCGACGACCTCCGACTGGAGCACCACCCGGACCTCCGCGGAACGGTTCAGCCCGGACGGCACCACCCTCGCCACGGTCCGGCCGGAGCCGGACGGCAAGCACCTCCGCTTCCGCCTCCTGGACGCCCGTACGGGCCGCGATCTCGCCGACCTCGGCCGTATGCCGTGCGAGATCCCCAAGGGCGACACACCGCTCATCCACTGCACCGTCACCCTGTCCTACGACTCGACGGGCAAGACGCTCGCCTACGGGGTGGCGCACTACGTCACCGCCCGGACGCCGGAGCGCATCCGGCTCTACGACATCCAGGACCGCCGGGTCACCACGACCCTGACCCCCGGCGAACTCGGCCCGGCACCCCTCGCCCACATCGCCTTCGGCCCGGACGACCGCTCCCTGCTGCTCACCGAGGAACCCGGCCCCGACACGGCCGAGACCCGAGTGTGGGACATCGGACGCCGCACGACGACCGCAACCCTGCCCGGCACGTCCGGCGGCACCCTCCTGCATCCCGACGGCGATCTCGTCGTCACCACGGGCGGCGAGGCCTACCGGCTGCCCGCCGGCACACGGCTGCCCTCGACAGGTCTCCCCGGCGGCGGGACCGCCATGGCCTTCAGCCCGGACGGCAGGCACTTCGCGGTCGGAGAGGGTTCCGGCCGGGTCGAGCTCTGGGACGGCCGGCTGAAAGGCAGACTCGGCGTCCTCGCCGACCCCGACACCACCACGTACCAGTACGTCTCCGCGGTGGCGTTCTCCCCGGACGGACGCACCCTGGCGGTCGTCGGCGACGAGGGCACGCTCCGTCTCTGGGACGTCGCCTCCCGTCGCCGTATCGGATCACCGCTGCCCACCCCGGGCGACACCGTCGGAGCCCTTGCCTTCAGCCCCGACGGCACTCTCCTGCACGCCGCGGGGGACCACACCCCCGTGCAGACGTACGAGATCACACCGGAGGCCGCCGCCGACACCGTCTGCCGACGGGTCCGCGACGGCCTCCCACCCGAGGAGTGGCACCGCCAACTGCCGGACGTCCCCTACCGGGAGACCTGCACGTCGACGTCCGCCGCCCGCACGAACGCCACCCGGTGACCGAACTGGATCTCGTAGTAGAGATCCTTGCCGACCACGACCCGGTGCGAGTCCGTGGTGAACGTGACCGCGTAGTAGTACTCACCCGGCACCTTGTCGCCGACCACGTACTTCTGGCCCTTGGGCAGTTTGTACGGCAGCGGCGACACCGCCTGTGCGGGCACTCCCGTCGGGTACGCGGAGGCCTCGGGGTACGCGCGCCCGTACACCGGGACGCTCTCCACGTCGGCCTTCGGCGTCACCACTTGGCCCTTCGTGCTCACCGCCGTCGGGTCCTTCTTCGGGTTCTCGAACCAGGCCTTCTGACCCAGGTACCAGATCGCGGTCCAGTTGCCGTCGCGCCCGGCGACCGCGTACTGCTGACCGGTGGAGACCCGCGAGGAGATGTCGTTCACCCCGGTGCCCGGCACCGTGCCCAGACCGATGTCCTTGATCAGGGGGTAGCTCTTGCCCGGCCCGGAGTACAGCCGCACCTCGCTGGAGCCGTGCGCCGCGCACGGCTCGCCCTTGGCGACGCAGCCCGTGTACTCCGGCTGGTTGGTCGTGTAGTCGGGGCGGATCGTCACCAGCCCGGCGTCCTTGCCGCCGGTGGCCTTGAAAGGGTGGCCGAGCAGCTCGAAGTAGTGCCGCCAGTCCCAGAACGGCCCGGGGTCGGTGTGCATGCCGCCGACGGTGGCCGTGGTCGGGCCCGGCACATTGTCGTGGCCGAGGATGTGCTGCCGGTCCAGCGGGATGTCGTACTTCTTGGCGAGGTACTTCACCAGTCGCGCCGAGGAGCGGTACATCGCCTCCGTGTACCAGGCGTCCGGATCGGCCAGGAAGCCCTCGTGCTCCAGACCGATCGACTTGGCGTTGACGTACCAGTTGCCTGCGTGCCAGGCCACGTCCTCGGCCTTCACATGCTGGGCGATATGGCCGTCGGTGGAGCGCAGTGTGTACTGCCAGGAGACGTAGGTGGGGTCCTGGACGAGGTTGAGGACGCCTTCCCAGGCGCCTTCGGTGTCGTGGACGACGATGTACTTGATGCTCTGTGACTTCGGCCGGTCGCCCAGGTCGTGGTTGCCGTAGTCGTTGTCGCCGAACTCCTCGTACGGCGCCGGGATCCACTCGCAGGACACCGACTTCGGGCACTCCGTGTCCCCGGTGTCGAACGTCCGGAGACCGGCCCGCTGCATGCCGGAGGTGTCGGGGGCGACGTCCGGCTGGGCCGCCAGGGCGACCAGCTGACCGGCGTCCGTGGCGCGTTCCTCGCCGGTGCGGATCACGCCGTACACGTCATTGGCGTACGCCGCCGCCGTCGCGGTGTCGTCGGCGCCCGAGAAGCGGGCCACCGCCGCGTACCAGTCCGCCGGGTCCTCGCTGAGCGGTTCGCCCAGGTCCTTCTGCGTGTGCGCCAGGAGTGCGGCGCCGCCGGCGATGTTCGCCACGGGATCGGTCCGCAGCTCCTCGGCGCTCAGTCCGGTCAGTTCCGCCGCCTTCGGCAACGTCGTGAGCCGGGCCGGGAACTCGGTCGGTGCCGGCACCTCCGTCTCGGGCAGCAGGGCCGCCCGGGCGCTGTCGCCGCGCGCGTCCTCCGTGCCCTCGCTGTGGTGCGGGGCCTCGGCGAGCGCGGTCCGGGCGTCGGTCAGGTGCATCGGGCCGTAGCCGCCGGTCACACTCGGCGCGCCGGCGTGCGCGTCCCAGCGGGACTGAAGGTAGGAGACGCCGAGGAGGACGCTCTGCGGGACCTCGTATCTGGCGGCCGCCGAGGCGAACGCCAGCTGGAGGCTGTTCGCCGAGGTCTGTGCGCCGGAGGGGGTCGCGCCGAGCAGGGGCAGCAGCAGTGCCGCGGTGGCGACCGCGCCGACGGCGGCTCGCGTATGTCTGTGCCCGGAGGCGCTGGTCGGGTCGGATCCTCGCATTGCAGCCTCCTGGGACGGTCGGTCGCGATGAGCCGTGCGGGGCCGGGCGTGCGTCAGTGGTACCGGCTGGCCGACGATCCGTCAATCATGCCCAGGGCAAGGAGAATTCCCTTGTCAACCGGGGGTCCCGGGAGTTTCGTGGCGGCACCTTTCGGGCCTGCGGGGCGTCAGTGGCTTACACCAATGGGCCGTTTGCGAGGGGCCGTGCGAGGGCGGACATACGAAGATCCGCGGTGCGTCGCTGTCTCAGGCGCACCGCGGACCTGCGTCCCCGTCAGCGAGTGCCGACCGCCGCGCGTACGGCCCGTCGGGCCAGCTGGCAGTCGTCGTGCAGCCGCCTCAGCAGTAGGCGCTGCTCCTCGCCGGACGGCGCAGCACCTGGGTGGGCCACTCCTGGTGCCGCCGGGGTCGTGTCGTGCATCGAACGCTGCACGGCCGTTTCATAGGTACGGATCTCACGGGTCAGTACGAGCATCAGGTTCACCAGGAACGCGTCGCGCGAGGCCGGGCCCGCCGACTGCGCGATCTGGCTGATCTGACGACGGGCCACCGGCGCGTCCCCGAGCACCGACCACAGCGTCGCCAGGTCGTACCCCGGCAGATACCAGCCCGCGTGCTCCCAGTCCACCAGCACTGGACCGGCCGGTGACAGAAGGATGTTCGAGAGCAGTGCGTCGCCGTGGCAGAACTGTCCCATGCCGTGCCGGCCCGCGGTCGCCGCGATGCCGTGCAGCAGTTTCTGCAGGTCACCCATGTCGCGGTCGGTGAGCAGCCCCAGCTCGTGGTAGCGGGAGATACGGGCCGCGTAGTCCAGCGGAGCGTCGAAGGTGCCCGCCGGCGGCCGCCAGGCGTTCAGCCGGCAGATCGCGCCGAGCGCCGCCCGGATGTCCGCTCGCGGCGGGGCCTCCGCCGGGTGCCGGTGCAGAGCCGCCACCCGTCCGGGCATCCGCTCGATCACCAGGGTGCAGTTGTCCGGGTCCGCAGCGATCAACCGGGGCACCCGCACGGGCGGGCGATGCCGGACGAACGAGCGGTATGCCGCTATCTCGTGGCGGATCCGCTCGGCCCACGCGGGGGAGTGGTCCAGTAAACACTTCGCTACGGCCGTACTGCGCCCGGTCGTCCCCACCAGGAGGACGGAGCGGCCGCTGCGGCGCAGCACCTGGACCGGAGCGAACTCCGGACAGATCCGGTGCACCGACGCGATCGCCGTACGCAGCTGCGCGCCCTGAGGGCCGGACAAGTCGAGTCTCCCGCTGAGCGGTTGGGTGCCGAGCCCCGGAGCGCGCCGCGTCCTGCCGGCACCGAGCACGGGGGCCGCCGGGCGAGCGGGGTCGAGGTAGGGGCCGCTGCCCGCCGGGCGGGGGTGCAGGGGCCGGGGCGGGGCGGACACGGAGGACGATGCTGCGTACATGGGAGAAACAGATCCCTTCGTGTGCCTGCAGTGCATGTCTGCGCTGTGCGCTACCCGGCCCGACCGCCCGAGGTGCACCCTGGGGAATGCTCCCGTCATATGGCAGCGGCCGGGTCGGGGTGGCGCGTTCCTACCTGACACCCATCGCCCAGTGGCACACCATCTGGCGCACCCTGGCGAACCCTGGCGAATAGTCGCTCGGCACCTCCCACCGGGCTACTGTCAACTCAGCCGAGAACCTGGGGGCTTGATGTGAGCGGACAACCCAACACCCGACTTTCGGACCTGTTCGGCCTGGCCGGCTGGTCCAAGGGTGAACTCGCGAGGCTGGTCAACCGGCAGGCGGCGGCCATGGGCCACCCCCAGCTGTCGACCGACACCTCACGGGTGCGGCGTTGGATCGACACGGGAGAGATCCCGCGCGATCCGGTGCCCCGTGTGTTGGCTGCCCTGTTCACCGAGCGTCTCGGCCGTGTCGTGACCATCGAGGACCTCGGTCTGGTCCGGCACGGGCGCGCGGGGAAACGGCAGGACGCCGGGAGTGTGGAACATCCCGACGGTGTGCCGTGGGCGCCCGAGCGGACCGCGGCGGTCCTCACCGAATTCACGGGAATGGACCTCATGCTCAACCGACGCGGCTTGGTGGGTGCGGGCGTCGCGCTCACCGCAGGATCCGCACTCAGCAGCGCCATGCACGACTGGCTGCACTCCGATCCGGCCCTGACGGCCGACGCTCCCAGGTTCGACGATCCCCTGCACGCCGACCCCGCTGGGTTCGACCGCTACGAGGCCGCCCCCATCGGATCGCAGGAGATCGAGGAACTGGAGCGTTCCGTCGAGGTGTTCCGGGCGTGGGACGCGGCTCGCGGCGGCGGGCTGCAGCGCAAGGCGGTCGTAGGCCAACTCAACGAGGTGGGCGGCATGCTCGCCTACCGACACCCCGAACATCTGCAGCGGCGCCTGTGGGGCGTCGCCGCCAACCTCGCCGTCCTCGCGGGCTGGATGTCGCATGACGTCGGCCTGGAGCCCACGGCCCAGAAGTACTTCGTCATCGCCGCCCATGCGGCCCGTGAGGGCGGCGACCGGCCCCGCGCCGGGGAGGCGCTCTCCCGAGCGGCTCGCCAGATGGTGCACCTGGGCCGGCCCGACGACGCACTCGACCTGATGACGCTCGCCCAGTCCGGCTCCGGAGAACAGGTGCTGCCGCGCACCAGGGCGATGCTCTACACCATCGAGGCCTGGGCGCAGGCGTCGATGGGCAAGGGGCAGGCGATGCGCCGCACCCTCGGACAGGCGGAGGACCTCTTCGTCTCGGACCAGGGCGACGTGCCACCGCCGAGCTGGATGCAGACCTTCAGGGAGGAGGATCTGTACGGCATGCAGGCCCTGGCCTACCGCACGCTGGCGGAGCACGAGCCGACCGCGGCCGTACACGCGCAGCACTACGCGGAGAAGGCCCTGGCCCTGCGGGTCGACGGGCGGCAGCGGTCGAAGATCTTCGACTTCCTGTCGATGGCCTCGGCCTGCTTCATCGCGGACGACCCGGAACAGGCGGACCGGTACGCCCGGCTGGCCCTGGTGTCGATGGGATCCAACTCCTCGCACCGCACCTGGGACCGGCTGCGCCAGATGTACCGGCTGACCGCCGAGTACTCCAGCTATCCGAAGATCCACGAGCTGAGGGAGGAGATCAAGCTGGCCCTGCCGAGGACGGCCAAGGGCGGCAACAGCGCACGGGCATAGGGGGTTTGTGCGCTGAAGCCCTCAATTCTCAGGCTGTCGATCTCAGCCGGTCACCTTGGCGATGAGCACGCAGGCGTCGTCCTCGCGCTCGGTCTCGCCGAACTCCTCCACGACCATCCGTGCACAGTCCTGTGCGGTGCGCGCCTCGTCGAAGCGCGGGGCCAGGTCGAGGAGAAGGTTCACGGCCGCCGTGCTGTCGTGCCCGGGCAACAGCCCGTCGGTGTGCAGCAGGATCAGGTCGCCGGCTTCGAGGGGCTCTTCGGCCTGCTCGTAGGAGGCACCCGAGGTCGCGCCGAGCAGGACGCCGTCCGGTGCGCTCAGCCTGCGCCCCGTCCCGTCGCGGAACAGCAGCGGGGCGGGGTGTCCGGCCTGTGCCCAGGCGAGTGTGCGGGTCTCGGGCCGGTAGCGGCAGCAGATGGCGCTGCCGAGTGCGGGTTGCACGGTGGCGTCGAGTAACTGGTTGAGCCAGGACAGCAGTTGTCCCGGCTGGGTGCCCGCCATGGCCATGCCGCGCACGGCACCCAGCAGGGTCGCCATGCCCGAGGTCACGGCGACGCCGTGACCGGTGAGGTCGCCGACGCTGAGCAGCATGTCGCCGTCGGCGAGTTCGAGTGCGTCGTACCAGTCGCCACCGATCAACGCGCTCGTCGAGGACGGCAGATAGTGCGCCGCCAGATCGAGGGTCGCGGGGCTGCGTTGCGGGAGCCGCAGGGAGCCGCGCCACGGCGGTAGCACAGCCTCCTGCAGCTCGACCGCGAGCCGGTGCTCGGTCTGCGCGCGGTGCTGGTGGTGCTGCAGCGAGTCACGGGTCTCGCTCACCACCCGTTGGCTGCGGCGCAGTTCGCTGACGTCCCGCAGCACGGCCCACATGGACGCGGTGCTGCCGTCGGCGTCGAGCACGGGCTCGCCCATCATGTGCACGGTGCGCACGGCACCGTCCGGGCGCAGGACGCGGAACTCCCCGTCGATGGGCTTGGCGTCGACGAGGCAGTCCGTCACCATCGACGTCAGCTTCGGCCGGTCGTCGTCGAGCACCAGGGACGGCAGTTCGTCGAGGGTGAGCGGGGGAGCGGCCGGGTCGCGGCCCAGGATCTGGTAGAGCTCGCCGGACCAACTGGCCTCGTCCGTCAGCAGGTTCCACTCCGCGCTGCCGACCCTGCTGAGCAGGGAGTCGCGCCGGGGAGCGGTCGGCGCGGCAGGGGTGGCGGGTGCCGGCTCGATGACTGCGGGCGCGGGTGGGCCCTCCCGCAGCTGCGCCAAGTGCTCGTCGAGGTCGTTGAGTTGGTGCAGCGCCAGGTCGTACAGCGCGCGCTGCCAGCGTCCCTGCGGGTCCGATCCGTCGTCCTGGGCGTCCCGTCGTACGGCGTCCACGTCGCCCTTGAGCCGTCGCGTCTGCGATATGAGCGCGTCGACCGAGCCGCCGCCCGGCGGCTGGGCGGCTGGGCGGTCCGCAGAGAGATGGGACGGCATGACGCGCTCCGATGCGGGGAGATACGACCAAGGCTGACGGAGGGACCGTTACGACTGTGGCACAGCCCGCGACGCCCTGTAAGGGATTCGGCAACACACGATACGGTGGTGCTTCTGGCATATGCCACAGTCTTCACGGAGAGGTTTCCCCGTGTGATTGGCGTACGTCGCCCGATGGGGCAAGTCGTAGTCAGAGTACGTGAGTTGACGGACCGTCCGGGCCTCCGGGTCGGCATTCATTTGTGTGTTCGACGGCTCCGTGTTCTATGAGGTGTAGCAGGCGTGGATCGGGTCGCGCCAGGGCTCGCACGCAGTGGGCTCGACGGTGGGTTCGGTGGGCGAGGAACGGCCCGGACCGCTTGGTGAGTGACGCAGGTCACATCAATTGATTCGGGCTTCGGCGTAATGCAAACGGCACCTGCGAGGTCGTACAGACATCGGCACATTCGGCCGACCTCCGACCGGCAGTGGAGACCGACCATGGACATCGACCTCGAGCAGCCCGCCCACGGATGCCTGATCACCGCCGACGAGCAGGAACTGCCCGTCCCCACGACGCTCCGCTACACCTCCGCGGACCCGCTCGCGGTGCACCTCGACTTCCCGCCCGAGGTCGCGCTCGACGGTGAGGTGGTCAGCTGGACCTTCGCCCGCTCCCTCCTGGAGGCAGGGCTGCGCGGCCCGGCGGGCGGCGGGGACGTGCACCTGTGGCCGTGCGGCCGTGCCCGTACGGTCGTGGAGCTCCACTCGCCGTACGGGCTGGCCCTGCTGCAGTTCGACACCTCGGCGCTGCGCCGCTTCCTGCTGCGGACGTACGCGGTGGTCCCGGCCGGTCAGGAGGACGTGAGCGCGGAGGTGGACCGCGGCCTGAGCGCCCTCTTCGGAAATGTCTGAGGGCGCTCCGGTGTCAGTACCGCAGAACTCCCGCGATGCCGCTCGCGTCGCCCAGCGTGCCGTCCGGTACGAAGCGGACGTCGGCGCCGGTCTCCAGGCACTGCTCGACGATCTCGTCCACGATGTCCTCGCGGGCGTCGAGATCGCCGCTCATGGCGGGGATCAGGTGGTCGCCGCCCTCGTCGCGGACGGTCACCCGGTAGTTCTCCTCGACGGCCAGCAGGCGTACGCGGCCCTCCCGGGCGCTCCGCCACACCTCGTCGACGCCTGCCGCGAAGGCCCGGCGACCGCGCGCCGTCTCCAGCTCACGAGCCACGGCAGCGGTGTTCTTGCGGGTCTCGGCCTCCTGCAGAGGTCGTACGGTCTGCCACACCGCGTCCGGGGTGCCGTGCGCGAGGCCGCCGTGCGGGACGTGGACGGCGTCCTTGGTGGCGCTTCCGACCTCGTCCAGTGCCGACAGCGCCGCGGTCTCACCCGTGATGTAGAGCGGCCGCGGGTCCTCCCGCAGGAGTCTGCCCATCGCGGTGTCGGCATCCCGTAGGAAGTGCCGGGTGCCCTCGTCGCGGAAGGTGCTCGGCAGATCGCCGATCCGCTCCTGGCGCTCGGCGTCGAAGTTCTCCCGGCTCCTGGTCAACGGGAAACCGCCGGTGCGGTGCTCGGTGACCCGGTCCGTGCCGCCGTTCCACAGCGTGACCTGGTCGGCGGAGACCGAGAGCACCCAGAACGGGCGCTCGGAGGCCTGCGCGGAGACGAGATTGCGGGTCAGGAAGGTGTCCGAGAGGACCACGCGTTCGGGTACGGCGCGGGCCAGCGACCACACCTGGTGCTCGCCCGGAGCGGCGAAGATCACCAGGCCGTCCTCGGCATGGGCCAGGTCGACCTCGGAGAGGGCCTGGTCGAGCTGTCGTTCGACGTCAGCGCGCCGCTCCCGGCTGACCGCGGGATCGGCCTCCAACTGCTTCTTGGCCTCGGCCACGACATTGCGCAGCCGGACCGGGTCCTGGGTGTTCTCGGGCTCCCGGCGATGTGTCGGCGTCAGCACGGACACGGCCGGATAGGGGCGCGGGCGCCGCAGCTCTGTGAGGGTCGTGGGACTGAGTGCGTGCTCCATATCAGCACGATAGGACTGATTGCCGGATAGGGCATTAGGGGCAATCAAGTCGGGCATTCAAGTCAATTCGCTGCTAGCGTCGCTCGAGTCGCCGGATGACGTTCTCCGCACCATCGAGGGACGGCCCTGTGCCGCGTACGACGGTGGTGCCCTCACCGTCGTAGGACGCACATGACCCAGGCCGACACACAGCCCCAGGCTCCCCCCGCCGCGAAACTCTCCCTGCCGACGCTCACCACCATGGTGGTCGGCTCGATGGTCGGCGCCGGTGTCTTCTCCCTGCCCCGCCGGTTCGCGCAGGAGACCGGTGTCGCCGGTGCCCTGATCGCGTGGGCCGTGGCCGGTACCGGCATGCTGATGCTGGCCTTCGTCTTCCAGACGCTCGCGGTGCGCAGACCCGACCTCGACGCGGGCGTGTACGCCTACGCCAAGGCGGGCTTCGGCGAATACCTCGGCTTCTTCTCGGCGTTCGGCTACTGGGCGAGCGCCTGCGTCGGCAACGTGACGTACTGGGTGCTGATCATGTCGACGGTCGGTGCGGTCGCGCCCGCGCTCGGCGACGGCGACACCGTGCTCGCGGTGGTGCTCTCCTCCGTGGGGCTGTGGCTGTTCTTCGCGCTCATCAGCCGGGGCGTGAAGGAGGCGGCGGTGATCAACCGGATCGTCACGGTCGCCAAGGTCGTGCCGATCATCGTCTTCGTCATCCTCGCGCTCTTCTGTCTCGAGCCGAGTGTGTTCGCCGACAACTTCGGCGGCGCCGACTACGCCGGTTCGCTGTTCAGCCAGGTCAAGGGCACGATGCTGGCCACCGTCTTCGTTTTCCTCGGCGTCGAGGGCGCCAGCGTCTACTCCCGGCACGCCAAACGCCGTGCGGACGTCGGCCGGGCCACGATCCTCGGCTTCCTCAGCGTCTTCGCGGTCTTCGCGTCGGTGACGATCGTGTCGTACGGGCTGATGCCGATGGAGGAGATCGCCGAACTGCGCCAGCCCTCCATGGCGGAGGTTCTGGAGCACGCCGTCGGCACCTGGGGCCAGGTCTTCGTCAGTGTGGGCCTGATCGTCTCCGTCCTCGGTGCCTATCTCGCCTGGACCCTGATGGCCGCCGAGGTGCTGTACGTGGCCGCCAAGGACGACGACATGCCGCGGTTCCTGAAGCGCGCGACGGCGGCCGATGTGCCTGTGCCCGCCCTCGTGATGTCCACGCTGCTCAGTCAGATCTTCCTCGTCATCACGCTGTTCTCGGACGACGCGTTCAACTTCGCCCTCGATCTGACCAGTGCGCTGACGCTGATCCCGTTCCTGCTGGCGGCCGCCTTCGCGGTGAAGATCGGATGGGGCGGGCAACGGGGGCAGCTGGCGATCGCGGCCCTCGCCACGATCTACACCGCGTTCCTCATCTACGCGGCCGGCCTGAAGTTCGTCCTCGTCTCCTTCATCATCTACGCCCCCGCCACCGTGCTGTTCGTGATGGCACGCAGGGAGCAGGGCAGACAGCCGTTCTCGCCGCGCGAGTACGTCATCCTCGCCGTCTCGGTCGCCGGCGCGATCCTCGGGATCGTCGCGCTGGCCCTGGGCTGGATCAGCCTCTGACCTCCCAGTCGTCCGGAAAGGTGCCCCACCGTGACCAGTCAAGACACCCGTCCCGCCTACGGCGTCCACTCCGAGGTCGGCAGACTGCGCAAGGTGCTGGTCTGCGCCCCCGGGCTAGCCCACCGCAGGCTCACCCCCACCAACTCCGACGACCTGCTCTTCGACGACGTCATGTGGGTGGAGAACGCCCAGCGAGACCACGCCGACTTCGTCAACAAGCTGCGCGAACGCGACGTCGACGTGGTCGAGTTGCACGATCTGCTCGCCCAGACCATGGCGGTCCCCGGCGCCCGGGACTGGCTCCTGGACCGGAAGATCGTCGCCAACGGGGTCGGCCTCGGCCTCGTCGACACCACGCGCGCCTACCTGGAGTCCCTCGAACCCGACCGCCTCGCCAAGTACTTGATCGGCGGCCTGGCCACCACCGACCTGCCCGAGGACCACCGCACTCCCTACCTCGAGCTGGCCCGCGAGTCGACCGGCGTGCGCGAGTACCTGATGCCCCCGCTGCCCAACACCCTCTACACCAGGGACACCACGTGCTGGCTCTACGGCGGGCTCACGCTCAACCCGCTGTACTGGCCCGCCCGGCACGACGAGACCCTGCTGATGAAGGCGGTCTACAGCTTCCATCCCGACTTCGCGGGTGCCACCGTCTGGTGGGGCGACCCCGAACTCGACTGGGGGCAGGCGACGTTCGAGGGCGGCGACATCATGCCCGTCGGCAACGGCGTCGTCCTCATGGGCATGAGCGAGCGCACCTCACGCCAGGCCATCACCCAGGTGGCCGCCGCCCTGTTCGAGAACGGTGCCGCCGAGCACGTCATCGTCGCCGGTATGCCGAAGCTGCGTTCCGCGATGCACCTCGACACGGTCTTCACCTTCGCCGACCGCGATCTGGTCACCCTGTACCCGACCATCATGAACGGCGTCCACACGTTCTCCCTGCGGCCCAGCGACAAGGCGCCCGGCATCGAACTCGTCGACGAGGGCTCGACGCCCTTCGTGGACGTCGTGGCCAAGGCGCTCGGGCTGCCGGGCCTGCGGGTCGTGGAGACCGGGGGAGATGTGTACGCCTCCGAACGGCAGCAGTGGGACAGCGGCAACAACGCGGTCGCGCTGGAGCCCGGCGTGGTCTTCACCTACGACCGCAACACCCAGACCAACACCCTGCTGCGCAAGGCCGGCATCGAGGTCATCACCATCGTCGGCGCCGAGTTGGGGCGCGGGCGCGGTGGCGGGCACTGCATGACGTGCCCGATCGTGCGGGACCCGGTGGAGTTCTGACCTAGCTCTTCGAGTCGATCACCGCGATGTTCCCCTGGGCCACCGCGCACAGCGTCTGCCGTCCGTCGGCGTCGACGGTGCTCACGTCGCAGCGGCTCACGACACGGGTGCGGCCGGCCCGCACCACCTGGGCGTGCGCGCGCAGGATCTCGCCCGTCGCCGGGCGCAGATAGTCGATGGTGAAGCCGGAGGTGATCAGGCCCGGCCCCACCACGGTGGCCGCGGCGAGCGTCAGCGTGTTGTCGGCCGCATAGGAGACCACTCCGCCGTGGACGAAGCCGTACTGCTGGAGCAACTCCTGCCTGATGTCCAGTTCGAGGGTCGCCTCGCCGTCCCCGAACGCCGTCACGCGGGCGCCCAGCAGTCTGCTGAAGGGCTGCTCCGCGAGGACCTTCTGCGCGAGTTCCAGATCCATCGTCAGGCCCGCCCCTCTCTCACTTCACTAGTGAAGTGAGGGTGGCGTGGCTCGGTGTCGTCTGTCAAGATCGGCCCATGGTCGAGCCGGATCAGCGTCTGTACTACCTGCTGCAGCGGGCGGCACACCGTCTGCGCACCACGCTGGACCGGCGCTGTCTCGCCGTCGCCGGCGTCACCACCGCACAGCTCGGTGCGCTGTTCGCCGTACAGGAAGCGCCGGGCATCACCCAGCAGGGGCTCGCACACACCCTCGGTCTGCGCGAGTCCGCCGTCACCGGACTCGTCGGACGCCTCACCACGGCGGGGCTGCTCTCGCGGCAGGCGCACCCGAGGCAGCACCGGGCCGTGGTGCTGGAGTTGACGGAAGCCGGGGAGACGGCACTGGAGGCGGCCCAGCCCGAGATCGACCGCTTCAACGCCGAAGTGCGCGCCCTGCTCGGCGACGACGGCTTCGGGCAGACCGCGGCCGCCATGAACCGCCTCGCGCACTGGGAGGAGTGAGTCCCGGACGAGCGGAACGCAGGCGACGGGAGACAGAGAAAGGTGCACGGCGTTCGGGTTCACCCGATGCCCAGCGCCCTGTCCGCGGCGGCTGCCGAGGGTTGCCACCGGCTCGTCGCCGGCTCCCGGACCCGGATCGCGTCACCCGCCCCGAGCTCGGCCGCCGTGAAGGCGCGGCCCCAGTGGGACGGGTCGGCGGCGACGGCTAGTGCGTCCACACGGCGGGCCTCGGGATCGGCGGGGTCGGCGACGGTGCGGACAGTCGCGTAGGCGTGTCGCCCGGGTCCAGGCGGTAGCGCCCCGTCGTGCCCCGAGGCACCGGGAGGGCGGAGCCGTCGAGGTTCTCGAAGGTCACGAGGGGTGCCCGGTCCACCGTGCAGGTTCGCCCGCCGTGCCGGGTCACGCTCACGCGCACCACGTCCGGACCGGTCGACGAGGCCCGCAGAACGAGCGCCCGCTCCGGGCAGACGGGGGAGGAGACGGTGGCCCGGCTCGGCGGGGCGGCCAGGAGGAGATCGGCGACGGTGGAGGCGACGGCGACGGATTTCACCGGTCGTCCTCCTCCGAACCGCAGGAACTGCCGCTGGGCGGCAAGGTCCCGTACAGGAGGAAGCTGTCGACCTTGCGCTGGACGCACTTGGAGGAGCCGTATCCGGTGTGGCCGTCGCCCTTGTTGTCGAGCACGACCGCCGAGCCGCCGAGCCGCTTCGCCGTCTCCACGGTCCAGCGGTACGGCGTCGCCGGGTCGCCGCGGGTGCCGACGAGGAGCATCTTCGGGGCGTGGACGTCCCGGACCTCGTCGCGGATGAAGTCGGTGCCCTTGGGGCGGCCGTAGCACGTCAGCACCTCGGTGAGACGGTAGCGGCCGAAGACGGGGGAGGCGTCCTCGTACTCGGCGCGCAGTCGGCCCAGGTCGCGGGTGATCTCGTCGGCGGTGGGCCGGTCGGGGTCGTCCGCGCAGTTGATCGCCATCAGAGCCGCCGGCAGGTTGTCCGGCGGGACCTCGTCCTCGTCGGCCAGATCGCCGTCGTTCCTCGCGCGGCCCGGGAGTGAGATCCCGCCCGACGCGAACGCCTCGATGCCCCGGGTGTCCCCGTCCTCGACGAGCTGGGCGAGGGCCCGCTCCAGCAGGGGCCACAGTTCCCTGCTGTAGAGGGCCTGGCTGATGGCGCCCACGAGGTCCTGGCCGGTGAAGTCGTAGCCCCAGTCGGACGGCAGCGGATCCTGGTCGAGCGAGTCGACGAGCCGCACGACCTGCTCCCGGGCCTTGCGCGGATCCTGGCCGAAGGGGCAGGCGATGTCCTCGGTGCACCAGTCGACGAAGTCCTCCAGCGCGGTCTGCTGGCCCTCCGCACCCACCCTGCTCTGCTCGGTGAGCGGCTCCGTCAGTGTGTCCACACCGTCGAGCACCAACCGGCCTACCTTCTTGGGGAATTGAGCGGCGTAGACCGCGCCGAGCCGGGTTCCGTAGGAGAAGCCCAGGTAGTTGAGCTTCTTGTCGCCGAGGGCCGCGCGCATCACGTCCATGTCCCGGGAGGCGTTGACCGTGCCGATGTGCGGGAGGACGGGGCCGGAGTGCTCGGCACAGGCGGCGGCGACCCGCTTCAACTGCCGCAGCAGCGCCCGCGGGTCGTCGCCTCCCTCGGCCGCCGCGAGCGCCTCGTCGGTGCCGTCTCCGCAGCTGACCGGCGAGGACCGGCCGACGCCGCGCGGATCGAAGGACACGACGTCGTACCCCTTGGCCAGACCCATGAACTCGTTGCCGCTCGCGGCGAGTTCACTCACCCCGGCGCCACCGGGGCCGCCGAAGTTCAGCAGCACCGAACCTCTCGACTTCCCGGTGGCCCGATAGCGGGCCAGGGCCAGTTGGAGCGTTCCCGACGCGGGCTTGGCGTAGTTGAGGGGGACCGTGACCTTGCCGCACCGGAGATCCTTGGGCGCCTCCATACCCTCGCACTTCGACCACCTGACCTTCTGGTCGTAGAACCGTGAAAGGTCGGGCCCGTCGCGGTGGGTGGTCGCCGTCGGCAGACCCACGCCCAGCAGGGCGAGGCCGACCGCTCCGGTCATCACGCAGCGCCGCGTGGACAGCTTGGCCAGCATCGATGCCTCCAGTGGCGCCCGCTGCGGACCGCGAGAACGGCGCCCTCGATCACGATAGGCGGCCCCCGGAAGCGCCGCCTCCGGACGGGCGGGCCGGTGCGGAGTGCCTTATCCTGCGCCCCTCCACATGCATTCGACGGTTTTACGACCAGTTCGACAACCGTGACGCTCGATGGGGTGAAAGGCCGATAAGCCATAACTCGGATGGTTCGCCTGCGTTTTATGCCATGCGGGTGAGTGCCCGCGAACCATGTTCTGGAAGGCAGGGAACCTATGAAACGGGTTACCCGAAACGGTGTGATCGCCGTCGCCGCCGTGTCCGGCGCGATGGCTGTGGCGATGCCCGCTTACGCCGACTCCGCGGCGGACGGTGAGGCGGCCGGCTCGCCCGGGGTCGTCTCCGGCAATACGATCCAGCTCCCGGTGCATGTCCCGGTGAACGTCTGCGGCAACACGGTGAACGTGGTGGGGCTCCTGAACCCCGCCGCGGGCAACACCTGTGCGAACGAGGGCGGCGAGGACGGCCCGGCGCCCGCGGGCGCCGCCGCGCAGAGCAGCGGAAAGGATTCGCCGGGGGTGGTCTCCGGCAACGGTGTCCAGCTTCCGGTCCACCTCCCGGTGAACGTCAGCGGGAACGGTGTGAGCGTGGTCGGAGTCGGCAACGCGGCCGCCGGCAACGAGTCCGTCAACACCTCCGGCGGCCGGCCCGCCGAGACCCCGGTGAAGCCGGCACCCGAGCCGGAAGCCGCCCCTCCGAAGCCGCACCCGGGTCCGCAGGCCGACCAGCCCGGGCCGGGGCAGCCCGGGGCCTCGCTCGCCCACACGGGAGCGGACCGGACCCTCCCCGCCGTCGTGGGCAGCGCCGCGCTGATGCTGGGCGGAGTCGCCCTGTACCGCCGCTTCCGGCCGCAGTCGGAGCGCTGACCGCTCCCCGTGGAGACGGAAGGCCCCACCGGGCGATGACCGGTGGGGCCTCCGCCGACACCGGCCGGGCACACGCGTTCCCCTTTCGTCACGAAGCCGGAGCTCTCCCGTCGGCCACCGCCGCGAGCAGGACCGTCCCGTCCGGTGCTGTACGCCGGTACCGCGGGCGTCACCCCTGGTGGAAGCGCCGGTGGAGCGTGTGCACCTCCTCGGCGAGCGTCGGCACCGGGCCCTCCACGGCCACCCCGGGCGCCACCTCGTGCACCGGCAGGGTCCGCACCGGTGGCGCCGGAACCCCCAACTGGCTCAACCACTGGGTCAGTTGTTCCGAGGAAGCGACGTAGACGATGCGGCCGAGGCCCACCCAGGCGTGGGCGGCCGCGCACATCGGGCAGTGCTCACCGGAGGTGTAGACGGTCGCCGCCGCCCGCGCCTCGGGCGACATGTGGGCCGCGGACCAGCGCGCCAGCTCGAACTCGGGATGGCGGGTGCGGTCCCCGGAGGCCACCCGGTTGTGGTCCTCGGCGAGCACCTCGCCGTCCGCCCCCACCAGCACCGAACCGAACGGCTCGTCCCCCGCCTCCAGAGCCTCGGCGGCCAGCTCCACACAGCGGCGCAGATACGGCAGCTCGGCGTCCTTCACGACCATGACGTACGACCCTTCCGGCGGTGTGATCTTCGCTCAGGCACCCTATGTCCGCCCGAGCGCGGCCGGGAGGGCGCGGCGCCCGCACCTTCTGGTGATGGCCCGTAAACGTGTTGCCGCACGGGCTCTCTGGTGCTGGAGTGAATCCATGGATCACGCCGCGGTACTCGCCCTGTACGACCGGGACATGCGTGAAGGCGCACAGCCGGACAGCCCCGAGTCCCGGATCGAGCGGGTCGGCAAGCTGGTCCGCCAGGTCTCCTCCGAGCGGGGCTGGAACGGCGTGGTCTGGTCCGACCTGGACGCCGGCGGCGCGGACGCGGCGATCGCCGAGCAGATCTCGTACTTCTCCGGGCTCGGTCGCGAGTTCGAGTGGAAGCTCTACGGGCACGACCTGCCGGTCGACCTCGGACAGCGGCTCAGGACGGCAGGGTTCACCGCGCAGCCCGAGGAGACCCTGATGATCGGCGAGGTCGCCGACCTGACCCTCGACGCCGAGCCGCCCGAGGGCGTCCGCGTCCTGCCCGTGACCGACCGGGCGGGCGTCGACCTCGTCGCGGACGTGCACGAGGCGGCCTTCGGAACCGACAGCACCCGGCTGCGTCACCAACTGCTCGCCCAGCTCACCGCCGACCCGGACACCGTGGTCGCCGTCGTCGCCCTGGCCGGGGACACCCCGGTCAGCGCGGCCCGGATGGAGCTCGTGCCGGGCACCCGGTTCGCCGGTCTGTGGGGCGGCGGCACCGTCGAGGCCTGGCGCGGCCGTGGCATCTACCGAGCCCTGGTCGCCGTGCGCGCCCGCGAGGCGGTGGAGCGCGGCTACCGCTATCTCCAGGTGGACGCCATGCCGACCAGCCGGCCCATCCTGGAGCGGCTCGGCTTCGAGCCGCTGACCACGACGACGCCGTACCTCTACACGCTGTGACGTGGAGCATGTTCCCCGGGATGTCACATCCGCTGGAGCTCGATCCGTCCTCATGACATGACGACGAACCAGAGCATCCTCCTCGCCGGCGCCGGCGGAGTCCTCGGCCGGCACATCACCCAGGCCCTGACCGAGGCGGGCCACAAGGTCACCGGGCTCGGCCGGAGCCAGGGCAACGGCATCCGGGCCGACGTCATGGACCGCGACGCCCTGCTGCGGGCCGTCGACGGTCACCACTTCGACACGGTGATCCACGCCGCGACCGCCCTGCGCAAGGCCCCCATGCGCCACCGCGACATGTACGCCACCGACGCGCTGCGCACCGAGGGCACCGCCCACCTGATCGAGGCCGCCCAGGCTGCCGGGGCCCGCCGCTTCGTGTCGGAGTCGATGGTCTTCGGCTACGGCTACGGCGACCACGGCGACCGGGAGGTCACTGAGGACGACACCTTCGGCCCGCGCGGCAGCGACCCGGAACTGGAACGGCACCTGGCCGGCATGCGCACCAAGGAGCGGCTGACCTTCGAGGCCGAGGGGCTGGAGGGGATCGCCCTGCGCTACGGCGCCTTCTACGGTCCCGGCGGCACCGAGAACCTGCTGCCCATGCTCCGCAAGCGCCGGCTGCCCCTCCCCGCCGACCACGGCCGGGTCCTGCCGTGGATCGAGCTCACCGACGCGGCCCGCGCGATGGCCGCCGCCGTCGAACGCGGGCGTCCGGGCCAGGCCTACAACATCGCGGACCGCACGCCCCTGGGATTCCGGGGCCATGTCGCGCGCGTGGCCGAGGAGTTCGGTCTGCCGAAGCCGATGACCGTACCGATGCAACTGATGCGACCGATGTCGTACGCCTATGTGTTGGTGGCGTCGTCGCTGCGGGTCTCCATCGGGAAGGCGGAGCGGGAGCTGGGCTGGACGCCGGTGTACGCGTCGAGCCACGAGGGCCTGGCGGCGCTGCGTGCCTCACAGGTCTAGTTGGTACTCCACCGCCTTGTGGGTGGGCACGTAGCCGAGGGACTCGTTGACGGCGAGCATGGGCGCGTTGCTGTTCGCCGTGTCGGTGAGCAACCCGGCGAGTTCCGGGTGCCGTGCACGGGCCCGGCGGATCGACGCCGCCTTCATCCAGCGGGCGAGGCCACGGCCGCGGTGCTCCGGCAGTACCGCCGTACCGTAGTGCTGTCCGTCGCCCCGGCCGTCACCCGGCACGACGAGTTCGGAGAAGCCGACGACCGATCCGTTCGCCGCGTCCACCGCGGCGACGGTGTGCAGCAGTTCACCGCGCCCCGCGACGGCCTCGGCCGCGGCGACCACCCGCTCCACGTCCCAGACGACCGTGCCGTAGTCGGTGCCCTCCATCGGCATGTCGTCCATGGCGCGCCGTGAGTCGGCGTACGACTGGGCGAGTTCGTCCGGCACGATGCCGTCCCACTCGGTCAACTCGTAGCCGGGGCACGGCTGTTCCCTCGCCGCGGTGACATCCGCTTCGGCCAGCGCAAGTCTGGCGTACGTTAGGGAGAGCACCGGGCGGAAGTCCCGGGCCGCCAGGAACCGGTCGGCGGGGGAGCCCTGTTCGGCCTGCGCGACGACGGTCCGCCGCCCCTCGGCCCGCGCCGCGGCCACGGCGGCCTCCAGCAGGAGGGTGCCGACGCCCCGCCGCCGCTCGGCGCCGTGCACGGCGATCTCCAGTTCCGCGAGATGGTCCTGCCCGGCCTTCGTGAACAGCCGCAGGAAGGCGGACCCGGCGGGTACTCCGTCGGCCGCCGAGGCCAGCCAGGCCAGACGGCGGCTGGAAACGCCGGGTTCGGGGTCGGCCAGCGGGATGATGCGCACGGTCAACGGGGCTCCGTCAGCGTCGGGTCGGGCGGTGGGCCGCAGAAGCAAACCACCGCCGGACCACGCCCGCAAAGGGATTTCGGTGCCGCCGATCGCATCCGCCGCACCGGTCGGACTCGTCGCGTGACCCGTACTCGCCGCACCGTCGCGCCCGCCCTGCTCGCCGGGTCCGTCTACTTGCCGAACCCGTCGCGCACGGTCAGCGGCGCGCCCTCGGCCTCGACCGGTCCAGCGCGGCGACGCCGAGCGCGGCGAGGCCGATCTGGATGAGCCACTCGGCCCAGTCGATGCCCTTGGTGTCGGCCACGTCGAACCCCGCGGCGATCGCCGAGCCGAGCAGTGCGGCCACGATGCCGACGACGATGGTCAGCAGGATCCCGATGCGCTGCCGGCCCGGGATCACGAGTCGGCCCAGCACACCGATGACGATGCCGATCACGATCGCGCTGATGATGCCCGAGATCTCCATCTCCGCCCCTCTTCTCCAGACCCCCGCAGTGGTTCGGATGCCCCCGGGCGGCGCGTACAGTCCGTCCGGTTTCCACCACCGGTCAACACGGCGTCAAGCTCTGGCCCGGTGTTCGAAGTGATGCCTGTTCAGTTCCCGGCTTGCCATGTACCGTTCAATTCACCGTCGCCCGGCACTCGTACAACCGAAGTTCTACGCGCGCAGAGCGGTCCCCATTTTCTACGCGCGTAGCCCCCGACTCTTCACGGAGGTACGCCGGATGCCCGGACCCCGCCACCGACTCACCACCTCACTCGCGGTACTCGGCCTGCTCGTGGCGGGCACCGCCGTCCACACCGCAGCCACCGCCACACCCGCCGAGGCGGCCACCCCACACCGCATCCTCTTCGACAACGCCCACGCCGAGACGGCCGGCAACGCCGACTGGATCATCTCCACCGGCCAGCCCGACCCGTTGGGCCAGGACTCCTCGCCCTCCGCGGAGACCGACTGGACCGGCGCCATCTCCTCCTGGGGCGTCGCCCTGCAGAAGACCGGTGACTACAGTCTGAAGACGCTCCCGTCGGGCGGCAGCCTCAGCTACGGCGGGTCCGGCGCTCAGGACCTCGCGAACTTCGACACGCTGGTCCTGCCGGAGCCCAACACGCTGTTCACGACCGCGGAGAAGACGGCGATCATGAACTTCGTGAAGAACGGCGGCGGCCTGTTCATGATCTCCGACCACACCGGCGCCGACCGCAACAACGACGGCGAGGACGCGGTCGAGATCCTCAACGACCTGATGACCGCCAACAGCGTCGACTCCACCGACCCGTTCGGCTTCTCCATCGACTCGCTCAGCATCGGCTCGGACTACCCGTCGGCCATCAGCGACAGCACCAACCCGGTGCTGCACGGCTCGTTCGGCACCGTCACCAAGAGCCTGATCGCCAGCGGTACGACGGCCACCCTCAAGCCCGCGGACAACTCGTCGGTCAAGGGCCTGCTCTACCGCACCGGTTACTCCGGCAACACCGGAGCCTTCTTCGCCACCAGCACCTTCGGCAGCGGCCGGGTCGCCTTCTGGGGCGACAGCTCACCCATCGACGACGACACCGGCCAGTCCGGCAACACGCTCTACGACGGCTGGAACGACACCGGCGCCACCAACGCGGCGCTCGCGCTGAACGCCACCGAGTGGCTGGCCGGCGGCAGCGACGACGACGGGGGAGACGACGGCGGCACCTGCACCGCAGCCCAGCTCCTCGGCGACAACGGCTTCGAGTCCGGCAGCACCACCTGGACCGCCACCAGCGGTGTCGTCACGAACTCCAGCAGTCAGTCCGCCCGCACCGGGTCCTACTACGCCTGGCTCGACGGCTACGGCTCCGCGCACACCGACACCCTGTCCCAGGCGGTGACCGTCCCGGCGGCCTGCACCACCGCCACGTTCAGTTTCTCTCTGCACATCGACACCGCCGAGACCACCAGCACCGCCTACGACACTCTCAAGGTGCAGGTGCTCAACAGCTCGGGCACGGTGCTCGGTACGTTGGCCACGTACTCCAACCTCAACGCGGCCAGTGGCTACACCCAGCGCAGCTTCAGCCTGGCGGGCTACGCCGGGCAGACCGTCACCCTCAAGTTCACCGGCACCGAAGGGTCCACGCTCCAGACGTCGTTCGTCATCGACGACACGGCGCTGAACGTCAGCTGATCCTCGCCGGAACCCATCCGGTGGCGGCCGCCACCTCGGCCGCAATGTCGATCACGGTGCGCCCGTCGGTCCCCACCCGCAGGGTGTCGGCGGGCGCACGCTCGTCCAGCAGCCGTGCCTTGCGTGCGCCGCTCCGGAGCTCCGCGTCCAGCTCGGAGCCCAACTCCCGCCCCGTCAGCCGCCGTTCGGCCGTCTCGTCGGTCGCGGTGAGCAGGACCCTGACGATCCGGACGGTGTCACCCATCGCCCGGCGGAACACCCCCGTCGCCTCGTCCAGAACGCTCACCGTGTTCACGTACACGAGGCGCCGGTAGCCGAGTTCGGCGTAGTTGCGCCACACGGCGGTCAGGTTGCGCTCGCCGATCACCGCCCGGTGCGGATCCCCCTCGGGTGCGGGGTGCACCTGCCCCATGAAGTCCCCGTCGATCACGGCATGAGCGACCCGCGCGCTCCGCAGTCGCGCCGAGACCTCCCAGCCCACACTCGTCTTGCCGACGCCGGCGCGACCGCCGATGAGCAACACCTCGCAGTGATCCATGGGAGGAGCGTGGCAGCCGCCCCTTGCCCCCGGACACCTCTTTTTCGTGCCGCGTTGACATGCAGGTAAATGCCTGCATAACGTGGAGTGTGCGATCAGAGGGCGACTCGGCCATGGACAAGGTCTTCAAGGCGCTGGCCGACGACACGCGCAGACGGCTGCTGGACCGGCTGCACGAGCACAACGGTCAGACGCTCGGCGAGCTGTGTGAGCGCATCGCCATGACACGTCAGTCGGTGACCCAGCACCTGGCCCTCCTGGAGGCGGCCAACCTGGTCAGCACGGTGCGGCGGGGGCGGGAGAGGCTGCACTACCTCAATCCGGTCCCGCTCCATGAGATCCAGGAGCGGTGGATCGACAAGTTCGAGCGCCCGCGCCTGAGCGCGCTCGGAGCCGTGAAGCGACGAGCCGAGGAAGTCATGGCCGACAAGCCCGCGTTCGTGTACGTCAGCTACATCGAGAGCACACCCGAGAAGGTCTGGGACGCCCTCACCGACGCCGACCTCACCGCCGCCTACTGGGGACACAGCAATGTCTCCGACTGGCAGCAGGGGTCCCGCTGGGAGCATGTACGGACCGACGGCTCCGGCGTCGCCGACGTCGTCGGCACCGTCGTGGAGAGTGAGCGCCCCACCCGTCTTGTCACCAGCTGGGCCGCGCCCGAGGACGAGGGGCAGGACGACAAGTGCTCCCGGGTCACCTTCGACATCCGGCGGTACGGCGACATCGTCCGGCTCACCGTCACCCACGAGAACCTGGCCGACGACAGCGAGCGCGCCGCGGCGGCCTCCGGCTGGGCGGCGGTGCTGTCCAACCTCAAGTCGCTGCTGGAGACCGGCAGTCCGCTCCCGCAGGAGCCGTGGCTGGTGCCGTGACACGGAGCGGCCGGCCCGCGGGGGCGCGGACCGGCCGGGGTCGCTTCCTCTCCGGGTGTTCCTACGCCCTGGGGGCGCTCTTCGCCGCGGTGACGGTGCACATCAGCCCCAGGATGACGGCCAGGGCGCCGATGATGACGTTGTTCAGGATGACGCCGGCGTCCGGGCTGTCGCCGACGATCCACGCCGAGACGATCATCCACAGGCCTACCGCGCAGAAGGCCCAGCTGAGGCCGTACATGCGTTCCGGGGTCTGGGTGAACCCGAGGGCCAGCAGTCCGATCGCGATGCCCACGATCAGGTTGTGGGGCACGAGGGCGGGCTGGCTCGTCGTGTAGTGGAGTATCCAGGGGGATACGGCGCAGTACAGACCGAGCAGGAACACCGGTCCGTCCACGAGCGCCACATCGCGACCGCCGAGCATACGGGCGTACCGTGCCCGCATTTCGGAAGCATCAGGGTGGCTGGTGATGTCACCTCGGGTGGGCGAGACGTTGGCCATGACTCGTCTCCTTTGACTCGCAGGCCGGACCGCGTTGTGTGCGGTGTGCGGTAAGCGCCGCGCAGGTACATTCTGCGCTTATTTTTCCCTTATGTGTAGAGGTGGCAACAGCCTCCGGGGAGCGCCGACTCTCCCCGGAGGCTGTCGTGTCCCTTTTCGGGAGCGGTCCCGGCGGTGGATGCAGGGGCGGGGCCGGAGTTGTGCCGGTCGGCAGTCGTGTGCATCATGCATGCAACGTTTCTGCGTCGAAAGGGTGTGCGCCCCGTCGTGGGGGCACCCCTAGCCGAACGCCTCGTCGCGCATGCGCCGGTGCAGCAGGTGAAGGCCGCGGCGCGCGTGGCTCTTGACCGTGCCCAGCGGCCAGCCGGTGCACTCCGCGATCTGCGCCTGGGTCAGGTCCTCGTAGAAGGTCAGTCTCAGGACCTTCTGCTGGGCCGAGGGCAGCTTCGCCAGCTCCTGACGGACGAGGACCCGGTCCAGGACCGACTCGGGCTGCCGAGCGGACGGATCCGTGAGCGGCAGGGAGGATCCGGCGACGGCGAGGAGGTCGGTGCGGCGGGTCCGGGCGGTGAGCGCGTCGGCGATCTTCCGCCTGGTGATGCCGACGATCCAGCCGCCGAACGCGCCCCGCTCGGGGCGGAATCCGCCGCGGCCCCGCCACACTCCCAGGAACACCTGCTGGGTCACGTCCTCGGCCTCCCTGAGGTCCCCCAGGGAACGCCAGGCGAGTGTGTGCACCAGCGTCGACCAACGGTGGTAGGCCGCTTCCAGACATGCCTCGTCGCCGGCCGCCAGGCCCCGGGCGAGCTCCTCGTCGGCGTACGACTCCTCCACCGGTGCCCACAGG
Source organism: Streptomyces sp. NPDC002817 (assembly GCF_053592055.1). Taxonomy (NCBI): domain Bacteria; kingdom Bacillati; phylum Actinomycetota; class Actinomycetes; order Kitasatosporales; family Streptomycetaceae; genus Streptomyces; species Streptomyces sp. NPDC002817. Next base: position 27,689 of record NZ_JBSFUY010000022.1, read on the forward strand.
GGCGCGACGGCGGACGGGAGCGTGCCGTTCCGCTGCTGGCTCATGGCGACCGCTCCTCACGTCGGGCGTCTTCCGGACGCGTCCTGTGAGCCATCGTGGAAGCGGTCGAGCAAGGTCATCAACTTGCATCGATTCTGCGTCGTATAGTCGCCCCATGACTGAGCCGCCGGTCGACCCGGGGCCCCGGGTCCCTCCGGGACCGTTTCCGGAGACCGCCGACGTGCCCTTGACGACCGGTGCGCTGGCCCGGCGTCTGGGGGTCTCGCCCACCACGCTGCGCTCCTGGGACCGCCGGTACGGCATCGGGCCCGCCGTGCGCGCCGACGGGCGTCACCGTCGCTGGAGTCCCGGGGACGTCGAGGTGCTGGAGAGGATGTGCCGGCTGACCTCGTCGGGGGTGCCGCCGGCCGAGGCCGCCCGCCTCGCCAGGCGGGCGACGGGCTCTCCGCCGTCCGTCGTCGACGCCCCTGAACAGCCCCGTCCGCGTTCGCGGGCGGCGGGCACACTGCCGCTCGGCGATGTACGCCAGGAGTGCCGGGGGCTCGCGCGAGCCGCCGTGCGGCTCGACGCCCCTGCCCTCGAACGACAGCTCGAGGCCGCCGTGGAGCAGTACGGAGTCACCGGCGCCTGGCAGGAGGTGATGGTGCCCACGCTGCACGCGGTGGGGCGCAAGTGGGCGTCCTCCGGCGACCGTTACGTGGAGGTCGAGCATCTGCTGTCCTGGCATGTGTCGACCGCACTGCGCCGGTGCACACCGTCCGCCGCGCCGCAGGGCAAGGCCTCGGCCGCCGGGCCGGTCGTCCTGGCCTGCGCGCCCGGTGAACAGCACACCCTGGCGATCGAGGCGCTCAACGCCGCGCTGTGTGAACTCGGCCTGCCCACGCGGATGTTCGGTGCGGCAGTGCCCGGAGAGGCGCTCACCGCCGCGGTGCAGCGCCTGGGGCCCGTGGCGGTGTTCCTGTGGGCGCAGGCACGGTCCACCGCCAGCCTGCCGCTGGCCCGGCATGTCGCCGACACCTCGTGGGGCGTCAAGGGCGCCCGGCGGCAGCCCGTGGTGGTGCTGGGCGGGCCCGGCTGGTCAGGACCGGCGGCGCGTGAACTGCCGCGGCCACCGACCCTCAAGGACGCGGTCGCGATCCTGTCCGGAGCGTTCGCGGGCGCCGGCGAAGGGCACTGACGCGCTCGAGACGGTGCGGGCTCGCTTCAGTCGAGTCCGCGGGCCCGCTTGAACCGGGCCAGGCCGTCGGACAGGTCGACCACCGGGTCCGGATAGTCGTCGATCGCCGCCCGGTCCAGGCCGCGCAGCTTCCACGGCTCGTGCACCGAAGGGGCGTCGAGGCCGGACAGTTCGGGCACCCAGCGCCGGACGTACGCGCCGTCCGGGTCGTACCTCTTGGCCTGAGTGACCGGGTTGAGCACCCGGTTGGGACGGGAGTCGGTGCCGGTGCCCGCCATCCACTGCCAGTTGAGCTGGTTATTCGCCAGGTCGCCGTCTACCAGGAGCTCCAGGAAGTGCCGGGCGCCGACGCGCCAGTCGACGTACAGCGTCTTGGTGAGGAAGCTCGCGGTGAGCAGCCGGCCGCGGTTGTGCATCCAGCCCTCGTGCCGCAGCTGGCGCATCGCCGCGTCGACGACCGGGAAGCCAGTGCGCCCGTTCTTCCAGGCCTCGATGTCCTCACGTGCCGACTCCTCGGACCGCCAACGGTCGTGCTTCGTGCGGTAGTCGGCGGTGACTGCGGCCGGGCGCGCCGCGAGGACCTGGCGGTGGAAGTCCCGCCAGGCGAGCTGTCGTACGAAGGCCTCGGCGCCCGGTCCGCCCACCTTGCGCGCCCGGTGGACCAGTTCGACCGGGGACAGGGTGCCGAAGTGCAGATGCGGCGAGAAGCGCGAGGTGGCATCGCCGGCCAGGTCGTCGTGACGGTCCTCGTACGAGGCGATGCCGCTGCGCAGCCAGGACGCCATACGGGCCCGGCCCGCCTCCTCCCCACCGGTCGCCAGACTCTCCGAGAGGCCCGACAGCCCGCCGCGGTCGGGCAGTCGCTCCGAGCCGACGCCGTCCGGGACCCGTACCGTGCGCGGGGCCGCGACGGGCTCGCGCAGCCGTACGCCGCTCCAGTGCCGGAAGTACGGGGTGAAGACGGCGAAGTGGTCCGAGGAGGCCGGGGCCACCGCGCCCGGCGGGACCGCCGAGGTGACCGTTTCGTGGACGTGGAGTCGTCGGCCCTCCGTTTCCAAGGCGCGTCTGAGCCGCTGTTCGCGCCGGTGCGCGTAGGCGCTGACGTCGGCTGCCATGTGCACCTCGTCGGCGTCCGTCTCGGCGGCCACCTTGCACACCTCCTCGACGACGTCACCGCAGCGGATCACCAGGCGGCCGCCCCGGCGGCGCAGCCCCGCGTCGAGGTCCCGCAGACAGTCGGCGAGGAAGGCCAGCCGGTTCGGTGCGGCGAACCCGGCGTCGGTCACTCCCCGGTCGCGCACGAACAGGGGGATCACCTGAGCGGCCTCGTGCGCGGCCCGCAGCGGTGGATGGTCGTGGAGGCGCAGGTCGGCGGTGAACAGGACGATCGAGACGGTCATGGTGCGAGCTCCGGGGAGGGAGGGGCGAAGGTCGGTGGGGCGCGGGGTGGTCAGCCGGCGGGGGAGGGGTGGTGCGCGGAAGGTGCCGCAGTGCGAGCCGCGGTCCGTGCGATGTTGCGGGCCATCCCGCCGAACACCACGGCGTGGAAGGGCGAGACGCTCCACCAGTACGCGTGGCCGAGCAGTCCGTGCGGATGGAACAGGGCCCGCTGGCGGTAGCGGGTGCGGCCGTCGTCGTCGGTCTCCGCGCACATCTCCAGCCAGGCGAGGCCGGGCAGCCGCATCTCGGCCCGCAGCCGCAGCAGATGCCCCGGCTCGATCTCCTCCACCCGCCAGAAGTCCAGGGAGTCGCCGACCCGCAGCCGCGCCGCGTCACGGCGGCCCCGGCGCAGACCGACGCCGCCCACCAGCCGGTCCAGGCGGCCGCGCACGGCCCAGGCCAGTGGGAAGGAGTACCAGCCGTTGTCCCCGCCGATCCCCTCGATGACCCGCCACAGGTCCGGGCACGAGGCGTCCACGGGCAGCTCCCGCACATCCGTGTACAGGCTGCCGCCGGCCCAGTCGGGGTCGGTGGGCAGCGGGTCGCTGGGGGCACCGGGGACCGACGCCGAGGACCAGCGCGTCGTCACCTGTGCGTCGCGGACCCGCTGGAGTGCCAGACGCACCGCCTCGTCGAAGCCGAGGGGATGACCGGGTGGATCGGGTACGTACCGGGCGATGTCGTGCTCGTGGCAGACGACCTCGTGACGCAGGGACTCGGCGAGCGGTCGCGCGATGGCGGCCGGTACGGGCGTCACCAGTCCGACCCAGTGACTGGACAGGCCGGGGGTGAGCACGGGCACGGGGAGAATGATCCGCCGCGGCAGCTCAGCGACGGCCGCGTACCCGGTCATCATCTCCCGGTACGTGAGGACGTCCGGCCCGCCGATGTCGAACGCGCGGTTGACCTCGGCCGGCATACGCGCGCTCCCGACGAGCGCGCGCAGCACGTCCCGCACCGCCACGGGCTGGATCCGGGTGCGCACCCAGCTCGGAGTCACCATCACCGGCAGCCGCTCGGTGAGATAGCGCAGCATCTCGAAGGAGGCCGAGCCCGAGCCGATGACGACCGCCGCCCGCAGGACGGTGGTGGGCACGCCGGAGGCCAGCAGGATGCGGCCCACCTCGGCCCGCGACCGCAGATGCGGCGACAGCTCCCGCTCCGGCACGCCCTCGGGGGTGAGCCCGCCCAGGTAGACGATCCGCCGTACTCCCGCGGCGCGGGCCTGCTCGCCGAAGATCCGGGCCGCGCGCCGGTCGGTCTCCTCGAAGGTGTCGCCGGTGCCGAGCGCGTGGACCAGGTAGTAGGCGACGTCGATCCCGCGCATGGCCTCGGCGACCGCGGCCCCGTCCAGGACGTCCCCGCGCACGACGTCCGTCTCGCCCGCCCAGGGATGGTCGCGCAGTTTGCCGGGGGACCGGGCCAGACAGCGCACCCGATGCCCCTCGGCCAGCAGCTCGGGGACGAGCCGGCCTCCGATGTATCCCGTAGCGCCGGTCACCAGGCAGCTCAGCCCGGATCCGGTGTCCTCGGCGTTCATCAGTCCTCGGTCCTCCGTGTCGACGTCCCCCTGTGATCACTTCCACCGGCGGAGCCGTAACGGATGCGGTCGTTTCTATAGGCTGCTCGCGTGGCCACAGCAGACGACCCGGACCAGCGCACGACGACGGCCGGACCTCCCGCAGTTCCCCCGGGGACCGATCTTCAATCGCTCGCCGTGCAGCTGCGGCGGATGAACGGCGAGATCAACCGTCTGGTCCACGGGTTCGCCGGGGAGCACGGACTGCACGCCACCGATGTGCAGGCGCTGGCGGCGATCCTGGACGCCGACGAACCGATGACGCCGGGGCGGCTGCGCGTGCACCTGGGGCTGACCTCCGGAGCGGTCACCGCCTGTCTGGACCGGCTGGAGGGCGCCGGCCACATCCGTCGTGTCAGGGAAAGCAGCGACCGGCGGGTGGTGCACCTGTACTACGCGTCCGATGCCAAGGTCGCGGCCCGCACCTACTTCCGCCCTCTCGCCAGGGCCGCCGAGCAGGCTCGCGCGCGTTTCACGGAGGAGGAACTCGCTGTGGCGGCCCGCTTCCTCGCGGCGATGAACGAGGAGATGTCGACGCTCAGATCCTCCGGGGCCTGAGGAACTTCGCATCAGCTGCATCCAGGGACCCCCTCCCCGCAGAAAGCTCAATGATTGAGATTGTTTATTGTTGAGATACCTGTTCATCGACCGGGAGAACCATGTCCCTCACCCCGCGGCGAGGCCGATTCCTCGCGCCGCTCCTTCTGCTCGTCGTCTGGCTCGGCATCGGTGGCGCCCTGGGCCCCTACGCCGGACGGCTCGGCGAGGTCGCCACCAACGACCAGGCCGCCTTCCTGCCCCGCAGCGCCGAATCGACCGAGGTCATCGCCGCCCAACGGGCCTTCCGGCAGGACGAGTCGCTTCCGGTGATCGTCGTCTGGACCGACGAGAAGGGCGGCCGGATCCAGGACCGCCGGGCCACGGCCGGTCGCGCGCTCGCCTCCCTCGGCGACCTGCCGGGCGTGGTCGGCGACGTGTCGCCCGCGCTCGTCTCCAAGGACCGCGAGGCCCTGCAAGGCGTCGTACAGCTCAGGCCCGACCTCGGTGACGGGCTGCCCGACACCCTCGACCGCATCCGTGCGGCCGCCGAGCGCGTCCCCGGCAGCACCGTCCGGCTCGCGGGCCCCGCCGCGACCCAGGCGGACCTGTCCGAGGCCTTCGCCGGCATCGACGGACTGCTCCTGGCCGTCGCCCTGGTCACCGTCCTGGTCATCCTGCTGCTCGTCTACCGCAGCCTGCTGCTGCCCCTCGTGATCATCCTCGGGGCCGTCTTCGCGCTCGGGCTCGCCTGCGCCGTCGTCTACGTGCTCGCCGACCACGACGTCGTCAGGGTCGACGGCCAGGTCCAGGGCATCCTGTCCATCCTGGTCATCGGTGCCGCCACCGACTACGCCCTGCTCCTCACGGCGCGCTACCGGGAGGAACTGGCCGAGCGCACCGACCGGTTCGCGGCGGCGCGGGCCGCGCTGCGGCAATCGTGGGGCGCGATCGTGGCCAGTGCGGCGACCGTCGCCCTCGGGCTGCTCGCCCTGCTGATCAGCGACCTCACCAACAACCGCGCGCTCGGACCGGTCGGTGCCATCGGCATCGGCTGCGCCGTGCTCAGTTCGCTGACCTTCCTGCCCGCGGTGCTCGTCCTGCTGGGCCGCTCCGCGTACTGGCCGGCCGCCCCGCGCCCCACGACCGCCGGTCACGGTGTCTGGCGCCGCGTCGCCGCCCTGGTCGACCGCGCGCCCCGCAAGGTGTGGGCCGTGAGCCTCGCGGGACTGCTGGCCTGCGCGGCCTTCGCCCCCACCCTCAGCTCCCGAGGCGTCCCGCTCGCCGAGACCTTCGTGGACCGGGCGCCCTCGGTGACCGCGCAGCAGACGCTCGCCCGGCACTTCCCCGGTGGCTCCGGCAACCCCACCGTCGTCATCGCCGACGCCGACCGCCTCGACCGGGTCGTCCGGGCAGCCCTCTCCACCGAGGGCGTCGCCGCGGCGGCGGGCGTCACGGAGTCCGGGCGGCCCGGCGGTGACCCGCTGGTCGTCGACGGTCGGGTACGCGTCGACGTCACGCTGGCGTCCGCCGCCGACAGCGACGCCGCCAAGGAGACCGTGGCCCGGCTGCGCACGGCCCTGCACGCGGTGCCCGGCGCGGACGCCCTCGTCGGCGGCTACACGGCCCAGCAGTACGACACCCTGCGGACGGCCGAACGGGACCGCACGCTCATCGTCCCCGTGGTCCTCGTGATCATCTTCGTGATCCTGACCGTCCTGCTGCGCTCCCTGCTGCTGCCCGCCCTGCTGGTGGCCACCGTGGCGCTCAACTACCTCGCCACGCTGGGCGTTTCGGCCCTGGTCTTCCCGCACGTGTTCGGCTTCGGCGGCACCGATCCGTCCGTGCCGCTGTACGGCTTCGTGTTCCTCGTCGCCCTCGGCGTCGACTACAACATCTTCCTCATGTCGCGGGTTCGGGAGGAGTCCCTGCGGCACGGCGTGCGCCAGGGGGTGTTGCGCGGTCTGGTCGGCACCGGGGGTGTGATCACCTCGGCCGGCGTGGTGCTCGCGGCGACGTTCGCGGCGCTCGGGGTGATCCCGCTGGCGTTCCTGGTGCAGATCGCGTTCATCGTCGCCTTCGGGGTGCTCCTCGACACCCTGGTCGTGCGCTCGCTGCTCGTACCCGCCCTGGCCCGCGATCTCGGGGCCGTCGCGTGGTGGCCCGGGGCCGGAGCGTTCCCCGCGACCGAAGGGAGCTCGGCGGCCGCCTCCAAGTGACCGGTTCCGTCATACGGGTTCGGTCCGGTGCGGCATGAACACGTCGGTCGCGGGCAGGCGAACAGCCACGACGCTCGCTCGTCGTTCCGAGTCGAAGCTCGATGCTGGAGGTGTCTGCGGTTATGGGCGCGAAGGTGTTGGAGCGATTCCCTGCGGGAGCTCCGCGTGGATCGTGGCCTGCGGAGGAGTACGCGGCCGAGCGCCGCGAGCAGGGTGAACCGGCGACGGTCGTGATGGACCTCAAGTCGGACGCGTTCCTCGTGGTGGTCCCGGCGGAGGGGGACTGAACGGCGTACCACCCGACTCCGGGGTCTCGGGTGCGGTGTTCCAGTGGCCCGTGCCGTTGAGCGTGTTCGGCGCGTCGGGGTACCCGGCGGCTGTGTCAGGGAGGGGCGAGATCCGGTCGGGTTGCACGTGACGGACGCCACAGCATCGCCTCGGAACTCGGCTCTCAGCCGCTCCGACTCCTGAACTGTGGACGAGTCACGGCAATCTCCCTCCGGCGCGGGCGCGGTGTTACGGAAGCTGGTGCCGCCGCCCGCGCTCTGCGGCTTCCTTCTGCTTCTGGCCCTGATATTCGCGGCGTCGTACGGCGTCGGCGCCTCCGCGGGACCCGTCGCGCCAGGCATGCACGGCACCGGCTCGAGCTCCGGCGGCGGCTCCGGCGGCGGTGGGGGCGGGGACGACATGGGCGACATGGGGAACATGCGCGGGGGAGACCACTGATGGCCACCGAACCCGCGATCGCCCTCGTGACGACCGACCTCACCGTCGGCGGCATGACCTGCGCCGCCTGTGTGAAGCGCGTCGAGAAGAAGCTCGGCAAGCTGGACGGGGTCACGGCGACCGTCAATCTGGCCACCGGACGGGCCCGGGTGAGCCATCCGCCGCAGATCAGCACCGAGGAACTGGTCACCACGGTGGAGAAGGCCGGATACACGGCCGCGCTGCCCGCACCCCCGAAGAAGCAACAGGCGCAGGACGACGGCGAGTCCGACGGCTCCCAGCAGGAGCGTGACCGTCTGCTGATCACCGCGCTGCTCTCGCTGCCCGTCCTCGTGCTGTCGATGGTGCCCGCACTCCAGTTCCGCAACTGGCAGTGGCTGTGCTTCGTGCTCGCCGCGCCCGTCGCCGTGTGGGGCGCGTGGCCCTTCCACACGCGGGCGGTACGAGGGTTGCGGCACTCCGCGGCCACCATGGACACGCTGGTCTCGCTGGGCGTGGCGGCGTCCTTCTCCTGGTCGGCGTACGCGCTCTTCCTCGGCGGAGCCGGTGATCCCGGCATGCGGATGCCCTTCACACTCGTGCCCTCGGCCTCGGACGGCATCGCGCACATCTATCTCGAAGCGGCTGTAGGCGTACCGCTCTTCGTTGTCGCCGGGCGCTTTCTGGAGGCGCGCGCCAGGCGCGGAACCGGGGCGGCGCTGCGGTCGCTGGCCCAACTCGCCGCCAAGGAGGTGGCGGTGCGGGAAGGCGGTTCCGAACGGCTCATTCCCGTCGAGGAGTTGAGGACGGGCCAGGTCTTCGTCGTGCGGCCCGGCGAGCGCGTGGCCACCGACGGGCAGGTGATGGAGGGCAGTTCGGCCGTGGACCTGTCCCTGGTCACCGGGGAGAGCGAACCGGTCGAGGTCGGGCCGGGCTCGGCGGTGGTCGGCGGGGCCGTCAACGCCGGTGGGCTGCTGCTCGTCCGGGCCACCGCCGTCGGGGCGCACACGCAGCTCGCACGGATCACCCGGCTGGTGACCGAGGCCCAGGCCGGCAAGGCGAGGGCACAGCGGCTGGCCGACTCGGTCGCCGGGGTCTTCGTCCCCGTCGTCCTCGCACTCGCCGTCACCGTGCTCGGGTTCTGGCTCGGTGCCGGAGCCGATCCGCAGGCCGCGATCACCGCGTGCGTGGCCGTGCTGGTCGTGGCCTGCCCGTGCGCGCTGGGGCTGGCGACGCCGACCGCGCTGATGGCCGCCACCGGGCGCGGGGCCCAACTCGGCGTCCTCGTCAGCGGCCCGCAGGCCCTGGAAGGGCTTCACCACCTCGACGTCGTCGTACTCGACAAGACCGGCACCCTCACCTCCGGACACATGAGCGTCGCCCGGGTCACCGCCGTACCGGACGGGCTGGGCAAGGACGAGGCACTGCGCCTGGCCGGGGCGGTCGAGCAGGGCTCGGAGCATCCGCTTGGGCGGGCGATCTCGGCGTACGCGCGTCGGACGGTGGGGGAGTTGCCGGAGGTCGGTGACTTCCGTGCCCTGCCGGGCAAGGGAGTTCGTGGCCGCGTCGAGGGGCGACCGGTCGAAGTCCTGGCACCGGACGACGACGAGTTGCCCACCGAGCCGGCCGACGCGCACACGCCGGTCGTGGTCCGCGTGGACGGCGTCACCGAGGCGCTCATCGACGTCGGGGACGTCGTACGGCCGGGCAGTTACCGAGCCGTCGACCAGCTGCGGCGTCTGGGCCTGCGCCTCGTGCTCGCCACCGGCGACCACCAGGCGCCCGCCCGGTCCGTCGCGCGGGAGCTCGGCATCGACGAGGTGCACGCCCGCTGCACCCCCGAGGACAAGGCAGATCTCGTCAAGGACCTTCAGGAGCAGGGCTGTCGGGTCGCCGTCATCGGGGACGGCGTCAACGACGCCGCGGCCCTGGCGGGTGCCGACCTCGGCATCGCCATGGGCGGCGGCACCGACGTGGCCATCGGGGCCGCCGACGTGACGCTCGTGCGCGGCGACATCGAGGCCCTCGCGGACGCGGTACGGCTGGCCCGGCGCACCCTGGGCACCATCCGCGTCAACCTCGTCTGGGCCTTCGGCTACAACGCCGTCACCGTGCCGCTCGCCATGGTCGGCCTGCTCAACCCCATGCTCGCCGCCGCCGCGATGTCGGTGAGCTCGCTGCTGGTGGTCGGCAACAGCCTGCGACTGCGCGGATGGCAGCCCTCGGCCACGGCCGTTGGGAGGAGGCACACCGTATGAACCAGGGCACTCAGTGGCGGCCCACCCGGCGTCGGCTCACCGACACCCTGCTCGCCGCGCTCGCGCCCGTCGCCGTGTGCGGCGTCGCCCTCGGCGGGCTGACCACCTGGGTCGGCACCGGAAACGGGGGCAGCCCGGCACGGGTCGCCGTCACGAACGGGCGGGTCTTCCTGCCGTACGGCGACAGCACGGAGACCGCCGCGTTCTTCGACCTCACCAACACGGGCGGGGCGGACGACCGGCTGGTCGAGGTGACCTCCTCCGCCACGGACGCGGAGATCACCCTCAGCCGGCACCGCATGGTCGACGACAGCGCCGCCACCAGGACCGAGGTGGCTTCGGCTCCTGTCCCCGCGGGCCGCGAGCTGGCCATGGCGCCGGACGGTCTGGACGTCGTCCTGACCGCCGGCACGCGCTGGAAGACGGGCGATCTCGTGCCGTTCACGCTGCACTTCGAGCGCACCGGAGCCGTCGCTACCCTCGCGGTGGTGGTCCGGCCGAGCTCGTGACCGGGCATGCCGCCCGCGCGGGGGCATCCCGTGTGAGCGAAACAGTGGCGATTTCCGTACCCCCGTGTGATGACCCGTGCCCGGATGCGAGGATGAGGCGCCATGACAGCAGGGTGGTGTTCTCGCACAGTACGGGCCGCGGTGTTCGCGGCCGTCTGTGTGCTGCTCGCCGCCCTGGGCCACGTGATGATGTCCGGCAGTGACGTCCCGGTGTGGGCGCTGGCCGTCGGGGCGGTCGTGACCGGCGGCGCGGGATGGTGCCTGGCCGGTCGTGAGCGCGGGCTGCCGTTGATCGTGGCCGTCGTGGTCGCCGCCCAGACCGGGCTGCACTCGGCCTTCTCGCTCGCCCAGTCGGCGACCGGGGACACGGGTTCCACGGGGCACGACATGGGGTCGACGGACATGGGCGCCATGCACATGGGCTCGATGCACATGCACTCCGTGGACTCCATGGATATGGGGCACGTCGATCACGCGGGCCACTCCATGACCGGCTCGTCGTCCTTCGGCATGCTCGCCGCCCACCTGCTGGCCGCGTCGCTGTGCGGGCTGTGGCTGGCGTACGGCGAGCGGGCCGCGTTCCGTATCCTGCGGGCCGTGGCCGGATGGCTGGCCGCACCGCTGCGGCTGCTGCTCGCCGCTCTGCCCATCCCTCCTGAGCGTCCACGCGTCCGTGCGCACCGGCCTTCCTCGGACCGGGTGCCGCGGCTCCTCCTCGTCCATGCGATCACTTCTCGGGGTCCGCCCGTGGGGACCGCTGTCGCCTGACGACAGCCGGTATCCCCGAGGCCGTCCCTGAGGCGCCTCGGGCCTTGGCCGTACGCCGCCCTCGCAGGTTGCCGTACGGCCGTCTCCCCACGCACCGGACCGCTCGCGCTTCCCATGCGCCCCGGTCCGGATCACGGATGACCGAGAAGGACACCAAGTGATCACTTCTGCCCTGTCGGCCGCGCGCGAGAACCACGACGCGGCGATGTCGATGGACGAGTCGATAACCGCCTGGGCGCTTGCCGCCCGCGGAGGTGACGCGGACGCGGTCGAGCACTTCGTACGCGCCCTGCACCTCGACGTGACGCGCTATGTCGCCCACCTCTGCGGCGACCCCCAGGCCGCCGACGACCTCGCCCAGGACACGTTCCTGCGCGCGCTCGGCAGCCTGCACCGGTTCGAGGGCCGCTCCTCGGCCCGTGCCTGGCTGCTGTCCATCGCCCGCCGCGCGGTGATCGACAGCTACCGGTACGCCTCCGCCCGGCCCCGTCTGTCCGACGTACCGGACTGGCAGTTGGCCGTCGAGAACGCGCAGCCGCGGGACCTGCCCGGGTTCGACGACGGCATCATGCTGCTCGACCTGCTGGAGTCGCTGCCGGACGAACGCCGTGAAGCGTTCATCCTCACCCAGCTGGTGGGCCTGCCCTACGCGGACGCCGCCGAGGTCAGCGACTGCCCCGTCGGCACGGTCCGTTCCCGCGTCGCCCGGGCCCGGGCGACCTTGATGGACCTGCTGGACGAAGCGGAGCGGCCTGCCCTGCAGGCGGCCTGAACAAGGCAAGCGGGTGTCGGTGCCGAGCGGTGAGCCGCGGCACCGACACCCGCGTCGGCGTCCGAGGCGTCAGGCGGCGACGGCGTACCCCGCCTCGACGATGGCCGCGCGCAGTTGCGCGTCGTCCAGGTCCGCGCCGTGCACCGTGACCGCGTTCGCCGCCAGGTCGACCACGACCTCGCTCACTCCGGCCACCTCGGAGACCTCCTCCCTGACGCTCGCCGCGCAGTGCTCGCAGGTCATGCCGGTGACGGTGTACTGCTTCTGCGTCATGCCGAACTCCTGGATGCCGTAAGGGTCTCGGATGGCGTACGGACCCGCCGGGGCGGGTGTGCAGACCGACGCCGTCACCTCAGGAGCCGGTCCGGCGGAGCGCCCAGTTCCCTGGGATGCGGCCTGAGTTCCCGGCGACGGATCGATCCCCGACGTCCGCCGGCTCAAGGGGAATTCGTCCGAACGGCCGGGAACTCGAACCTCGCCTCGCCCGACTACTGGTTCGACAGCGCACCCCGACACGTCGATCCGGAGAGCCGCGTGACACCGGAGACAGAGGAAGCGTTCGCCGCGATCAGAGCCGAGTTCGGGGCGGAATCGATCACTCGGGTCGAGCAGATGCTGGAACCGGGCGGAGGCGAACGGCATCCGCTGCAGAAGGGGGCCAAGTGGATCATGCCGGGTCTCTCGCCCACTCCCTGGCACGACCCCTACGCCCATGCCGAACTGGCCCCCGTCGTCCATGAGCTCGAAGCCAGTCATGGGGCGATCAAGGAAGAGCTGAATTCCGCATGGAACCGGCGTCGGGAGGATTTCTCGGACTACGAGCACTATCTGACCCGCCAGGAGAACTGGCAGGCCCTCTACCTCTTCCGTGGGGGAGGCCTGGTCGAACGGTCGGCCGTCACGGCTCCCACCGCCTATCGGGTGGTGAAAGACCTGGCCGTCGACACGGAGAAGATATGCCCTCTCCTCGAGTGTCATTTCTCCACCCTGCTGCCGGGTGCCGTCATCGATCCCCACTGCGATCTGTGGAACTTCAGCATCAACCTGCATCTGGCGGTGGACATCCCCGACGGGTGCAGCATCACGGTCGCCGGTCGGACGCGCACCTGGGAAGAGGGAAAGTGCCTGCTCTTCGACTACTCCTTCGAGCATGAAGCCCGCAACATGGGCCATCGCCCGCGGACCTGCCTGCTCATCGACCTCTGGCACCCGGAGACCACCCGTCCGGAGCGCCGGGCGCTGGTCGCACTGATCACCGAGATCCGTCGGTTGATGGGGGAGGGATGAATCGAGGGTAGGAATTCGGCTCGACAAACCCTGATTTCTCTGTCCGGCAGTATTCGACTGCCGGTCACCCGTGCTGCCCTGGTATTCCATCAAAAGGCGATGCCTGTCGAGAAGTTGGGCATTCACAAGCCCGATCCCGGCTGCTACGGTCGCTCATTGAAAATGATTCCCCGCTGGAATTCCTTCCCTGGGAATTCCTGTTTCCGTTATCCCGAGGGAGGTGCTCGCCGATGCCCCTGCTCGTTCTCGCACTGGGACAACTCGTCATCTCGCTCGACTACAACATCGTGTACGTGGCTCTGCCCGACATCGGTGCCGGGCTGGGATTCTCCGACCACGATCTGCAATGGGTGGTGAGCGCCTACGTCGTGGCCACCGGAGGCTTTCTGCTGCTGGGCGGCCGGGCCGCGGACCTGCTCGGCCGGCGCCGGATGTTCGTCGTCGGGGCACTGCTGTACGCCGGGTCGTCCCTCGTCGGCGGCCTCTCCGAGACACCTGGCGTCCTGGTCGCCGTCAGGGGGATCCAGGGCATCGGCGGCTCCCTGCTGTTCCCGGCGACCCTGTCCCTGATCAACACGCTGTACGACGAAGGGCCCGCCCGGAACCGGGCCCTGGCCGTGTGGGGTGCGGCGGGAGCCGGTGGACTCTGCTTCGGGTCCCTCCTCGGAGGAGTCCTGGTCGAGGCGTTCGGCTGGCCGTCGGTGTTCTTCGTCAACGTCCCCCTGGCCGCGGCGCTCGCGGTGGCGGCCCTGCTGCTCTTCCCGGCGGACGGGCCGCGGGACCGCTCCCGCCGGTTCGACGTGCTGGGCGCGCTCACCGCGACGGGCGGGGTGACCCTCCTGGTGTTCCTTCTGGTCCACGCGCCCGCCGAAGGCTGGGACACCCCGGGGGCCGTCATGAGCGCGGTGCTGTCCGCCGGGCTGCTGGTGCTCTTCGCCTTCGTGGAGCGGCGGGCATCTGATCCGCTCGTGCCGACACGGCTGTTCGCCCACCGCGGCCTGCTCGCGGCGATGGGGGTGACCGCCCTGTTCAGCGCGACGTTCAGTTCGGTGCCGTACTTCCTGACGCTGTACTTCCGGACGGTCCACGGTTACAGCGCCGTCGCTACCGGGCTCGCGTTCCTCGTGCCCGCCGTCGTGGTGGCCGCCGGCACCCAGGCCGGGGAACGGGCCGTCGCCGCCTTCGGGGTGCGCCGCATGCTGGTGGGCGGTATGGCGCTGGGTGCCGTCGGCGCCACGGCGCTCGCTCTGGCGCTCGCCTCGGACGGCTCGTACACCGAACTCCTGCCCGGGATCGTGCTGTTGGGGCTCGGTCAAGGGGCGGCGTGGACCGGGATGTGGATCACCGCGTCCGCCGGGGTCGCCCCCGGGGATCAGGGCATCGCCTCGGGAATGGCGTCGACCACCCTCCAGGTGGGGGGCGCGGTGGGCCTCGCCGTACTGGTCGCGGTCGCCGGCGGCGTCGGACAGAGCGCGTCCGGCCCCGGGCTCCTGGACGGTCTCCGCACCGCCGTGTTCGCGATAGCCGCCGGCATCGGCTGCGGAGTGCCGGCCCTGCTGTGCCTGCGCGGAACCGTCAGGGTCACCAGCCCCTAGAACCCACCCTCCTTGTCGACCTCCTTGCCCAGTCCGGGCTGCCCGCCCGTCCTCCGCCATGCCAGGAGAACCTCCATGCTTCCCACCGCCGCCGGCACCCACGCCCCTCCGGCCGCCGTCCTGTGCGGGCTGGCCGGCTGGGTGCCGTCCCGCGTGGTCACCAACGAGCATCTCGCCCGGCGGTTCGACACCGACGAGGCCTGGATCCGGACCCGCACCGGGATCGGCAGCCGCCACGTCGTCGACCCCGGACAGGCGACCTCCGACCTCGCCGTGGAAGCCGGCCACCGGGCTCTCGCCTCAGCCGGGGTCGACGGCGTCGACGCCGTCGTCGTCGCCACGACGACCCCGGACCGCAGCTGTCCCGCCACCGCGCCCGCGGTCGCCGCACGTCTCGGTCTGACGGGGGCCGCCGCCTTCGACATCAGCGCCGTGTGCACCGGATTCGTCTACGGCCTTGCCTCCTCCGCCGGTCTGATCGCCGCCGGTGTGGCCGGGCGGGTCCTGCTCATCGGGGCGGACACCTACTCGACGATCGTGGACCCGCTGGACCGGGCCAACGCGATCCTCTTCGGCGACGGTGCCGGAGCCGTCGTCCTGCGCGCCGGGCACCGCGACGAGCCCGGCGCGCTCGGCCACTTCGACCTCGGCAGCGACGGCGCCCACGAGGATCTGATCACGGTCGCGGCCGGCGGCTCACGGCAGCGCTCCCTGCCGGGTGAACCCCGGCGCGAGGACCGGCACTTCGCCATGCGGGGCAAGGAGGTCTATCGCCACGCGGTGACACGGATGGCCGAGTCGGCGCGTACGACGCTGTCCCGGGCCGGCTGGAAGACCGACGACGTCGACCACTTCGTACCGCACCAGGCCAACCTGCGGATCCTGCACTCGGTGGCGGACGACCTCGGGCTGCCCCGGGAGCGCTGCCTGACCCACGTCGAGTCCGTCGGCAACACGGGTGCCGCCTCCATACCGCTCGCCCTCGCGGACGCCGCCGACCGCCAAGTCCTCCAGCCCGGCGACCGGTTGCTGCTCACCGCCTTCGGAGGCGGCCTCACCTGGGGCTCCTGCCTCCTGACCTGGCCCACCCTCACCCGACAGCAAGGGACCACTCCATGACGACCACCTACGAGCAACTCGTCGCGCTCCTCACGAAGTTGCACCACGCCCCGGCCGAGCTGATCCGCCCCGAGGCGACCCTCGGCGAACTCGACGTCGACTCGCTGACGACGGTCGAGATCAGCATCCGCATCGAGCGCGACCTCGGTGTGCTGGTCGGTGACGACGAACTCGGGCCCGGCCTCACGCTCGGCGACATCGTCGGACTCATCGACGCCCGGCAACCGGCCGTCTGAACCCACGGAAGGAAGCACCGACATGCGGATCACGGAACAGCCCGGCAACGCCATGGGCGCCACCGTCGAGGACTTCGACCACGCCACCGCCCCGGCCGCCGACATCGACGCGCTGCTGAGCACGGTCTACACGAAGAAGATCGCCGTGCTGAAGGGGCAGGACCTCTCTCCCCGGGAGTTCCTCGAACTGGGCAGGCGGCTGGGACGCCCGGAGACCTACTACGAGCCGATGTACAAGCATCCGGAGGTCCCGGAGATATTCGTCTCCTCCAACGTGCCGGAGAACGGCAGACAGATAGGCGTGCCGAAGACCGGAAAGTTCTGGCACGCCGACTACCAGTTCATGCCGGACCCCTTCGGCATCACCCTGATCCACCCCCAGGTCGTTCCGGAGAGGAACCGCGGCACGTACTTCATCGACATGGGCCGGGCGTACGGGAAACTGCCCGAGGAACTGAAGAAGGAGATCGGCGGAACGTACTGCCGGCACTCCGTGCGCAAGTACTTCAAGATCCGGCCCCACGACGTCTACCGCCCCCTCTCCGAGATCATCGACGAGGTCGAGCGGAAGACGCCGGCCGTCCTCCAGCCGACGACCTTCATCCACCCCATGACCGGTGAGACGGTCCTCTACCTCAGCGAGGGCTTCACCGTCGCCATCGAGGACCAGGACGGCGAACCGCTCGACGAGGAGCTGCTCAAGCGGCTGTTCGAGGCCACCGGACAACTCGACGAGACCTTCGAGCACGACAACATCCACCTGCAGAGCTTCGAGAAGGGCGACCTGCTGGTCTGGGACAACCGCAGTCTCATCCACCGGGCCCGGCACACCACCACGCCCGAGCCGACCGTCTCGTACCGCGTCACGGTGCACGACGCGCGCAGGCTCCACGACGGGATCAGGGCGGCATGACGCACGACGCCCTGCTGGAGCGGGTGCTGACGCCGTACAAGGACCACTGCAAGTACCTGCGTTCGGCCGTCGTGACGGAAACAGCCGGTCGGGCGTCCGCCCGCTGCGAGTTCGAGATCCCCGAGTCGTGCTACATCGACGACACCGGCCATCTGAATTCCGTCGAGGTGAACATCTGCTTCAACCAGATGATGTATTACCTCGTCGCCAGGTCCGTACAGGACCGGCTGGCCGCGGCGTTCGCGGACTGGACGCTGGACGACTTCTTCGAGCACCAGCTCCCGGACATTCTCATCGCACGGTTCGCGGCGAACTTCCGGCGTCCGGTCGATCCCCGGGCATTCTCCGGGGAGATGGAGTTCCGGTCCGTCACCCGGCGGGCCCCGGCCGGCGGCAGCCCCTTCCTGCACGCCGAGACCGCCTTCCGCTACTGGGACGCCGGATCGGGCCGCTGTGACGGCGAGGCGACCCTCGCGATCGTCAACGTCCCCTGACTCTCGAAGGGTTCACCCATGAAGACGCTCGTCCGGACCACGCGTCACCACGCCGAGCACCGACCGGACCTCCCTGCCGTGCTCTGCGAAGGCCGCAGCCTGACCTACGGCGACCTGCACCGCGAGAGCAACCGCATCGCCCACGCCGTCCAGGCCGCCGGACTCACCGAGGGCGACCGGATCGCGTACCTCGGCAAGGAGTCCGAGCACTACTACGAGATCCTCTTCGGCTGCGCCAAGAGCGGCACCGTCCTCGTGCCCGTCAACTGGCGGCTCACCGCACCCGAGGTCAGCCACATCCTCCAGGACTCCGGCACCCGACTGCTCTTCCTGGAGGACGAGTTCGCGCCCATCGTCGAAAGGATGCCGACCGCGCCTCCGGAGACGATCGTGGCGCTGGGGGAGTCCTTCGCCACCTGGAAGGCGGCACACCCCGAGACGGAGCTGCCGGAGAGCGCCACCCCGGACACCCCCGTCGCCCAGCTCTACACCAGCGGCACCACCGGACTGCCCAAGGGCGTCGTCCTCGCCCACCGCAGCTTCTTCGCGATCCGCGATGCCCTGGCGAGCGAGGGGCTGGACTGGATCGACTGGCGGACCGGTGACATCGCCCTGATCGGCATCCCCGGATTCCACATCGGCGGCCTGTGGTGGGCCACCCAGAACTTCAACGCCGGCACCACCGTCGTCGCCCTGCGCGCCTTCACCGCCCGCCAGGCCGTCGACCTCATCCGCGACCTCGGCATCACCACCGCCTGCGTCGTCCCGGCCATGCTCCGCATGATGCTGACCGAACCCGGCGTCAGCGCGAAGGACTTCACCACCCTGCGCAAGACCGTCTACGGCGGGTCCCCGATCTCCGAGGCCCTGCTGGAGGAGAGCCTCGCCGTCCTCGACTGCGAGTTCGCCCAGATCTACGGCCTCACCGAGACCGGCAACACCGCCGTCTGTCTGCCCCCGGCCGCCCATGTCCCCGGCAGCCCGCTCATGCAGGCCGCGGGGCACCCGTACCCGGGCGTCCGCAGCAAGGTGATCGACGGTGAAGGGCGTGAACTGCCTCCCGGTGCGGTCGGCGAGGTCTGCCTGGCTACGCCGGCCCACATGGTCGAGTACTGGGGGCTGCCCGAGAGGACCGCCGAGACCCTCGTCGACGGCTGGATCCACACCGGGGACGCGGGCTACGTCGACGAGGACGGCTACGTCTTCATCCGGGACCGCATCAAGGACGCCATCCTCGTCGCCGGCGAGAACGTCTACCCGGCCGAGATCGAGAACGTACTGGAAGGACACCCGGGCGTCGCGGAGGCGGTCGTCGTCGGCGCCCCCGACGAACGCTGGGGCGAGTACGTGCACGCCTTCGTCGTCCCGGACCCCGAACAGCGGCCCAGCCCCCGGGATCTGCACACCTTCCTCGTGCCACGGCTCGCGAGCTTCAAGCTGCCCGCCCGCTACGAGTTCATCGACAGCGTGCCGCGCAACCCCAGCGGAAAGATCCTCCGCCGCGAACTGCGCGACCGCTTCTGGAACGACTCCGCGCGCAAGGTCAACTGACAACCCCCACCGGAGAGATGACGACATGACCGCTCCCCTCACGCTGGAGGGCTTCCGCGCGGACCTGGCGGAGTTCCTGTACCAGCGGCCCGACGAAGTCGACCTCGACGACAACCCCCTCGACGCGGGACTCGACTCGCTGCGCATCGTCACCCTGATCGAACGATGGCGGGAGAGCGGCGCGGACGTGACCTTCGTCGAACTCGCCGAATGCGCCTCCTTCGCCCAGTGGTGGCACCTGCTCTCCGCACGGCGGGAGGCGACCACGTGACCACGCGCCATCCACTGCCGGCCGCCCAGGAAGGCATCTGGACCGGCCAGCGGCTCGACCCGGACAGCCCCGCCTACAACACGGCCGAGTACGTCCACATCGACGGGCCCGTGGACCCCGCCGTCCTCGACGCCGCGCTGCACCAGGTGGTGGCGGAGACCGAGGCGCTGAACGTCACCTACGCCGAGGACACCGAGGGCCGCCCCTGGGAGACGAACACCCCGGCCGACGACTGGCACCTGCACACCGCGGACCTCACCGCCGAACCCGACCCGCACACGGCGGCCCTGGCCTGGATGGACCAGGACATGGCCCGCCCCGTAGACCTCACCCGCGGCCCCGTCTTCGGCCACGCCCTGCTGCGCGTCGCACCCGAGGAACACCTCTGGTACCACCGCGTCCACCACATCGCCCTCGACGGCTTCGGCCTGTCGCTGGTCGCCCGGCGGGTCGCCCAGGTCTACACGGCCCTGAGGGAAGGGGAGCCGGTGCCGGAACACGGCTTCGGCACCCTGGCCTCGGTCCGGGAGGAGGAACGCGCCTACCGGGAGTCCCCGCGCTTCGCCAGGAACCGCGCCTACTGGGCCGACCGGTTCGCCGACCGGCCGCAGGTCGCGACACCGGCCCGGCGAACGGCCCTGCCCGCGCGGACCTTCCACAGGAGGGTGCTCGACCTGGACCGGGCGGAGACGGAAACGGTGCGCACCGTCGCCCGTGACCTCAAGGTCACCTGGTCCGAAGTCCTGTTGGCCGTCACCGCCGCCCACCTGCACCACCTGACCGGCGCGCCGGAGATCGTGCTCAGCCTGCCGGCGATGGGCCGCCTCGGCTCCGTCTCCCTGCGGGTCCCCTGCATGGTCCGCAACATCCTGCCTCTGCGCGTCGCCGTCACCGCCTCGGACACCCTGCGCGACCTCGGGGCGAGAGTCTCGGCCGAACTGCGTGCCGGGCTGCCGCACCAGCGCTACCGCTACGAGCAACTGCGGCGCGATCTCGGACTCGTGGGCGGGCAACGGAGGTTGTCCGGCCCGGGCGTCAACATCATGCCCTTCGCGTACGACCTGCGCTTCGCCGGACACCGCAGCACCGTCCACAACGTCTCCGCGGGCCCTGTCGACGACCTGTCCATCAACGTCTACGACCGCTCGGAAGGCGGCGGGCTGCGCATCGCCGTGGACGCCAACCCCGATCTCTACGACGAGGCAGACGTCGCCGCCCTCCAGGAAGGACTCATCGCCCTGCTCCGGGCAGCCGTCGCGGCCCCCGACCGGTCGCTCGGCGACCTGCGTGCGCGCGCGGCCGTACCGGTCCTGGACGGGGGACCGCTGCCCGGCCCCGCCCGCCCGGTACTCCACCTGATCGCCGACCAGGCCGCCCGGCGCGGCGAAGCCGTCGCGGTCGAGCACGACGGACGCCGTATCACCTACGCCCGACTCGTCGGCGCGGCACGCGATCTCGCCCGCCGACTGGCCGCCCGTGGGATCGGCCGCGGCGACCTGGTGGCCGTCGACCTGCCCCGCGGCATCGAGGCCGTCACCGCCGCGCTCGGCGTCCTGCTCGCGGGCGCCGTCCACTGTCCGCTCGACCAGACGGCGCCCTCGTCGCGCAGGTCGGAGTTGCTGGCGGACGCCCGGCCCGCGCTCGTCCTGACAGCCGCCGACGTCACCACCCATGACGCCGCGGCCCCCGACCCGACCGCCCCGACACCCGACGACCTCGCCTACGTCCTCCACACCTCGGGCTCCACCGGACGCCCCAAGGGCGTCGAGATCGACCACCGGGCCCTCGCCCACTTCGTGGCCGGCGCGACACACCGCTACGGCCTCCAACAGGCCGACCGTGTGCTGCAGTTCGCGCCCCTGCACTTCGACACCAGCATCGAGGAGATCTTCCTCACCCTGTGCGCGGGCGCCACGCTCGTGGTCCGCACCGACGACATGACCGACTCGGTCCCCGGGTTCCTGGACGCCTGCGCGCGACTGCGGATCAGCTTCCTGGACCTCCCCACGGCCTACTGGCACGAACTCGCCTATGCCGTCTCGACCGGCACCGCCACCCTGCCCGCCGGGGTACGCACCGTGGTCATCGGCGGCGAGGCCGCCCTCCCCGAGCGAGTCGACCGCTGGCGCAGGGCCGTCGGTACCTCGGTCCGGCTGCTGAACACCTACGGCCCGACCGAGGCCACCGTGGTCACCACCGTCGCCGACCTCCACGACCCCGCCCTCGCCCCGGGAGACGTCCCCATCGGGGCCCCGCTCCCGGGCACATGTGCCGCGGTCGTCGACGGCGAACTCCATCTCATCGGTGACAACCTGGCCGTCGGCTACCGGGGACACCGGCTGCCGGACGCCGACCGCTTCGCCCCCCTCGACGCACTCCCCGGAACCCCTCGTGCCTACCGCACCGGCGACCTCGTACGGATCGGCGACGACGGGCAACTGCGCTACCTGGGCCGCTCGGACACCGAGTTCAAGATCAGCGGGCACCGTGTGCACCCGGCCGAGGTCGAGAGCGCCCTCCTGAGCCATCCGGGAATCGGGGACGCCGCCGTCGTAGGACAGGTGCTGGAGGACGGGACGCGCCGCCTGACCGCGTACCTCGTCCCCGACGGGCCCGCCCCGGCCGTGGCCTCGATCCGGGACCACCTCCGGGCGGTACTGCCCGCGGCGATGATCCCGTCGGCCGTCGAGTTCCTGGACCACCTGCCCCGGACCGGCTCGGGCAAGACCGACAGGAAGGCGCTCGCCGTACCCGCGCCCCGAGCGGAACCCCCGGCACCCGAAGGGGAGTTGGAGCGCACCATCGCCGCCGCCTGGCGACAGGTGCTCGGCGTACCGGCCGTCTCCGCGCGGGACGACGTCTTCGACCTGGGCGCCCAGTCGCTCCAGGCCATCCAGGTCGCCAACCGTCTCGGCGTACACCTGCGGCGTGAGGTGAAGGTCGCCTGGCTCTTCCAGCACCCGACGCCCGCCGAGCTGGCCCGCCACCTGGAGCGGCAGGACCGCCCGGCCGCCCCGGGCCTTCCGGCGACCCTGCTTGCCGACTCCGTCCTCGACCCGGACATCCGCCCCGGCGACGGCCCCCGCGCGACAGGGACACCGGACAGGATCCTGCTCACGGGTGCCACCGGATTCGTCGGCGTCCACCTGCTGGCCGAACTCCTCACGACCACACGCGCGGAGGTCGTCTGCCTCGTCCGGGCCAAGAGCCCCGCCGAAGCCACGGTCCGCCTCCAACAGGCCCTGAAAACCCACCTGATCGACCTCCCTGGCGCGGCGCGCGACCGCATCACGGCCGTCCCCGCCGACCTCGCCCGCCCCCGACTGGGCCTGGACGGGGCGCAGTTCGCCGAACTCGCCCGCACCTGCGGCGCGATCTTCCACAACGGCGCGACCGTGAGCATCATGCGCGAGTACGCCACCCTCCGCGCCGCCAACACCGAGTCCACCCGCGCCCTGCTGCGCATGGCGGCCGTCCGCGCGACGCCCCTGCACTTCGTGTCGACCCTCTCCGTGGCCCCGCCACGCACCCTCGGCCCCGAAGTCCCGGAGGCGTTCCTGCCGTCCCATCCCGGACTGCGCCACGGCTACCAGCAGTCCAAGTGGGCCGCCGAGCGACTGCTGGAGCAGGCCGCCGAGCGGGGAATGCCGGTCACCGTGCACCGGCTCGGCCGGATCGTCGGCCCGGCCGCCACCGGGTACGTGAACGAGCGGGACTTCCTGTGGAGCGTGCTGTGCGCGGGGATCCCCGCAGGGATCGTCCCCGACCTGTTCGAGGAGGAGACCTGGACCCCGGTCGACCACGTCGCCCAGGCACTCGTCCACCTCTGCCTCCGGCAACGACCACCGGGAGCCACCGTCTTCCATCACGCGGCCACCGCCCCGGTGCGCCTGAGTGACGTCTACGACTGGCTGGAGGAGTACGGCTACGAGCTGCGGCGCCTGCCGTTGGCGCGGTGGCGTGCGGAGTTGCCGCCCGCTTCCGACGCGGCGCGGAGCATGCTCGCCTTCTTCGAGGCCGCGGACACGACGGCCGCCGTCGACGGGAGCGGACCCGACCTGCGTCTGGGACACGTCCGGGCCGAGAACGTCACCGCCGGCCTGCGCGGCAGCGGGATCATCTGCCCTCCCGCCGACCGGGACCTTGTCTTCCGCTACCTCGACCACTGCGTCACCACCGGGGCGCTGCCCGCTCCGGCCGGGAAACGGGGCCCGCTGGCAACTCCCTTGAAGTAGTGGGGAGTTCCCGGGAACTCACGGGGCCGGGCCCCCGACTACTGCAACAGAACCCGTCGCGTCACGAGCACCCCGCACCAAGGAGCCTGCATGCCGAAGAAACGGCCCTCCGCGATCGCCGTGGCCGGCGCCCTCTGTCTGGTCACCGCGGCCTGCGGCTCCTCGACGGACACCGCGGACGGCGACACCGCCAAGGCGTCCGCCGCCGCCGCGAACTCCGGCTACCCGGTGACCCTGGAGAACTGCGGAGCCTCCGAGAAGTTCACCGAGGAACCCCGCCGCGTCGTCGTCATGAACGGCGCCTCGGTCGCCGAGGTCTCCACCCTGCTCGCCCTCGGCGTCGGCGACCGCGTCGTCGCCAACCAGCAGACCTACGGGATGTCCGAGGTCGCGGGCCGCGCCGACGCCATCGAGAAGCTGCCCACCGGTGACGTCAAGCTCAACGACGCCTACGACATCCCGCGCGAGGCGATGATCGGGCTCCGCCCGGACCTGGTGCTGTCGACGACGTCGTACGGCTTCGACGAGAAGAACGGCTTCGCCACCCGTGAGCAGTTGAAACAGGTGGGGGCCCACACCTACGTCTCCCCGCAGGGCTGCGACCAGGACACCTCCAGGATGACCATCGCCGACAGCTACACGCTGCTGCGCGACATGGGCAAGGTCTTCGGCAGGAGCGCCCGGGCCGAGAAGATCGTCGCCGCCTCCGAGAAGCACATCGCCGAGGTCTCCGCCGAGGTCGAGGGCGAGAAGCAGCCCAAGGTCATGGTCCTGTTCTCCAACATGGCCATGGGCGGCAACGACTTCAGCTCGGTCGTCGCCAAGGGCATCTACAACGACATCCTCGCCAAGGCCGGCGGCTCCAACGCGTTCGAGAACGCCTCCGCGACCTCCTTCGCCGACCTCAGCAAGGAGAAGGTGGCCGCCACCGACGTCGACGCGCTCGTCGTCATCGGCTACAACGACCCGAACCCGGCGGCCTACGCCAGGAAACTGCTGAAGGAGTTCCCCCAGTGGCCGGCCGCGAAGAACAACACGTACGTGGCTCTGTCGGACTCGATGTACCTCGGCCCGAGCAACGACCTGGCCGTCGAGAAGATCGCGAAGGTGCTGCACCCCGACAGGTTCTGAGCCGGCTGCGGTTGCCCCTGGGGGTCCTCGGGCTCCTCGTCGTCCTCGTCGCCGTGATGGTGGTGGCGGTCAGCATCGGCGCGGTGAACATCCCGGTGGGTGAGGTGTGGAGGATCCTCCTGCACCACCTCACCGGCCGCGGAGCCACCGGCGACCCGGCCCTCGACCAGATCGTGTGGACCTTCCGAGCCCCCCGCGTGGCCCTGGCCGCGCTGGTCGGCGCGGGCCTGGCCGTGGCCGGGGCGGTGTTGCAGACCCTGGTCTCCAACCCGCTCGCCGACCCGATCGTCCTCGGCTTCTCCTACGGAGCCTCCCTGGGGGCCGTACTGGTCATCACCCTCGGCGGTGTCGCGCTCGCCGGACTGGGCGGACTCGGTGTCTCGGGAGCGGCCTTCGTCGGTGCCCTGGCGGCCGGGGCACTGGTCTTCGCACTGGGGCAGCGGCGGGGCCGGCTGGCACCGACCCGGCTGGTCCTGGCCGGGGTCGCCGTCGGGTACGTCCTGCTGTCGGTCACCAGCTTCGTCCAGCTGATGGCGACCCCGACCGAGCTGCGCACGGTCATGTTCTGGATGCTCGGGAGCGTCGCCGGAGCCCAGTGGAGCCAACTGCCCACCGTCACCGTGGTGGTCCTCACGAGCACGGTCCTGCTGACCCTGTTCGGGCGTCGGCTCAACGCCCTGCTGGCCGGCGACGAGTCCGCGACCGCGCTCGGCGTCGACGTCAACCGGCTGCGGGCCGCCCTACTGGTGATCAGCGCCCTGCTCACCGGCACCGTCATCGCCGTCGCGGGCGGCATCGGCTTCGTCGGCCTGATGATCCCCCACCTGGTCCGCATGACCGTGGGTGCCGACCACCGACGCCTGCTGCCCCTGACGGCACTCCTGGGAGCCAATTACCTGGTCCTCGTGGACCTGCTTTCCCGCACCCTCACCCGCCCCAACGAACTGCCGCTGGGCATCCTCACCGCCCTGCTCGGCGCCCCCTTCTTCCTGTGGCTGCTGCGCCGCAACAAGGGCCTGGACACCGTATGAAACTGACCGTGGACCAGCTCCACATCACCCTGGACCGCAAACCGATCCTCCGCGCGGTGGATCTGGAGGCGGGCAAGGGGGACATCGTCGGGCTCGTGGGCCCCAACGGCAGCGGCAAGTCCACCCTGCTGCGCACCGTCTACCGCTCGCTGCGGCCGGCCGACGGAGTGGTCAGGGTGGGCGGCGACGACGTATGGGAGCTGTCCGCGCGGACCGCTGCCCGCCGCACCGCGGCCGTCCTCCAGGACGCCGGCACCACGACCGGACTGAGCGTCACCGAGATCGTCGCCCTCGGCCGCACGCCCCACCACGGTCTGCTGGGCCGGGACGGCGCCGACGACCGTGAGGCCGTGGCCGAGGCGGTCGCACGCTGTGGCGTCGGCCCCTTCGCGGACCGCGACTACGCCACCCTGTCCGGCGGCGAACGCCAGCGCGTCCTGCTGGCCCGCGCACTCGCCCAGCGACCCCGGCTCCTGGTCCTGGACGAACTCACCAACCACCTCGACATCCGCGCCCGCTTCGAGCTCCTGGACCTGATCCGCAGCACCGGCATCACCACCCTGGCGGTCCTGCACGACCTCGACCTGGCCGCCCGGCTCTGCGATCACCTGGTCGTCCTCCACGAGGGCGCGGTGGTGGCGGCGGGGCCCGTCCTGGACGTCCTGACCCCGGACCTGCTGCGGGACGTCTTCGGCGTACGGGGCGGCACGGAACGCCACGCGGACGGCGTCGTCCGCATCACCTACGCCGCGCAGCCCCTCGCCCACGAGAAGGCCGTCGCACGGCACCCGTGATCGTCTTCTCACTCCTCAGATGACAGCCTCACCCTCTCCTGCGGGTGCCCGACGTTCAGTTTCCTGAGACCAGCACCCGGGCCCGCGCCACGAACACATCGTGCAGATCCTGGACCGCGCGCGGCACCGGGTCCGCGCGGCGGCGCTGGAGCATCAGCAGGACGCGGGTCGAGTCGTCGGTGAGCGGGCGGTGGGTGAGCGCGCCGCCGCGCACCAGCGGATCGTCCACGACGCTGAAGTCCGGCAGCACTGTGACACCGAGCCCTTCCGCGACCATCAGCTTGCCCATCTCGGCGCCGTCGGTGGAGTACGAGAACGAGGGCGCCCTGCCGTCCAGCAGCCGGTGCACATAACGGTGCATGACATAGCCCGAGCGCATCGCGATCAGCGGCGTGTCCAGGAGGTCGGTCACCGACAGGGCGGTGCGTGCGGCCAGCGGACTGTCGGGCCGCAGACACACCACGGGGCGGCCGCGCAGCAGCTCCGTGCTCTCCAGTTCGGCCGGTACGTCGTCGCCCTCCAGATGGTTCACCAGGCCGAGATCGAAACCGCCCTCGGACAGCGCCCGGTGGATGTCGGTCTGCTGGGCGCCGACCACCTCGACCTGGGTCACCGGATGGCCGGCGCGGAACTCCCGCACCGCCGGGATCAGCAGCGGCACGGTCGCCGCGTTCACCGTCCCCACGCGCACCATCCGGCTGATGCGGTGCTGCTCGCCCGCCGCCGACCTCAGCCGGTCCACCGCGTCCAGCACATTGATGATGTGCGGCAGCAGTTCCCGGCCCTCCGCGCTCATCGTCGCGCCCGACCGCTTGCGCTCCAGGAGGTCCACGCCCAGCTCGCGTTCCAGGTTCCGTACCGTCTCGCTCAACGCGGGCTGGGAAAGGCGCAGTTCCTCCGCGGCCCGGCGCAGGGAACCGAGCCGGGTCACCGCGGCGATGTATTCGAGCTGTTCGGTGCGCATGGCAGGAAGAATGCGACGCATTTCCCGGTGCGTTCAAGGGTTTCCCTGTCACACCTTCGTGAAATTCAATGGTCCGCGATACGAGACCGGTCGGGTTTACCTTGACGGCCCGGACCGGCGGCTGTCACGATCGAGAACATGATGATGCGACTGGACCTCACGCGGCGACGCCATGTCGACCTCGCGCGCGTCTCCAGCGCCTCCTGTTGCCCCGCGGCCTGATCACTCTCCCGAGATCCGCCGCGCTTTTCGCTCTCCCCGCCTGAATTCAACGCGTCCGCGTTCCCTTTGACGACCTCCTTGAATTCGGCGTGCTCGAAAACATTCCGCAACTGGAGTTCCGCATGCCCGCAGAGCCCGTGAAATTCGCCTACTGGGTCCCCAACGTCAGCGGGGGCCTCGTCACCAGCAAGATCGAGCAGCGCACCGACTGGGGCTACGACTACAACCGCGAACTCGCCGTCCTCGCCGAGAACAACGGCTTCGACTACGCGCTCAGCCAGGTCCGCTACATGGCCAGCTACGGCGCCGAGTACCAGCACGAGTCGACCAGCTTCAGCCTCGCCCTCCTCCTGGCCACCCAGCGTCTGAAGGTCATCGCCGCCGTCCACCCCGGCCTGTGGCACCCCGGCGTCCTGGCCAAGCTCGGTGCCACCGCCGACCACCTCTCGAACGGCCGCTTCGCCGTGAACGTCGTGTCCGGCTGGTTCAAGGGCGAGTTCACCGCCCTCGGCGAGCCCTGGCTGGAGCACGACGAGCGCTACCGCCGCTCCGAGGAGTTCATCCGCGCCCTGCGCCAGATCTGGACCGAGGACCACACCGAACTCGCCGGTGACTTCTACCGGCTGCGCGATTTCTCCCTCAAGCCCAAGCCGCTCAACACACCCGAACGCCCGCACCCGGAGATCTTCCAGGGCGGCAACTCCAGCGCCGCGCGGCAGATGGCCGGCCGGGTCTCCGACTGGTACTTCTCCAACGGCAAGGACTTCGACGGGGTCGTCGAGCAGATCGAGGACGTCCGCAAGTCCGCCGCCGAAGTCGGCCGCACCGCACCGAAGTTCGGCCTCAACGGCTTCCTCATCGCCCGTGACACCGAGGCCGAGGCCCGCGACACCCTCCGGGAGATCGTCGCCAAGGCCGACACCGAGGCCGTCGAGGGCTTCGGCAACGCCGTGAAGCAGGCCGGCCAGTCCACGGCCGACAAGAAGGGCATGTGGCAGGACTCCTCCTTCGAGGACCTCGTCCAGTACAACGACGGCTTCCGCACCGGCCTCATCGGCACCCCCGAGCAGATCGCCGAGCGGATCGTCGCCTACAAGAGGCTCGGCGTCGACCTGCTCCTCCTCGGGTTCCTCCACTACCACGAAGAGGTCGAGTACTTCGGCAAGCGCGTCCTGCCGTTGGTGCGCGAACTGGAGGCCCAGCTCCCCGAGTCCGTCCCCGCCCAGGTCTGAGGAGGTCACCCACATGAGCACCGCCACGAACACCGACTGGCACAACCGCCCCGCACCCGAGACCGCGCGGGACTGGATCGCCCGTGCCGCCGACGTCGCCGCCGTCCTCGCCACCGACGCCGCCGCACGCGACCGGGCCGGCGCCACCCCGCACGCCGAGGTCCAGCTCCTCAAGGACTCCGGCCTCGTCACCCTGCTCGGCCCCACGGAGCACGGCGGCGCGGGCCAGGACTGGCCGACCGCGTACCGCGTCGTCCGCGAGGTCGCCAAGGCCGACGGCTCCATCGGCCAGCTTCTCGGCTACCACTACCTCTGGAACTGGGCGGCCCGTCTGGTCGGCACCCGCGAGCAGTGGGAGCACGTGGAGGCCGAGGCCGCACGCAACCGCTGGTTCTTCGGCGGTGCCGTCAACCCGCGCGACAAGGACGTGACCGTCACCGAGGACGGCGACGACCTCGTCTTCACCGGCCGCAAGTCCTTCTCCACCGGCAGCAAGGTCTCCGACGTCACCGTCCTGGAAGGCGTACTGGAAGGCACCGACGACCACGTCTTCGCCATCGTGCCCTCCGACTCCGAGGGCCTGACCTTCCACGACGACTGGGACAACATCGGCCAGCGGCTCACCGAGAGCGGCGGCGTCACCCTCGACGGTGTGCGCACACCCTGGTCGTCGGCGGCCGGATACGTCGACAAGGTGTTCCAGCCGCGCGTCTACAACACCCTGAACGTCCCCACCATCCAGCTGGTCTTCGTCAACTTCTACCTGGGCATCGCGGGCGGCGCCCTGGAGACGGCCGCCGCCTACACCCGGGAGAAGTCCCGCTCCTGGCTGCACGGCGGCCACGAGCGCGCGGTCGACGAGCCGTATGTCATCGACCTCTACGGCGACCTCACCGCGAAGCTCTGGGCGGCCGAGGCGCTCGCCGACACCGTCGCCGCCGAGGGGCAGAAGCTGCACGACGACCCCGACGCGGTCACCGAGCAGACCCGCGGCGACTTCGAGGTGCGGGTCGCGGCCGTGAAGGCGCGCGCCACCGACGTCGCCCTGGAGATCTCGAACCGGATCTTCGAGGTCACCGGAGCCCGCTCCACGGCCACCGACGAGGGTCTCGACCGGTTCTGGCGCAACGTCCGCACCCACACCCTGCACGACCCGGTCGCCTACAAGCGGCGCGAGGTCGGCCGCTGGGTCCTCGAGGGCGAACTGCCCGAACCCACCTGGTACTCCTGACCGCTTCCCCGGGGGCGCCCGCCGTGTGCGGGCGCCCGCTTCCCGAAAGAGGACCGCATGGCCACCGTCCTGTCCGTCTCCGGCAGCCCTTCCGCCTCCTCCCGCACCAACCGCCTGCTGCGCCACCTCGACCAGCGGCTGACCGCCCAGGGCCACCAGGTGATCCCGCTCGACGTCCGCACCATCCCCGCCGAGGCCCTCCTCGGCGCCGACTTCAAGCACCCCGCGATCGTCGAGGCCACCGAGCTCTTCGCCCGCGCCGACGGAATCGTCGTCGCCACCCCCGTCTACAAGGCGTCCTACTCCGGAGTCCTCAAGGCCCTGCTGGACCTGCTCCCGCAGTACGCCCTCACCGGCAAGACCGTGCTCCCGCTCGCCACCGGCGGCACCACCGCCCACGTCCTCGCCATCGACTACGCGCTGCGCCCGGTGCTCAACTCCATGGGCGCCGCCCACATCGTCCAGGGCTGGTTCACCCTCGACAAGGACATCACCGTGCACGAGGACGGCACCCTCAGCGTCGTCGCGACCAGCACCGAGGCCCTGACCCAGGTCGTCGACCAGTTCTCGGCGGCACTGGGCCGCACTCCGGTCCTGGCCGCGGCGAGCTGACCCGGATGACCGCCCATGTGATCGCCGACGACGCGGAGGCCCTCGCCGTCGCGGCCGCCCTGGCCGAGGAGTTCCGCGCGGGAGCCTCCGCGCGGGACACCGAACGCAGGCTGCCGCGCGCCGAGCTCGACCGGCTCTCCGCGTCCGGCCTGCTGGCCGTCACCGTCCCCGCGGAGCACGGGGGAGCGGACGTCGGCCCGCAGACCCTCGCCGAGATCTTCCGGCTGCTGGCCTCGGCCGACGCCAGCCTCGCGCAGATCCCGCAGAGCCACTTCGCCTACGTCAACGTGATCCGTCGTCAGGGCACCGAGGAGCAAAGGAAGTTCTTCTTCGCCGAACTCCTTTCCGGCCGCCGCCTCGGCAACGCCCAGTCGGAGGCCGGCACCCGGCACGTCCAGGACATCCGCACCCGTCTCGCACCGCGACCCGACGGCTCGTACGTCCTCGACGGCGTCAAGCACTACTCCACCGGCGCCTTGTTCGCGGACTGGATCCCCGTGCTCGCCCGCGCCGAGGACGACAAGCTCCATGTCGCGTACGTGCCACGGGACGCGCCCGGCGTCACCGTGATCGACGACTGGGACGGCCTCGGCCAGCGCACCACCGCCAGCGGCACGGTCCGCCTCGAAGGCGTCGAGGTTCCGGCCGATCGGGTCCTGCCCCATCACCTCACCTTCGAGGGACCCCAACTCCACGGCGCCGTAGCCCAGTTGCTGCACGCCGCCATCGATGCCGGGATCGCCGGGGGAGCGCTGGCGGAGGCGGCGGAGTTCGTGCGGACGAAGAGCAGGCCGTGGTTCGAGAGCGGCGTCGAGACGGCCGCCGAAGACCCGCTGCTGATCCAGCGGTTCGGTGAACTCGCGGTTCAAGTACGGGCGTCGGAGGCGCTGTTGCGAGAGGCCGCCCGTGCCGTCCAGGCGGCACAGGCCGACCTCACCGACGACTCGGCGGCCGAGGCGTCCATCGCCGTCGCCGCCGCCAAGGTGCAGGCCGCGAACGCCGCCGTGGACGTGGCGAGCGCCCTCTTCGAGGTGTCCGGCACCCGAGCGGCCCTCAACTCCCTCAATCTGCACCGGCATTGGCGCGACGCCCGCACGCACACCCTGCACGATCCGACCCGCTGGAAGATCCAGCACATCGGCCGGTACGTGCTCAACGGCACCAGGCCGCCCCGCCACGGTCTGCTCTGACCCCGAAGATCCCGAAGCCCTTGATCGGAGACCCCCACGTGTCCCTCACCTTCCACTGGTTCCTCCCCACCAACGGGGACAGCCGCCACGTCGTCGGCGGCGGCCACGGCACCCCGGCGACCGTCTCCGGGCGTGACCGGCCGCCGACGGTGGCCTATCTGAGCCAGATCGCCCGTGCCGCCGAGGACCTCGGTTTCGTCGGCGCGCTCACACCGACCGGCGCCTGGTGCGAGGACGCGTGGCTGACCACCGCCATGGTCAGCCAGAACACCGAGCGGCTGAAGTTCCTGGTCGCCTTCCGCCCCGGTTTCGTCTCGCCGACCCTCGCCGCGCAGATGGCCTCCACCTTCCAGCGGCAGAGCGGCGGACGGCTCCTGCTCAACGTCGTCACCGGCGGCGAGAGCCATGAGCAGCGGGCCTACGGCGACTTCCTCGACAAGGACGACCGCTACCGCCGTACCGGCGAATTCCTCGAAGTCGTACGTGGGTTGTGGGAGGGCAAGACGGTCGACCTGAAGGGCGAGCACCTCCAGGTCGAGGACGCCAAGCTCGCCCGGGTGCCCGACCCGGTCCCCGAGGTGTACTTCGGCGGCTCCTCGCCGATCGCCGGCGAGATCGCCGCGCAGCACGTCGACGTGTACCTGACCTGGGGCGAACCCCCGGCGGCGGTGGCCGAGAAGATCGCCTGGATCCGAGGGCTCGCCGCGAAGCACGGCCGCACCCTGCGCTTCGGCATCCGGCTGCACGTCATCACCCGCGACACCTCCGAGCAGGCGTGGGCCGAGGCGGACCGGCTGCTGGCGGGCTTCGACCCGGACACCGTGAAGTCGGTCCAGGCCGGACTCGCCCGCAGCGAGTCCGAGGGACAGCAGCGGATGCTCGCCCTGCACAGCGGCGGCAACCTCCCCCACTCTCGGCTTCGCTCGAGCGGGGGGACCCACACCGGCCTGGAGATCCACCCCAACCTCTGGGCCGGGATCGGCCTGGTCCGCGGCGGCGCCGGCACCGCCCTGGTCGGCAGCCACGACGAGGTCGCCGAGCGGATCAAGGAGTACCACGCCCTCGGCATCGACGAGTTCGTCCTCTCCGGCTATCCGCACCTGGAGGAGGCGTACTGGTTCGGCGAGGGCGTCCTGCCGCGGCTCGCCGCCCAGGGGCTGTGGCGGCACCCGTTCGAGAAGCCGGCCGCTCCCTCCGCGCAGGTGCCGTTCGCGAGCTAGCGGCTGCCGCTGACCTCGCCACCGAAGAAGACCTGCACCTCCCCGATGAGTCCGTCCCGGACGGTGATCGCCTCGACGTTGCGGTACCGGCCGCCGGTCGTGAGCTCGTACTCGTAGTACACGAGCACGAGCTCCCCGTCGGCGGGGACGACGTGCAGCAGCCGCTGCTCCGCGAACCGGTCCGCGGTCGGGAAACACCGCTCGAAGAACGCCGCCCTGTCGATGTGGTCGTCCCGCGGACTGGTGAAGGTGAAGTCCTCGGCGTAGAGCGCGAGGGCGGCCTCGCGATCCTGCGATCGGTAGTGGCGAAACGCCGCTTCGACGATGTCGGTCGGACTGTCGCTCATGCGGACTCCCGGAGTTCGGTCAGCGCGTCGAGATGCGCCCTTCGCACCACCGACGTCTGCCCCTGCACCAGCAGGAACAGTCCCTCCCGGGCGAGTCGCTGGGCAGGATGGCGTACGTCCATGGTGCGGCCGCCCCCGGCCACGACCGCGGCGGTCGTGGCCGCACGCATCAGGTCGTACGACCGGGTCTTGAGCGCCAGGCGCTCCTCGACGCGCTCGTGCGCGACGGGGTGATCGGCCAGCTCGTACGCCTGCCGCCGCACCTCGTCGACCTGCCCGCGCAGCTCCTGGGCCGTCTCCGTCTCCCCGGCGTCCTCCAGCACACGCAGCGCGGCATACGCCACCCCGAAGACCGCCGGAGACGTGTTGGTGCTGCGGGGCAGGTCGACGAGGGCGAACTTCTCCTGCGGAGTGCGCAGCACCACGCTCTCCTCGGGCAGCCACAGGCCGTCCAGCTCCAGGGAGACCGTACGGGCGGCCGTGAGCGCCGCCAGCCGCATCGGCTCCGAGGCACGCACACCCCGCTGCTCGCGCGCGTCGGCGAAGGCGAACACGATCTCGTCGGAGTCGGTCACGCCCGCGAGCAGCATCACGTCGTTCCGACCCCAGCCCGTGTACCAGGGCACGGCCCCGTCGAACCGCCAGCCGCCCCGCTCGGCAGTCGCCCGCACGGGGACCCGGGGGAACGCGCGGACATGGGCGTACGCGATCCCGGCCAGCAGCTCGCCGGACGCCAAGGAGCGCAACAGCCGCTCCCGGGCCGGGAGTTCGGATTTCGCGAGCATCCGCACCGGAGTGTGGTGCTGGGTCTGCACGAACCAGGTCGAGCAGCACGCCCCGGCCAGGATCTCCTGGATCTCCCGCGCCACCGAGTCGGGGGCGCCCGCCCCGCCGTACTCCTTGGGCGCGCTCACCCCGAGCAGCCCCGACTTCCTGATCTCCGCGATATGACTCACCGGCACCTCCGCCAGGTCGACCCGCGCCGCCTGCGGGGTGAGGAGACGGTCGGCGAGCTCCTGGGTGCGGACGACGAGCGGGTGCGGTGCCATGGTCATGGAAAAAATTCTCCCGATACCGTCGTGCCCGGTGTCGATCCGGGGGTGAGCCGATCGTGTAGGAGCTGAGAGAACGACACGGCACCAAGGAGGACGTCATGCAGTACTACCTGCTCAGCGTGATCACCCCGACCGACGGAACGCCGCCCGGACCCGAGGCCATGGCGGAGATCGTCCGCAACCTCGACACCTTCCACGCGGAACTGCGCGAAGCCGGCGCCTGGGTCTTCGCCGGCGGACTGCACGGCCCCGACACGGCCACCGTGCTGCGCCCCAGGGACGGCGACCTCCTGATCACCGACGGACCGTACGCCGAGGGCAAGGAGTACCTGGGCGGCATCTGTCTCATCAAGGCCCCCGACCTGGACGCGGCCCTGGAATGGGGCAGGAAGGCGACCCGGGCCACCACCCTGCCCATCGAGGTGCGCCCGTTCATGCACCAGGCCGAGGAGTGACGCCACAGCCCGTCGACGTCGAGGCCGTCTTCCGCGCCGAGTACGGCCGCGCCGTCGCCGTCCTCGTCCGCTTCCTCGGCGACATCGACCTCGCCGAGGAAGCGGTCCAGGACGCCTTCACCACGGCAGTGCAGCGCTGGCCGGAGACCGGAGTGCCGCCGAGCCCCGCCGGCTGGATCATCACCACCGCCCGCAACCGCGCGATCGACCGGCTGCGCCGCGAGGCCAAACGGGACGGCCGACACGCCGAGGCGACCCTCCTGCACACCCCCGACGCGCCGCCCGAGGAGGGCCCCGTGCGCGACGAACGCCTCCGTCTGATCTTCACCTGCTGCCATCCCGCCCTCGCGCCGCAGGCCCGGGTCGCCCTGACCCTGCGCCTGCTCGGTGGGCTCACCACGCCCCAGATCGCCCGCGCGTTCCTCGTCCCCGAGCCGACCATGGCGCAGCGCCTGGTCCGCGCCAAGGCGAAGATCCGCGATGCCCGGATCCCGTACCGCGTGCCCCGCGACGCCGACCTGCCGGACCGGCTGCGAGGGGTCCTCGCCGTCGTCTACCTGATCTTCAACGAGGGCTCGGCCGACCTGTGCGCGGAAGCGCTCCGCCTCGGCCGTCTGCTGACCGACCTGATGCCGGACGAGCCCGAGGCCACGGGCCTGCTCGCCCTGATGCTCCTCGTCGAGTCCCGCCGGGCGGCACGGGAGGACAGCGAGGGCGTGCTCGTGCCGCTGCCCGAGCAGGACCGCGGGCGCTGGGACCGCGAGCTCGTCACCGAGGGGCAGGATCTCGTACGCCGGTGTCTGCGCCGCAACCAGCCCGGTCCGTACCAGATCCAGGCCGCCAT
Organism: Streptomyces sp. NPDC002817; assembly: GCF_053592055.1. Lineage (NCBI taxonomy): Bacteria > Bacillati > Actinomycetota > Actinomycetes > Kitasatosporales > Streptomycetaceae > Streptomyces > Streptomyces sp. NPDC002817. The sequence continues at coordinate 63,682 of NZ_JBSFUY010000022.1, forward strand.
CCAGGCCGTCCACAGCGACGGGCCACCGACGGACTGGACGCAGGTCCTCCAGCTGTACGACCAGCTGACGGCCCTGGCCCCCGGCCCGGTCGTCGCCCTGAACAGGGCGGTCGCCGTGGCCGAGGTCGAGGGACCGCGCGCTGCCCTCGACCTCGTCGACGCCCTCGACCTCGACGGCTACCACGTCTTCCACGCGGTCCGCGCCGACCTGCTGCGCCGCCTCGGCCGGGACACGGAGGCGGCGCGGACCTACGAGGCCGCTGTCGCCCTGGCCGGGAACCCGGCGGAACGCGCCTGGCTCGAACGCCGCCTCACACGCTGAGCGCCTCCCGCACCGCGAGCTCCGACTCCTTGCCGCCCTCGCCGAAGGACGTGACCCGCCCGGCCTCCAGGACGTAGTACTTCTGCGCCGCCCGCATCGCGAAGCCGACATGCTGCTCGACCAGCAGCACCGAGAGCCCGCCCCGGGCGGCCAGCGCGAGGATCGTCTCCTCGATCTCGGCCACCACCGACGGCTGGATGCCCTCGGTCGGCTCGTCGAGGAGAAGGATCCGGGGCTCCGTCACCAGGGCCCGGGCGATGGCGAGTTGCTGCCGCTGACCGCCGGAGAGCAGTCCCGCACGCCGACCGGAGAGGGTCCGCAGCGCGGGGAAGAGGTCCAGTGCCTCGGCGATCGCCTCCTTGCCCCGTCTGCGGCCGTCCGCGACGAGCTGGAGGTTCTCCGCGGTGGTCAGGTGCGGGAACGACTGCTGCCCCTGCGGGACGTACGCCATCCCGCGCGCGACCCGCTCGTGCGGCCTGCGGCGGGTGATGTCCTCGCCGTCGAGGCGGATCGTCCCGCTGTTCGGGCTGAGCAGGCCGACGGCGGCGCGCAGCAGCGTGCTCTTGCCGGCGCCGTTGTGCCCGAGCACCGCGGCCACGCCGTCCTTCGGTACCTCGATCGACACCCCGTGCAGGACCGTGCTGCGGTGGTAGCCGACGCGGACGTCCTCGATCTGCAACATCACGCCTCCAGAACGACGGCAGGGACGTCCTCGGTCACCGCGTGCCCGAGGTACACCTCCTGCACCTTCGGATCCGCCTGCACCTGGGCCACCGTGCCCTCGCTGAGCACCTTGCCGGCGTGCAGCACGCTGACGCTGCGCGCGAAGGAGCGCATGAAGTCCATGTCGTGCTCGATGACGACGACGGTGCGCTCCTCGCTGATGCGCTGCAACAGCTCGCCGGTGGCCTGCCGTTCGTCGTGGCTCATACCGGCCACCGGCTCGTCGAGGAGCAGCAGCTTCACGTCCTGCACGAGCAGCATGCCGATCTCCAGCCACTGCTTCTGGCCGTGGGCGAGGGTTCCGGCGGGGGAGTCGGCGAGGTCCGTGAGCCCGATGGTCCCCAGCGCCTTCGCGACGGGCTCCGGAACGTCCTTGCGGCGCCGCAGCATGGTCCACATGCTCCGGCCCGCGCCCGCCGCGATGTCCAGGTTCTGAAGGACCGTCAACTCCTCGAAGACGGTGGCCGTCTGGAAGGTCCGCCCGATCCCGGACCGCGCGATCCGGTGCACGGCCCGCCCCAACAGCTCCCGGCCGTCGAACCGCACCGAGCCCTCCGCCTTCACCAGACCGGTGACCGCGTCGACGAGGGTCGTCTTGCCCGCGCCGTTCGGCCCGATGAGGAAGCGCAGATCACCCGGGCTGACGTCGAGATCGACCCCGTCGACGGCGGTGAACCCGTCGAAGGACACCCGCAGTCCGCGTATCTCCAGCTCGCTCATGCTGCCTCTCCCACGGGAACGGCGGTCGGCTTCTTCTCGGTGGTCGCCCTGCGTCGCCGCACGAGGACCGCCAGCGAGGCGAGCCCACCCGGCAGGAAGGCCAGCGCCACGATGAACAGCAGCCCTTGGAAGTAGGTCCAGGCCGCCGGGAACTCCTCCGACAGCGCGGTCTTGGCCCACGCGACCGCCACCGCGCCCAGGACCGCACCCACGAGGCTTGCCCGGCCGCCCACCGCGGCGCCGATCACGAACTCGATGGACGGCACGATGCCGATCAGGGCCGGCGAGATGATGCCGACCGCCGGCACGAACAGCGCCCCCGCGAGGCCCGCCATACCGGCGGCGACGACGTACGCGACGAGCTTGACGTTCGCCGGGTCGTACCCCAGGAAGCGCACCCGCTCCTCGGAGTCCCGTACGGCGACGAGGAGTTCGCCGTACCGGCTGTTGATGAGCTGGCGGGCGATCACGATCAGGAGCAGCAGGGCCGCGGCGATGACGAAGTACACCATCCGCTGGTTGACCGGGTCGTCGAGGCTGTAGCCGAAGAAGCCCTGGATGTCGGTGAGCCCGTTGGTGCCGCCGGTGGTGGCCTGCTGGCCGATCAGCCAGATGGCCAGCGCCGCGGCGAGTGCCTGGCTGAGGATCGCGAAGTAGGCGCCCTTGACCCGGCGCCGGAAGATGAACAGACCGAGCAGCGCGGCGACGGCCATCGGGAGCAGTACGGTCGCTGCGAGGGCGAACAGCGGGTTCTCGAACGGCTTCCACCACCAGGGGAGTTCGGTGGCCGTGCCGTACAGCTGCATGAAGTCGGGCAGATTGCCCGGCCCGGCGTCGGCGATCTTCAGATGCATCGCCATGGCGTAGCCGCCGAGCCCGAAGAACACCCCCTGCCCGAGCGTCAGCAGTCCGCCGCGGCCCCAGGCCAGACAGACGCCGACGGCGACCATGGCCGTGCACAGGTACTTGGCGAGCAGCCCGAGCCGGAAGTCGGACAGGGCGAGCGGAGCGACGGCGAAGAGCAGCACGGCGGCCCCGGCGAAACCCGCCCACACCCGTGCCGAGCGGCCTGTCAGGACGTTCATACGAGACTCCTCGTACGCAGCGTGTACAGCCCCTGGGGCCGCCACTGGAGGAACGCGACGATGGCGACGAGCACCAGCACCTTGGCGACGCTGACGGTCGTGGAGTACTCCAGGACCGACTGGAGCACGCCCAGCACGAAGGCGACGATGACCGTGCCCTTGAGCTGTCCGATGCCGCCGACCACGATCACCAGGAAGGCGTCGATGATGACGTTGGTGCCCATCGTCGGCCCGATTGGACCGACCAGCGTCAGCGCCACCCCGGCCACGCCCGCGAGCCCGGAGCCGATGAAGAAGGCCGTACGGTCCACGGTCGAGGTCGAGATGCCGGAGACCTCGGCCAGGTCCCGGTTCTGCACCACGGCCCTGATCCGGCGTCCCAGCGACGTCAGCCGCAGCGTCAGCGACAGCGCGACCACGGCCGCCACGGCCAGTCCCAGAATGAACAGGCGGCTGTTGGCGAAGGTGAGCGGGTCGTCGCCGCCGATGACGGTGATGTTCCCGGTGAGGACGTCCGGCGCGCGGGTCTGCACATTGGGCGCACCGAAAATGTCCCGGGCGAGCTGCTGGAGCATCAGCGAGACGCCCCAGGTGACGAGAAGAGTGTCAAGTGGCCGCAGATACAAGCGCCGTATCAACAGCCATTCCAGCAACGCGCCCAGCGCGCCCGAGACGAGAAATGCCACGGGAAGTGCGACCAGCAGTGAAATTCCCGCGCTGGAAATGGACTTCTGCAGGACGTATGTCGTGTAGGCGCCCGCCATGATGAACTCGCCGTGGGCCATGTTGATGACGTTCATCTGGCCGAAGGTGAGCGAGAGGCCGAGCGCGATGAGGAGCAGGACGGCACCGATGCTGATGCCGGTGAAGGTCTGACCGAGGATCACGGTCATACGGCGGCTCCGGAGAGGCGTGAGACGGCGGCCCCGGGTGCGAGGCCGCCGTGTGACGGTCGGTCAGGACAGGTCGGAGGCCCAGGAGTAGCCCTTGAGGAACGGGTCCGGCTTGATGGGCTTGCCGGAGTTCCAGACCTCCTTGATCTGGCCGTCGGTGCCGATCTCGCCGATCCGGGCGGTCTTGTAGACGTGCTGCGAGGCGCCGTCGACGGTGACCTTGCCCTCGGGGGCGTCGAAGGTGATGCCGTCGGAGGCGGCCTTCACCTTCTCCGGGTCGAAGGACTTCGCCTTCTCGACCATCGCCTTCCACAGGTAGACCGAGGTGTACGCGGCCTCCATCGGGTCACTGGTCGGCTTGTCCTGGCCGTACTTGGCCTGGTACGCCTTCACGAACTTCGCGTTCGCCGCGCCGGCGGTGGTCTGGTAGTAGTTCCAGGCCGTCAACTGGCCCGCGAGGTACTGCGTTCCGATCGACTTGACCTCCTCCTCGGCGATCGACACCGAGACGACCGGCATGCTCTTGGCGGTGAGCCCCGCGGACTTGTACTCCTTGAAGAAGGCCACGTTGGAGTCGCCGTTGAGGGTGTTGAAGACGGCGTCCGCCTTCGACGCCTTCACCTTGTTGGCGATCGTGGAGAACTCCGTGGAGCCCAGCGGTGCGTAGTCCTCGCCGGCGATCGTCATGCCGTTGGCCTTCGCGTACGCCTTGATCTCCTTGTTGGCGGTGCGCGGGAAGACGTAGTCGCTGCCGACCAGGTAGATCTTCTTCAGGCCCTTGCTCTTGAGGTAGTCGAGCGCCGGGACGATCTGCTGGTTGGTGGTCGCGCCGGTGTAGAAGATGTACGGGGACTCCTCCAGGCCCTCGTACTGCACCGGGTAGAACAGCAGCGACTTGTTCTTCTCGAAGACCGGCTTGACGGCCTTGCGGCTGGCGGAGGTCCAGCAGCCGAAGGTGGCCGCGACCCCGTCCTCCTTGATGAGCTTCTGCGCCTTCTCGGCGAACGTCGGCCAGTCGGAGGCGCCGTCCTCGCTGATGGGCTTGATCTGCTTGCCGAGGACGCCGCCGGAGGCGTTGATCTCGTCGATGGCCAGCTTCAGCGAGTCGCGTACGGTGACCTCGCTGATCGCCATCGTGCCGGACAGCGAGTTGAGCAGACCGACCTTGACCGAGTCACCGCTGACGTCGATCTTCGCGGCCTTGTCGGACGACGAGCCGGCCGCGTCGGTCTTCGCGCCGCACGCGGAGAGGGCCACCACCGCGGTGAGCGCGGCGCCGCCGGCCAGGAAACGTCGGCGGAGAATACGGGAACTGCTGGAACCGCTGGACAAACCAACCCCCTCGGGTGACTGCCTGCTGAAGTGCGGTCCACAGACTCAAGTCCCCCTGTTTCCGGGGTGTTTCGCTCGACTTTCCCGGAGGCAACAAAAAACGCCCCTTGCGGCATGTGATCTGCATTCAGAAACTGAAATCACAATTCGCCCGAGGCATTCTAATTACTTTCTGTGGGAAGTATCTTGGCGGTGCCGGGCACCTGTCAAGAGCGGGAACCGTGAAGATCGAGCTCCGTGAGGACGTCGAAGTCCAGTCCGTCGGCGCGCGCCAGGTAGATCCGCTGGCGCACATGCCGGCCCCGCAGATGCATGAGCCCGCGCGGTCCCTCGTAGGACACCGTCCCGGCCGCCGCCCCGATCGCCGTGACGTCCAGCGACCGGGCCTGCCTGAGGAGCGCGGCGAGCAACAGCACACCCTCGTAGCAGGATTCGCCGAGACTGCCCAGCGCGGGTGCCTCGACGCCGTAGCGTCCGGCGTACTGCCCGTGGAAGTCGAGGGTGTCCTGGTTGGCGAGCGAGGCGAAGAAGCCGGCGGTGCTGTAGAGGTCCTCGGTGGCCGAAGGGCCGCTCGCCATCAGCATGTTCTCGTCCATGAGCGTGCTGAGCCGCAGACAGCGCGCGGGCAGCCCGTAGGCGGCGAACGCCCGGTTGAAGCGCACCGCGTCACTGCCCACCAGCAGCATCAGCACCGCGTCCGCTTCCGACCGCTCGATGCGCCGCAGCACCGGCTCGAAGTCGTGGGTGCCCAGTGGGAGATAGACCTCCCCGTCCACGATCCCACCGGACTCGCGGGCGTACCCGTGGGCCGCCCGTGCCGTACGCCGCGGCCACACATAGTCGTTGCCGACGACGAACCACCGGCGCACCCCGCGCTCGTGCGCCAACAGTCCCATGGCGGGCCGGAGTTGGTCGCGCGGCGTCTCGCTCGTCAGGAACACCCCCGCGGTGTGCTCGCCGCCCTCGTACAGGGCGGTGTAGACGTACGGCACCCGATGGGCGATCCTCGGCGCCAGCGCCAGCCGCACCGAGGAGATGTGCCAGCCCGTGACGCCCTGCACGACCCCCAGGTCCACCAGCGCCTCGACATGGTCGGCGATCTCCCGCGGCGAACCGCCGCCGTCCACGGGCAGCAGCCGCAGCTCCCGCCCCAGCACCCCGCCCGCCCGATTGACCTCCTCGGCCGCCAGCTGCGCGCACAGCTCGCAGGTCGGCCCGAAGATCCCCGCCGGCCCCTGCATCGGGACCACGAGAGCCACGCCGAGCACGGAGGCGTCGGCCGTGAACCACTCGGGTGCGGGAGGATCGTGCCGGAACATGGCGTCATGATTTCGGGTCCGCCCGGTGAACTCCAGCCTGTCTCATACGATGTACGCACCCCGTGACCTAGGAGCGCGATGCCCACCTCATCTCCGCGTCAGCCCCGTGACCTGGTGCAGCTCCTGACGCGGGCCGAGCGACTGGCCGCGCGCCGCCTCCAGGCGGCCCTGGACGAGGAGGGCTGCTCGCTCGACGCCTGGCGGGTGCTCGGTCTGCTCTGCGACGGGCAGGGGCACCACATGACGGCGATAGCCGAGGCCGCGTTCCTGCCGCCGCCGACGCTCACCAAGCTCATCGACCAGCTCGTCGACCAGAACCTCGTCCACCGCCGCGTCGACCCGCTGGACCGGCGCCGCATCCTCGCCCACCTCACTCCGCGCGGTCAGGAGTACTGGCGCCGCGTCGACCGCGCCGTCCGCGCCGACTGGCCCGCCCTGGGGGACAGCGACGAGGAGCTCCTGCGCGGACTGCTCGACCGTCTGGCGGACACGCTGGACGACTCCACCCGAGTGTGATCACGGCGTAGCGGAAAGTTACTTACGTGGTGAGGGAATGTATCCGGGTGTAGAAAAGGTTGGTAATTACATCCAACCGTTCGAGGCCGTGCCCAGCGGCCCGCGCAGCATCAGCGAGGCATCGTGAACCAGCCCACCCCCGAGCAGCCCGCCGACATCGTGGCCCGGCTGCGCGCCACCTTCCGCACCGGCCGCACCAAGCCCGTCGAATGGCGCACCACGCAGCTGCGCCGACTGCGCGAGATGCTCACCGAGCACGGCACCGACCTGGCCGACGCCCTCCACGCCGACCTGGGCAAGAGCTCCACCGAGGCCTACCGCACCGAGATCGACTTCGTGATCCGCGAGATCGACCACACCCTCGACCACCTCGAGGACTGGCTGCGCATCGAGTCCGCCCCGGTCCCCGCGCACCTCGGCGCCGACGCCACCGCCTGGACGCAGTACGACCCGCTCGGCGTCGTCCTCGTCATCGCCCCCTGGAACTACCCGGCCCAGCTCCTGCTCGCCCCCGTGGTCGGTGCCCTGGCGTCCGGCAACGCGGTCGTGGTCAAGCCGAGCGAGATGGCCCCGGCCACCTCCGCCGTACTGGCCCGGCTCCTGCCGGCGTTCCTCGACACCGAGGCCTTCGCGGTCGTCGAGGGCGGCATCCCGGAGACCACGGCCCTGCTGGCCGAGCGCTTCGACCACATCTTCTACACCGGCAACGGTGCCGTCGGCCGGATCGTCCTGCGCGCCGCCGCCGAGCACCTCACCCCGGTCACCCTCGAGCTCGGCGGCAAGTCCCCGGCGTTCGTCGACCGGGACGCCGACCTCTCCGTCGTCGCCGACCGACTGGCCCGCGGCAAGTTCCTCAACGCGGGGCAGACCTGCGTCGCCCCCGACTACGTCCTCACCGACCCGGAGACCGCCGCGGCCCTGGAGCCCCTGTTCCGCAAGGCGGTCGAGGCCGTCTACGGCAGCGACGCCTCGGCCTCCGGAGAGTACGGCCGGATCGTGAACGAACGGCACTTCGACCGGCTGAGCGCGCTGCTCGACTCGGGCCGTGTCGTCGTCGGCGGCGCGAGCGACCGTACGACGAAGTACATCGCGCCCACCGTCCTCGCCGACGTCGACCCCGCTTCGCCCGTCATGCGGGAGGAGATCTTCGGCCCGATCCTCCCGATCGTCACGGTGCCGGACCTCGACGGGGCGATCGACTTCATCAACGACCGCGACAAGCCCCTCGCCCTGTACGTCTTCACCGCCTCGCAGGACACCCGGGACCGGCTCGCCGCCGAGACGTCCTCCGGCGGCCTCGGCTACGGCCTGCCGCTGGCCCACCTGACCGTCTCCGACCTGCCGTTCGGCGGGGTGGGGGAGAGCGGCATGGGCAACTACCACGGGCGGTACTCCATCGAGACGTTCAGCCACCGCAAGGCGGTGCTGGACAAGCCGCTCGGCTGATCCGGCGTGTGCTGAACTGGAGTCATGCACGCGCGAGTTGTAGGAGTGGACGTCGGTTCGGTGGCCCTGGGCCGATTCGCCTGGGCTGCCGTCGACGCACCCTCGCCGACCCTCGCGGCTCAGGGGAGCGACCCGGAGACGGCGGTCCTCGCACTGGCCGAAGACCTGGCGTCCGGAGGCCGTGCCGCGCTCGTGCACCCCACCGAGCACGAGCGGCTGGCCAGGACCGGCCCGCACTCCTGGGTCCCGGCGCCCCGCGAGGCGTTCGTGCGCATCGAGGCCGAACTGGTCACCGGACGCGCATCGGCCGGCGGACGCACCGTGTACGGCATCCGGATCGCCTCCTGAGGCGCGGACCGACGTACGGTCCGGCCATGACGCACGCCATACGCTCCCGCCCGGCGGCCCCATGAGCGGCTGGTGGCCCTACCTGGAGGAACGGACCCGCCAGGAGGTCGACGCAGACGTGCTGCGCGACCGCCGGATCGCGGCGGTGAAGTCCGTGTGGGAAGCCTTGCGGCCCTTGGGGATGGGGCTGCACGACGCCGAGCGGGTGGTCCACGCGCGGTACGAGGCGCTCGGCGACCGGGTGCGGATCCGGCCGCCCGATCCACTGGACGTCCCGTCTCTCGCGGCCCGTGCGGCGGCCCTGCCCGGTCGAGTCGCCGCCGTCGAGGCCCTGTGGGACGGCGACACCGTCCACGACTGGTTCGTGGAGCTGATCGCTGTCCTGGACGACCCGGCCGGGGAAGGTCACCTGGCGACCGTCCACCACCGCCGTGGCGAGGCCCCGCCGAACGCGGCCGCCGCCGAGGCCGGCCGAGCCCTGGCCGACCACCTCGGAGTGCCGTTCCACTTCGGCTCCCCGGACGTCCCCGATGACGAGGCCCCGCGTTGGCGGACCGTCCGGGGTCGGGGCGACCGATCCTGAACGCAACAGCTTCCGCGGAGGGATTCCACGGCTTTCCTCCCGACGACTTTGGCCCATGAGGCCCATGCCGGGTACCCGGGGATGCGACGAAGGTGGACGGCAGACACCGTCGACCCGCACCACGACACCCGACCGGAAGGGAACCCCATGTCCGTCGACCCCCGCCACCCGCCCGGCGCACTCACGGACGAGGAACTGACCTCCCTGGACGCCCACTGGCGTGCCGCCAACTACCTCGCCGTCGGCCAGATCTACCTGATGGCGAACCCCCTGCTGACCGAACCCCTGCGCCCCGAGCACATCAAGCCGCGGCTGCTCGGCCACTGGGGAACCTCACCCGGTCTGAACCTCGTCCACACCCACCTCAACCGCGTCGTCAAGGCCCGCGGCCAGGACGCCCTGTGCATCTGGGGCCCGGGCCACGGCGGCCCCGCCGTGCTCGCCAACGCCTGGCTGGAGGGCTCGTACAGCGAGACCTGTCCGGACATCACGCGGGACGCGCAGGGCATGGCCCGACTCTTCAAGCAGTTCTCGTTCCCCGGCGGTGTGCCGAGCCATGTCGCCCCCGAGACACCCGGCTCGATCCACGAGGGCGGCGAGCTCGGCTACTCCCTCTCGCACGCCTACGGAGCCGCGCTCGACAACCCGAACCTTCTGGTCGCCTGCGTCATCGGCGACGGCGAGGCCGAGACGGGCCCACTGGCCGCGTCCTGGCACTCCAACAAGTTCCTCGACCCCGAACACGACGGCGCCGTCCTGCCGATCCTCCACCTCAACGGCTACAAGATCGCCAACCCGACGGTGCTCGCCCGTATCCCCGAGGACGAACTCGACGCCCTCCTGCGCGGATACGGCCACGAACCCCTCCACGTCACCGGCGACGACCCGGCCACCGTCCACCGCGCCATGGCCCACGCCCTGGACACCGCGCTCGACCGCATCGCCGAGCACGGCCGTCCACCGATGATCGTGCTGCGCACCCCCAAGGGCTGGACCGGCCCCGCCGAGGTCGACGGCCTCCCGGTGGAAGGCACGTGGCGCGCCCACCAAGTCCCCCTCGCCGCCGTCCGCGACAACCCCGACCACCTGCGGCAGTTGGAGCAGTGGCTGCGCTCGTACCGCCCCGAGGACCTGTTCGACGAGGACGGCAGCCCGAAGCCACAAGTCCTGGCATGCGTCCCCGAAGGAAAGCGCCGACTCGGCGCCACCCCCCATGCCAACGGCGGCCTGCTCCTGCGCTCCCTGCCCCTGCCGCCCCTCGAACGATTCGCCGTCCCCGTCGACAAACCCGGCGCCACCCTCCACGAACCCACCCGCATCCTGGGCGAGTTGCTCGAGGACGTCATGCGCGCCACCGCAGACCGGCGCGACTTCCGCATCGTCGGTCCCGACGAGACCGAGTCCAACCGTCTCCAGGCCGTCTACGCCGCCACCGGCAAGGCCTGGCAGGCCGCCACCCTGGACGTCGACGAGCACCTCGACCGGCACGGCCGGGTGATGGAGATCCTCTCCGAACACACCTGCCAGGGCTGGCTGGAGGGCTACCTCCTCACCGGCCGGCACGGACTCTTCTCCTGCTACGAAGCCTTCGCCCACATCGTCGACTCCATGGTCAACCAGCACATCAAATGGCTGCGAGTCACCCGCCGACTGCCCTGGCGCGCCCCCATCGCCTCCCTCAACTACCTGCTGACCTCGCACGTCTGGCGCCAGGACCACAACGGCTTCTCCCACCAGGACCCCGGCTTCGTCGACCACATCCTCAACAAGAGCCCCGAAGTGGTACGCGTCTACCTCCCGCCGGACGCCAACACCCTGCTCTCCGTCGCCGACCACGCGCTGCGCAGCCGCGACTACGTCAATGTGATCGTCGCCGGCAAACAGCCCTGCTACGACTGGCTGTCGATCGAGCAGGCCAAGGCGCACTGCGCCCGTGGCGCGGGCATCTGGGAGTGGGCCGGTACGGAGAACGGCGACCGCGAACCGGACGTGGTCCTGGCCGCCGCCGGCGACGTCCCGACCCAGGAGGTGCTGGCCGCCGCCCAGTTGCTCCGCCGCCACCTGCCGCGGCTCGCCGTACGCGTCGTCAACGTCGTCGACATCGCACGGCTCATGCCGAGCGACGAACACCCGCACGGGATGGGCGACTTCGAGTACGACGGCCTGTTCACCACCGACCGGCCGGTGATCTTCGCGTACCACGGCTACCCCTGGCTCATCCACCGTCTGGCCTACCGCCGCGCCGGCCACCCGCATCTCCACATCCGCGGATACAAGGAGAACGGCACCACGACCACGCCCTTCGACATGGTGGTCCGCAACGACCTCGACCGCTACCGCCTGGTCATGGACGTCATCGACCGCGTCCCCGGTCTCGCCGTCCGCGCCGCTCCCGTACGACAGCAGATGGAGGACGCCCGACTACGTCACCACGCATGGATCCGCGAACACGGCACGGACCTGCCGGAGGTGGCGGACTGGACCTGGGACGGATGATTCATATGTCGGTCAAGAGACCACGTCCCTCGACGGTCTCTGTGTGACACTCCGCTGATGACCTCCGAAACGATCACCGCGGATGCCGCGGGCACCTGGAAACTGGGCGATCTGACCGTCAGCCGCCTCGGCCTCGGCGCGATGCGGCTGACGGGCAGCGCGGCCTTCCACCACGGGACGCCGAGCGACCGGCAACGCTCGATCGCCGTACTGCACAAGGCGATCGAGCTCGGCGTCGACCACATCGACACGGCCGCCTTCTACTTCTCGTCCCTGCGCTCCGCCAACGAACTGATCAACACCGCGCTGGCCCCGTACCCCGACGACCTGGTCGTCGCCGCCAAGGTCGGCCCCTTCCGCGACCACACGGGGGAGTGGGGCACCTCGGCCCGCCCCGAGGACCTCCGCGGCCATGTCGAGGAGAACCTGCGCCAGCTGGGCCGGGACCACCTGGACCTGGTGTACCTGCGCCGCATGGAACAGGATTCGATCGCCGAGCACTTCGGCGCCCTGGCCGAACTGCGCGAGGCGGGCCTCATCCGCCACCTGGGCATCTCCGGGGTGAAACCCCGCCACCTGGCAGAGGCGCAGGCCATCGCCCCGGTGGTGAGCGTCCAGAACCGCTACGCCCTGGACCACCCCGACGAACTCCTGCGCATCTGCGGCGAACAGGGCATCGCCTACGTCCCGTTCTACGCGGTGGCCGGCACGGCGGGCGAACGGGGCGCGACCACGAACCACGACGACGAGGTCCTCGCCATCGCCCAGGCGCACGGTGCGAGCCCCGCGCAGATCCGTATCGCCTGGACACTGCACCAGGGCCCGCACGTACTCGCCATTCCCGGCACCGGAAACCCCGACCACCTCGTCGACAACGTGGCGGCCGGCGCGATCCGGCTGACCGACGACGAGCTGACCCGCCTCAACTCGTCGCACACCGAGGCAGGTTGATCAGCCGACGTCACCGATCACGGGATAGTGGTCGGACAGATTCGTATAGGTGTAGTCGGTTCCCCAGCTCGTCACCGTCCAGGGCGCCGACTCCTCCTCGACGACCTCGTTGCGCCACCCCGACGGACGGGCGTGCCCCGCGCGGTGCAGGACGTAGTCCAGATCCTCGCGCGGGTCGTCCGGGTAGCGTTCACGGGCGATCGAGTTCTCCGCCGTGTCGAAGGAGTACGGATGCCCGGTGCGCGCGTCCGCACCCACCAGGCCCCCGTCGGCGAGCATCGAGTCGTACTCCGCGGTGCGCGAGTCGACGTTCATGTCCCCGGCGACCAGGACCTGCTCGTTCGCCGGGATGTTCCTGGCGTCCAGGAAAGCGTCGATGGCCTTGAACTGCCGACCGCGCATCGCGGCCGCCTCGCCGGCGTCACAGCCCGGGTCGGTCGACTGCGCGTGGGTCCCGACGACGTGCACGCGCGCGCCGTTCACGTTCAACACCACATACGCGAAGCCCTTGTTGGACCACCAGTCCGCCCCGCACGCGTCCTTGTACACATACTGCTCCTTGCGCAGCACCGGCCACCTGCTGAGCACCGTGACCCCACCGTCCTCGGGCGTCGTCGCCGAGTAGGCCCCGCCCGTGGCGTCCCAGCCGGTCCGGCTCCGCCCCACCACCGGTGTCTGGTACGGGTACTCGCTCGCCGCGGCGCTCTTCAGCGCGTCCGACGAGGAGTTGTCGAACGCCTCCTGGAGCACCACGACGTCGTTGCCGTGGAAGAAGGAGGCCTTGGCGATCTCCGCGGCACGGTGGTCCTGTCCCCAGTTCGGGTGGAGCGACTTGCTGAAGAGAAACGCGTTGTACGTCAACACCCGCACGGGCGGCGGCTGATCGGCGGCCGTGGCGGTGGGAGCGGCGGTGACCGCGAGGGCGAGCGCGAGCATGGTTGCGCCCAGGGTGCGGCGCGGTGCTGTGGACGTCACTGGATCTCCCTGAGGGTGAAGGGGGCTGAGTGGCGCCGCACATCAAACCACCGGGAATTACTCCCAGGTAACTCCCGTGCGGGGAAAGAGTGTCGGGCAGACGTACGACGGCCGCACCTCCCTGTCCCCGACTCAGACCACCCACACCCCGTCCCGCATGATGTGCCGCTTCGGCAGTTCCCGTACCTCGTGCCACGCCTGCACCGCGTACGGCCGCACCTCGAAGAAGGCGTACGACGGGCTGTCCTCCCGCGGATTCCAGCCGTGCTTGGCGAGGAACGCGGCCGCCGCCGCGGACGGCACGTCCTGGAGGGTGTACGTCTCCACGGATCCGTCCACCAGCACCACGTCCCGGGTGTCCGCGAACGCCAGCCGCGCCCGACGGCCGTCCCGCAGGTTGCGGCCGGTCGGGTTCGTCAGGCGCGTCGCCAGCCATACGGACCCGGCGTGCCAGACGAACCAGAGCGGGACCATGCACGGCAGCCCGTCGTCGTCCGCCGAGGCCACCCAGATGTCGCTCTCCCGGTCGAGCCGGGCCAGGACGTCTCGCTTGCGCTCTTCGGCGTCGCGCGGAGGCTTGTCGATCTTCATGACCCGACGGTAGTGAACCGGCGGGCGGCCCCGCCTCGGTCCAGGGGCCCGCTCCGGCTCGGGCATGCGTCCTAGGTCCGGGCGGGACGGGCATCGGCGGTCCGACAGGGACTGGCGTCCGCGACGTTTTACGTATAACCTCTTCCGCTAACCCCGCCCTCCGAAAGGCCCTGATGAGACGCGTCGCCCTGGTCACCCTCGTCGTCGACGACTACGACGAGGCGATCCGCTTCTACACCGAGGCCCTCGGCTTCCGGCTCGCCGAGGACGCCCCGCGCCCCGACGGCTCCCGCTGGGTCGTCGTGGAGCCGGGGTCCGGACAGGGCGGGGGTACGGGCCTGCTTCTGGCCCGCGCCAAGAGCGAGACCCAGCGCGGCCGGGTCGGCGACCAGACCGGCGGACGCGTCGGCTTCTTCCTGCACACCGACGACTTCGCCCGCGACCACGCCCGGATGACCGCCGCCGGCGTGACCTTCCTGGAGGAGCCGCGCCACGAGCCCTACGGCTCGGTCGCCGTCTTCCAGGATCTGTACGGCAACCGCTGGGACCTGCTCCAGCCCGCCGACTGAAGGCCGCACCGCGCCTGTCGCACTGCACCGCACCTGTCACACCGCCCCGCCCCGCACTGCCAAGGAAAGATCCACCATGACTACTACGCGCGTAGACCTCGACGTCATCCGCCGGCTGCCCAAGGCCGTGCTGCACGACCACCTCGACGGCGGCCTGCGCCCCGCCACCGTGGTGGAGCTCGCGGACGCGGTCGGTCACACCCTGCCCACCACCGACCCGGACGAGCTGGCCGCCTGGTACTACGACGCCGCGAACTCCGGTGACCTGGTGCGCTACATAGCCACCTTCGAGCACACCCTCGCCGTGATGCAGACCCGCGAGGGCCTGCTGCGCACCGCCGAGGAGTACGTCCTCGACCTGGCCGCGGACGGTGTCGTGTACGGCGAGGTGCGCTACGCCCCCGAGCTGAACACCCAGGGCGGGCTCGCCATGAGCGAGGTCGTGGAGACCGTCCAGGAGGGGCTCGCGGCCGGTATGGCGAAGGCGGCCGCCGCCGGTACCCCGGTCCGGGTCGGCACCCTGCTGTGCGGCATGCGGATGTTCGAGCGCGTAGGCGAGGCCGCCGACCTGGCCGTCGCCTTCCGTGACGCGGGTGTCGTCGGCTTCGACATCGCCGGCGCCGAGGACGGCTTCCCGCCCGCCGACCACCTCGCCGCCTTCGAGCACCTGCGCCGCGAGAACGTCCCGTTCACCATCCACGCCGGCGAGGCCCACGGCCTGCCCAGCATCCACCAGGCCCTCCAGGTCTGCGGCGCCCAGCGCATCGGCCACGGCGTCCGTATCACCGACGACATCCCCGACCTCGCGGCCGGCAAGCTCGGCCGTCTCGCGGGCTGGGTGCGCGACCGTCGTATCGCCCTGGAGATGTGCCCCACCTCCAACCTCCAGACCGGTGCCGCCACCTCGATCGCCGAGCACCCGATCACGGCCCTGAAGGACCTCGGCTTCCGCGTCACCCTCAACACCGACAACCGTCTGGTGTCCGGCACGACGATGACCCGCGAGATGTCCCTGCTGGTCGAGGAGGCGGGCTGGACGGTCGAGGACCTGCGCACGGTCACGGTGAACGCCCTCAAGAGCGCGTTCATCCCGTTCGACGAGCGCAAGGCCCTCATCGAGGACGTCGTCCTGCCGGGCTACGCGCTCTGACGCAGTCCCCGGAGGTAGGCGGCCTGTCCGACGTGCTCCAGATCGTCGGACAGGACGCTGACCAGCCGGACGCCCAGAGTGACCGGAGGATCCCAGTTGTCGTCCACGACGCGTTCCAGGTCCTTGGCGGCCAGCTCACGCAGGACGTCGAGGCTCTGCGCGTGGACGGCGTCGTAGTACCCGGTCAGCAGCTCCGCCGAGTCGACCCGCACCTTGGCCACCTTCGCGGCGCTGTGGCCGTACCCGGTGTCGCGGGCCGGTAGATCGAGGGCGAAGCGCTTCTCCCAGTCCTGGGTCAGCCAGACCTGGTCGAGCCCGAAGGCGTCGGCCATGTGGTCGTCCTGGACGCGGGTGAGATGCCAGATCAGCCAGGAGATGGAGTTGGCGCCGGGTGCGGGCTGGTGGTTGAGGTCGTCGGGGCCGAGGCCTTCGACGGCGGCATGGACTTCTTCTTGGATGCGGCTGTAGCCGTCGATGAGGATGTCCTTCGCGTGCATACGTCCACCATCGCGCACCCGGGCGCCTCATGCGTCCGGAATCCAGCTCCCGTGGAACCCCAGCGGCACCCGGCCCGGCAGATGGATCCGGGCGAGCGGCTCGCCGGTGAAGTCCTGTGCGGCGAGGATCAGCAGGTCGGACGCTCCGCGGTCGGGATTGTGGACGTAGGCGATCGCGTACCCGTCGTCCTCGGCCGCACTGTGTTCGCGCGGTACGAACACGGCCTCGCTCGCGGCCGCTCCGCGCGGCAGCCGGTGGACCTGGGTCGTGCCGCGCAACAGGTCCTGCTTGATGAGCGCGTTGCTGAACGCCCGGTCGGGCGGGTTGCCGTCGACCGCCATGTAGGCCACCGCCATCTCCGCGGACGCCGCCGAGTAGCCGTAGCGGTGCCTGCGGGAGACCAACGACTCGTTCACACGCGGGAATTCCTGCGGGCGGTCGTCGAGGGTCCGGGTCCGCACCCGGCCGTGGCGCAGGTCGATCGTCCAGCGGTCGAGCCTGGGGGTGCCCGCGCTGTAGGGGCCGCCGGAGCCGTTGCCGGCGACGAGGAAGGGGGCGTCGAAGTTCGTCGTGTCGATGACGATGTTCGGGCCCTCCTCGTAGGCGTTGAGGGTGTGCGAGTAGTAGACCGGGTCGACCTCGAACCAGCGGACCGCGCCGCCCTTGCGCGGCAGTACTCCGAGCCGGGCCGGGTGCTTGTCGTTCCAGACGTACGGGACGATGTCTCCGCGCTCGGCGGCCGCCGGGTCGAAGGTGACGGGCATGTCGAGGATGATCACGTGGTGCTCGGTGAGGGCGAAGTCGTGGATCATGGGGGCGTCCGCCACCGGGATCCTGGTGGTGCGTGAGACGCGGCCCGTCGGGTCGATCACCAGGTGCCGGACATGGTCCCAGGTCGGGTAGTAGGCGATGGCGTGCAGTTCACCGGCGTGGACGTCGAACTTGGTGTGCGCGGTGAGCGGGCCCTTCAGGGTGCCCCGGAAGTCGTACGTACCCACGGTGTCGAGGTCGTCGTCGAGTTCGTACGGCAGCGGCCCGCTCTCCTGGAGCGTGAGGATCCGTCCCCGGTAGGGGATCACATGGGTGTTGCACGGGAAGTCGTCCGGCGGCACCGGACGCGGGTAGGGTTCGCCCAGCTTCTTCGCCACCTGGGAGGAGCGCACCCAGCGGTTGCGGTACCACTCGGCGCGGCCGTCGCGCAGCCGGACGCCGTGCACCATGCCGTCGCCGAGCATCCAGTGGTGGGCGCGCGGGTCCTCCAGGCCCAGGACGTTGGGGCCGTTGCGCAGATAGCGGCCGTTCAGGTCGTGGGGGACGCGGCCGGTGACCGGCAGGTCGAAGGCCGTCAGTTCCTCCGTGACGGGCTCGAACGCGCCCTCCAGGAAGGGGAAGCGCCGCGCGGTGGATGCCTGGGGAGCCGCGGCGGCCGCACGCGGTGCCGCCCCCGCTCCCGTGCCCACCAGCCCGCCGGCCGCCGCGATCGCCGCCGCGCCGCGCAGTACGTTCCGTCGTGTGTGGTCCGTCATTTCCCGTACTCCTGACCGTAGTTGTCGTGAGGGACGGTCACGAGTCTGCGGTGGGGGACGGGCCGGGTCAGGAGGGGTGGGCCCCGTCCGGGGGTGTACCTACGCCCCCTGTTTCCAGCAGCTCCATCAGCGCCCGGGCCGCCGGGCTGGTGGCCTGCTCGGGCGGCAGCAGGGCGACCGTCTCGTACACGGTCTCGCCGGTACCCTTCACGGGCAGCGCGGTCAGTGACGGGCGCTTGTGGCGGAAGTGGCGCGGTACGACGGCGACGCCCAGGTTCTCGTCCACCAGGTCCAGGAGGCTGTGCACGTCGTTCACCTCCAGCGCGACCGCCCGCCGTACGCCCGCGGCGGCGAACGCGGCGTCGGTGGTGCGGCGCGGGCCCCAGTCGGGGTGGAAGTCGACGAAGACCTCGCCGCCCAGGTCCTCCGGGGTCACGGCCGCGCCGACGCGCGCGAGCCGGTGGTCGGGGTGGCACAGGACGGTCATCGGCTCCCCGGCCAGCGGTACGACCCGCAGCTGGTCGGTGTCCTCCTGCGCCGTCCGCACCGCGAAGGCCAGGTCGAGGCGCCCGGCCGCGACCTCCTCCGCGAGCGCGCCCGAGCCCGCCTGCCGCAGACAGATCTCCACGTCCGGGTGCCGTCGCCGGAACGTGGCGAGCAGGCCGGCCACATGCACCCCGGCGATGCACTGCTCCGACCCGAGCGCGAGCATCCCGCGCAGCACTCCCTGCACCGCGGCGACCGCCTCATGGGCCGCCCGTACCTGCGCGAGGATGCGCTCCGCCTCGCCCAGCAGTGCCCGGCCCGCAGGGGTGAGCGTCACCCGTCGGGTGGTCCGCACGAACAACGGCGTCTGCAGCTCCCGCTCCAGCGCCCGGATGGAGGCCGACAGACCCGACTGGGACACCAGCAGTCGCTCGGCGGCCCGGGTGAAGTGCTGGTCCTCGGCGACCGCGACGAAGTGCTGGAGATGTCGGAGTTCCATGACTGAGAAGCGTATCCGCTTAATTCCATCGGATTCTTCTGTTGGACCAATGCCCCCAGGTCGCGCAAGAGTGGACGACGGTAGTGGACAGCGGTTCTCAGGAAACCGTGGTTCTCAGGAAACCGTGCCAACCCCTCTGGAGTCGCGTTGTACACCGCACACCCCGACCGCTACACGGACATGCCCTACCGGCGCACCGGCCGCAGCGGCCTGAAGCTTCCCGCGATCTCGCTGGGCCTGTGGCACAACTTCGGCCCGGCGGACCGCACCGTCGAGACGCAGCGCGCGATCCTGCGCCGCGCCTTCGACCTCGGGGTCACCCACTTCGACCTGGCCAACAACTACGGTCCGCCGCCCGGCGCCGCCGAGTCGGCCTTCGGCGAGGCCCTGAAGTCCGATCTCGCCGCCTACCGCGACGAGCTGATCATCTCCACCAAGGCCGGCTATCTGATGTGGCCCGGCCCGTACGGCGAGTGGGGCTCCCGCAAGTACCTGCTGTCCTCGCTGGACCAGAGCCTGACGCGGATGGGCCTGGACTACGTCGACGTCTTCTACTCGCACCGCCCCGACCCGGAGACTCCGCTGGAGGAGACGATGGGCGCCCTGCACTCGGCCGTGCAGCAGGGCAAGGCGCTCTACGTCGGCGTCTCCAACTACTCCGCGGAGCAGACCCGCGAGGCCGCCCGTATCCTCGGCGAGCTCGGCACCCCGCTCCTCATCCACCAGCCGCGCTACTCGATGCTCGACCGGCGCCCCGAGGACGAGGGTCTCCTGGACGCCCTGGACGAGCTCCAGGTGGGTTCGATCGTCTTCTCCCCGCTGGAGCAGGGCATGCTCACCGGCCGTTACCTCAACGGCATCCCGGAGGACTCGCGGGCCGCGAGCGACAGCCCGTTCCTGAACTCCGACGCGCTCACCGAGGACCTGGTCGCCCAGCTGCGCGAGCTGAACGACATCGCCGAGTCCCGCGGCCAGACCCTGGCCCAGCTGGCCCTGGCCTGGGTCCTGCGCGGCGGCCGGGTGACCTCCGCCCTGGTCGGCGCGAGCAGCCCGCAGCAGATCGAGGACAGTGTCGGCACCATCCGCAACCTCGACTTCGACGCGGACGAGCTGGCCCGGATCGACGCCGTGCTCAAGAAGTAAGCCGCTCCTGGAGGCGGACGGTCACCGTGTCGCCCGCCTCCTTCCCGATGGCCCTGCGCAGGTCGGCCTTCACGGGCAGCTTGTGCCTGCCGTCGCCCAGGGCCATGAAGGAGCTCTGGAACGGGTGCCCGTCGATCGTGCCGCGCACCTTGACCAGCCCGCGCGTCCCGAAGAACGCGACGGACTCGGGCCACACGAGGTAGGTCCAGCCCCCTTCGGCGGGGCTCTTGACCAGCTCGGCGGTGAAGCGCCGGTCCAGTTTCTCGGTCGTACTCATGGCGGCCGCCTTTCGCTCACGGTGGTCTCCCGTTCAGGAGACCTCCCGTTCAAGAGACCATCGCGAGCGCGAAAACTCATCACGCCCCGGCGGGCACCCGGTCCAGAAATCCGAGCACCGACCGGATACGGCCCTTCTCGTCCAGCGTGATCACGTCGAAGCCGGCGACGGGTGCGCTTCCGTCGGCCTCGTTCACCAGCTCCCAGGAAAAGCGCGCGGTGTCGTGATGGGCGTCCACGACCGCGGTGGGGTGGAAGACGAACCCCGGGAACTGCTCGTGCACCGCGGCGATCACCGCGGCGATCTGCTCATGGCCGCCCACGTCGGCCAGCGGGTCGGTGTAGGTGCCGTCCGGCGCCCAGGCGGCAGCCACCGCTTTGGCCAGCGTCTCCTCGTCGACGGCGTTCCAGGCCTCGAAGTAGCGGGCGACGGCACTCTCGTAACGGTCGGTGTCGGCGGGCATGCGAAATCAGCCTCCATTGAGGTCGTCTCTGCTGGTCAGGAACCGGATCCCGGTCGTGGTGACCCGGTACCGCAACCCTGCCCGCATCGCCGCGGAGCGTCGATTACCCCTGGGGTAATGCCGACGGCGCCGGATTTCGGCCAACTCCCCTGGTGAATATGCCAGGAGACTGGCCGGAAAGTCGTGGTGACAGTGTTTCAGTAGTGAACATACTCAACTGACAGGGCATTCACATCGAGCGAGGATTCGATCACGCACCGCACATGAGCCCTGGGCACCCGCAAGCACGAGAGCCGCACCGAAAGCGAGGCAAGCCGAGAGGCGTACTACGCACCGGGGGAGTGAACGTGCACGACGAATTCATGTGCCATGTCACCGCGTACGGAACGTGCGAGGGGAAACGTATCGGCGTACCCCTGGGCAGCTATCGGGCCCCGACCCTCGCCCTGGCGCTCTGGTGGCTGCGCGACCGGGCCGCCTGGATCGCCGAGCGGCTCGACCCGCAGCCCGACGCCGAGCACTTGCCGACGGGTGCCCTCGTCCCGGTCGCCGACACCGTGCCCGATGTGCCCGCCGTGCTGCGCGCGTGGTGCGGGGACGACGCCCAACAGGACCTGGTCGCCGAGGAGTTGGCGGCCGGTCGGCTGATCAGGATCGCCACCAACGACGACACCACCGAGTACGAGCTGCTCGCCGAGTCGGTGGACGCCCTGCGGATGCAGCGGACGATTCCGGCGCTGGTCGTGTCCGTGGGCTGAGCCCCTGGGGTGACATCGGGCGCATATCAGGACGAATCGGTAGAATTTCGGCATGGCAGAGCGGCCGAACACGCCGACCGCGCCTGAACTCGTCCTGGAGACCGAGACGGGGTCCACGGTGATGAGTCCGGGCCGCGACTACCACGTCGGGCGCGATCCACTGAGCGACATCGTGATCGACGATGCCCGGGTCTCGTGGCACCACGCGGTGCTGCGGCCCGAGGCCGGCCACTGGACGCTGGAGGACGAGCACAGCACGAACGGCACCTACGCCGACGGCCGCCGTGTCGACGAGTGGAGTGTCGGCCCCGGCAGCGTGATCCGCTTCGGCAGCCCCGCCGACGGTCCCAGGGCCGTGCTGAGCAGTACCGCACCGGACCCCCGGGAACGCCCCTCGGCGGTGTCCATGCCCGCACTGACCGGCACCTTCCGGCAGCCCACCACCGTCCGTCCGCTGCCCTCCCGTACCGTCCGCATCGGCCGCGCCGCCGACAACGACCTGGTCATCGACGACCTGGTCGTCTCCCGCCGGCACGCCGAGCTGCGCGCCCACCCCGACGGGACGTACGAGATCGTCGACCTGGGCAGCCACAACGGCACCTACCTCAACGGCGGCCCCGTCACCCGCGCCCAGCTCGGCCCGGGCGATGTCGTCGGCATCGGCCACTCGGCCTTCTGCCTGGTAGGAGACGAGCTCCAGGAGTACGTCGACACCGGCGAGGTCTCCCTCGACGTACAGGATCTGAGCGTCGCCGTCGACCACGGCCGCAAGACGCTCCTCGAGCACGTGTCGTTCCCGGTGGGGGAGAAGTGCCTGCTCGCGGTCGTCGGCCCGAGCGGCGCGGGCAAGTCCACCCTCCTGGGCGCTCTCACCGGGCAGCGCCCCGCCGACCACGGCACGGTCCTGTACGACGGCCGCGATCTGTACCGCGACTACGCCGAGCTGCGCCAGCGCATCGGCCTCGTCCCGCAGGACGACATCCTGCACGCCCAGCTCACCGTCCGCGCCGCCCTGTCCTACGCCGCCGAACTGCGCTTCCCGCAGGACACCGCAAAGGCCGAGCGGCAGGCCAGGGTCGAGGAGGTCATCCGCGAACTGGGCCTGGAACAGCGCGCCGACCAGGCCGTGCACAG
Organism: Streptomyces sp. NPDC002817; assembly: GCF_053592055.1. Lineage (NCBI taxonomy): Bacteria > Bacillati > Actinomycetota > Actinomycetes > Kitasatosporales > Streptomycetaceae > Streptomyces > Streptomyces sp. NPDC002817. The sequence continues at coordinate 86,485 of NZ_JBSFUY010000022.1, forward strand.
CCTCTCCGGCGGCCAGCGCAAGCGTGTCAGCGTCGCCCTGGAGCTGCTGACCAAGCCCTCACTCCTCTTCCTCGACGAGCCGACCTCGGGCCTCGACCCCGGCATGGACCGCTCGGTGATGCACATGCTGCGCGGCCTCGCCGACGACGGCCGCACCGTCATCGTCGTCACCCACAGCGTCCTCAGCCTCGACGTCTGCGACCGGCTGCTCGTCCTCGCCCCCGGGGGGAAGATCGCCTACTACGGACCGCCCGAGGACACCCTCGCCTACTTCGGCTACGAGCAGTGGCCGGAGGCCTTCGAGGCCTTCGAGCGGGACCAGGGCCGGGACTGGGCCGGAGAGTTCCGCACCTCGCCCCTCCACCGTCAGTACGTCTCCGAGGCGACCGGGCAGCCCCGGGTGTCCAGGTCCGGACCGGTCGTCATCGCCCCACCGCCCAGGCCCCGCAGCCGGGGCGCCCAGCTCGGCACCCTGATCCGCCGCTACGCCACGGCACTCGCTGCCGACCGCACCTTCCTGGTGATCATGATCGCCCTGCCGTTCGTGATGGGCGCGATGGCTCGCGCCCTGGCCGGCAGCAAGCTGACGCAGGAGACGGCGATGAACGCGCTGCTGATCCTGTGCGTCGGCGGCGTGCTCACGGGGGCGGCCAACGCCGTGCGCGAGCTGGTCAAGGAACGCGTGATCTATCAGCGGGAGCGGGCCGTGGGCCTGTCCAGATCGGCGTACCTGCTCTCCAAGGTCGTCGTCCTCGGCACGATCACCGTGCTCCAGGCGGTCGTGCTGACCCTGGTCGCCCTGTTCGGCGTCGACCTCAACGCGCCGGGCGGCGAAGGCGTGCTGATGCCGCCCCTTGTCGAAATCACCGTCGCCGTCGCCCTGCTGGCGTTCACGGCGATGATGCTCGGTCTGCTGGTCTCCGCGCTGGTGCGCAAGGAGGAGGTGACGATGCCGCTGCTCGTGCTGCTCGCCATCGTCCAAGTGGTCTTCTGCGGCGCCCTGCTGAAACTCGACGGCGTACCCGGCCTGGAGCAGCTGTCCTGGCTGGTGCCGTCGCGATGGGCGCTCGGTGCGATGGCCGGCACCGTCGGGCTCTCCCGGATCGTGCCCGGCGAACTGACCGGTGACCCGCTGTTCCGGCACTCGGCGGGGGTGTGGCTGCTCAACGTGGCCATGCTCGTCGTGCTGTCGGTCGTCTTCGGCTACCTCGTGTCCCGGCTGCTGCGCCGGCATGAGCCGGCCGTACTGCGGAAGTAGGCGCGCGCGATGGCGACCCCCGGCTTCCGGCCCACCCACGTCGTCCCCCAGCACGGCATGCCCGCCTGGGAGGCCCCCGACCCCGCCCGGCCCACCGTCCCCCTCGACCCGCTGCTACCGGTCCAACTGGTGGAGCGGCGCGGCGACTGGGGACACGTCCTGTGTGCCAACGGCTGGTCGGCCTGGGTTGACGGCCGCTTCCTGGTCGCCGTCCCCCCGGATCCGCCCGCCGCGGACGGCCCGCTCGCCCGTACCGCCGACCCGCGCCCTCTGCTGGCCCGCGCCGAGCAGACCCTGGGCGACTACCGGGCCGCGGTCGAGGAGCTCGCCTCGGGCGGCCTCGACGGCGAGGCCTTCCGGGCGCGTACCCGCGGCCGACGCGTCGGAGTCGTGGTCGACGGCGAGTCCGTATGGCTCTACGACACCCAGCACGGCCGCTGGGTGTACGCCGACGGCATCCGTCTGAGCACCTTCGCGACCGACGAGGCACCCCGTGCCGCCGTCGAGGACCACGCCCCCACCCAGGTCGTGACGCCCGATGGCCCGTGACACGAGCCTCTTCTCCGGCCGGCCCTCCGAGCTGATCGGCCGGCAGGTCGCCGGTTACCGCATCGAGCGCGAGATCGGCCGCGGCGGCATGGCCGTCGTCTACCGTGCCCGCGACCTGCGGCTGGACCGCACGGTGGCGCTCAAGCTCCTCGCCCCCGAACTCGCCCGCAACGACACCTTCCGCCGGCGCTTCACCCACGAGTCCCGGGCCGCCGCCGCGATCGACCACCCGCACATCGTGCCCGTCTTCGAGGCGGGCGAGACGGACGGCGTCCTGTACATCGCGATGCGCTACGTCGACGGCAGCGACCTGCGTCATCTCCTGGACCGCCAGGGCCCGTTGGCGCCCGCCGTCGCCCTGCGCATCGCCGCCCAGGTCGCCTCGGCGCTGGACGCCGCCCACGAGCACGGGCTCGTCCACCGGGACGTGAAACCCGGGAACATCCTGGTCGCCCGCGGCACCGACAGCGACCACCCCGAACACGCCTACCTCACCGACTTCGGCCTGACCAAGAAGTCGCTCTCCCTGACCGGCTTCACGACGGTCGGCCAGTTCGTGGGCACCCTGGACTACGTGGCGCCGGAACAGATCTCCGGCAAGCCGGTCGACGGGCGCTGCGACGTGTACGGCTTCGCCTGCGTCGTCTACGAATCCCTCGCCGGCCGCCCGCCCTTCCGTCGCGACGACGACATGGCCCTGTTGTGGGCCCATCAGTACGACGATCCGCCCCCGCTGACGGAGTCCCGCCCCGACCTCGCCCCGGACGTCGACGCCGTGCTCGCGCGTGGCCTCGCCAAGAGCCCCGACGCCCGCTACGACACCTGCCTCGCCTTCGTCGCGGCCCTGCGCGCGGCCACGACCGGTGACCGTTTCGGCGCGCACGCGCCGACAGAGGTCGACCTGAAGGTCGTGGAGACGTCGCAGGAGCGGCCGAAGCGGCCGCCGCCGTGGGCTCAACCGGTGTTCAGGGGCGGCTAGTTCCGCTCAGCGGCACCCGCCGCGGCGACACCTTGCGGTGCGACACCCGCCAGCCGGTGCCGACACGGACGACCGTGTCGTCGTACGTCACCGACCCGCACGAGCCGTCGGTCATGATGCCCAACCCCTTGGACCGGACGAGCACTCGGCCGTCCGGCGCCTCGCCGATCACCACGTTGGTGACGTGGTGCGCGACGGGATTCCCTGAGCCGAGGGCCAGCGCGGCCTCCCGCAGCGCGGGGACGCCGGTGACCTCGCCCTGTCCGTAGTCGGAGAGGTCGTAGACGACGTCGGAGGTGAACACCTCCTCGAAGCGGTCGAGTTGCCCGTCGTCGACCAGATGGCCGTGCAGGGAGATCAACTCGGTGATGGCCAGGCGGTCTTCGAGCGGCAGTGTCATGGCCGCACACTGCCATGCCCGGCGTCGGCGGGCCCAGCCGTTTTCGCCTCGCCGGTCCGCCGCACCGGACGGGCGAGGAGCGCGCCCAGGAAGCCGGTGACGAGCCCCCACAGTGCGGCGAGACCGACGGCGGTCCACAGTTCGGGCTCGAGCAGGAGCTCCCCGTTGAGATCGCCGCCCAGGTCGCCGATGCCGAGGACGGACAGGCCGTAGCGCGCGGAGATCCGGCCGACGAGGCAGATCATCAGCACCGTGAGCGCGAGCGCGACCGCCATGTGCAGGGCGTGCTGCCAGGCGCGCATCCGGGCCGGGGAGCGCGCCGCCATGAGGAAGGCGGCGGCCAGCAGCAGGACCGCGTCCACGGCGACGAGCCACCACACCCGGCCGTCGTACTCGGCCAGCGTGCGCAGATTCAGTGTGGCGGTGTCCGAACCGCGCAGCACCTCGTCGAGGACATGCGGCATCGGCAGCCCGAAGGGGCCCTCCACCCGGCCGTTCCAGGTGGCGCCCAGGCCGATCGTGAGCGTCAGCCACACCAGGTTCGGCATGCCGAGCAGGATCACGGCGAGGGTCGCCGCCGCCTGCCCGCGCGTGACCGCCACGACGACGGCGATGACGATGCCCAGGGCCACGTAGGCCAGGAGCAGGACCACCATCGCGTACGCCGCCGGCCGTACCGTCGCCTGGAAGCGCAGCAGCCGGGCCGGGAGCGGCGCGCCGCGCGAGACCAGCAGGGCCAGCACCAGGACACCGGCCAGCCACAGCAGACCGGAGAACAGTGTCGGCGGCACGTCCGTCTCGAAGCCGACCTTCGGCGAGACACCGAACACGTCGCCCAGGTCGGAGAGCGTGCCGTCGCCGAGGGACAGCTGGAAGGTCTGCCGGGCGCCGAGGGCCAGGCCGAGGAGCGCGAGCAGCCACAGCACGGCGACCCTGGCGGCCCAGCCGGCCAGTTCCCCTGCGCCCGCGACCGCCCGGTGCCGCAGCGGCCGCAGGAAGCCCGCGGCGATCACCAGCGCCCCGACGAGCGTGACGGACAGCGGGATCACGGTGAGGCCCGCCTGGGTGTCGGCCAGTCCACCGGCGTTCCCGGAGAGCTCGATCGTGCCGCCGACCGCGGTGACCACCGTCGCCGCCACGACCCGGGGGAACGCTCCGTCGGGCAGGTCCGTCGCCCCGGCCGCCCACAGTCCCAGGGTCGCGGCGACGCCCATGGCGATCAGTCCGGACAGGACCGTGAGGAGGGCCTGCACCCAGCCGTGCGGGGCAATGGCCTGGTCGGAGCGGGTTCGCGGGCTCACCCTGCCACGCTAAGCAGGGCCCGCGGGCCCCGCCCGCCGAGAGGGCCGTCCGCGTCGGCTTGCGAGCGGCAGGGCACCGGAGCACACAATGTAAAAGTCGTGGATAAAAGCGTGGTAAAGGCATAAAAGCCGCAGAAGTTCCACGTCGGGAAGAAGGGCTCGTGAGCGTCGAACCGCCGTCCTCCGGCCGGCCCACAGGACCGCCCTCCGGTCCGCTGTCGGGCCCCTCCCAGCCGCCTTCGGGGCCGCCCTCACAGCCCCCGGGCAGCAGCGGGGGAGCGTCCTCGCCGGAACCGCACCGCCCCTGGTGGCGTTCCGTGCCCCGTATCGCCCTGCTCGCCGGCGCGGTCGCGGCCGCCGTGGTCCTGGGCCTTGTCCTCACCCGCCCCGACGGCGGCTCCGGCAAGAGCGGGAACGGCGAGGTCTTCCTCCAGGCCGCCGGCAAGAGCGGACCCGACCCCTTCACCGAGTCGACGGCGACAGACAGCTCGGCCGCGCCCGCCTCCGCCTCCCCGGCCACCGAGTCGGCCTCCCCGAACGCGGTACGCGGCGTCGACGGCAGCGCCCCCGGTCTCTACGGCGGCACCCGCAACGTCGCGAGCTGCGACGTGGAGCGCCAGATCAAGGCCCTCCAGGCGGACCCGCCGGTCAACCGGGCCTTCGCCTCGGTCGCCGGGGTCCAGCCGTCCGGCGTCCCCGCCTATCTGCGCTCGCTCACCCCGGTCCAGCTGCGCATGGACACCCGCGTCACCAACCACGGCTACCGGGACGGACACGCCACCGGCTACCAGGCCGTCCTCCAGTCCGGCACCGCCGTCCTCGTCGACGACCGCGGGGTACCCCGGGTGCGCTGCGCGTGCGGCAACCCCCTGACCCCGCCGGTCGCCCAGCAGAGCACCCCGAAGCGGACCGGCGACACATGGTCGTCCTACCGGCCCTCGAACGTCGTGGTGGTCGCGCCCTCGGTGACCGTCATCAACATCTTCGTGATCTACGACCACGACTCCGACGACTGGGTCGCCCGCCACCGCGGCGACAGTGCCCACAAGGACAAGCCGACCGAGCCGCCGGTGAACCCGCTCTCCCCGTCCGCGAGTGTGATCACACCGACCGCGCCCACGACGCCGACCTCGCCGTCCACCTCGCCCTCCTCCCCGGAGCCGTGCCTCACCACCGCCACCGGCACCCCTTCCGGCACACCCTCCGGAACGCCCACGGAGACTCCCGGCGACCCGGCGACAGCGACACCGTGCCCGCCCACGTCGACCGACCCGTCCTCGTCGTCCCCGAGCTCCGAGCCGCCCGCGTCGGACTCCGGGACGACCGAAGAGGAGGAGCCGTCCACGGACACCTCCGCGCCTCAGCCCCCACTGGCACTCGACACTCCGACAGAATCGGCGTCCACGTACAGTGCCCCGGGTCCGCGGTGACGTCACCGGCCATGTGACCGACACGACCCGATTTGGGGACTGCGGAGCCGCACTCGGGGTACGAGCACTGGTGCAGCAGGCGTCCGGCCAGTCCGGCTTCCGAGAGAGAAACGCATGATCGAGCACCTGGACGGGGCAGTGATACCGACTGGTTTCGACGTGCCCGTGGATCCACTACGGCGGGCGGCCCACTACACCGGCGAACCGGGATGCATCGCCGAGGCCCGCAACTTCGCCGCGCACTTCCTCGAGCAGCTCAGGACCGAGTGGTGCGCCGAGATCGGCGACCGGGCCGACGGCGAGGTGCTTCTGGTGGTGAGCGAACTGGTCACCAACGCGGACCGGCACAGCAACGGGCCGTACATCCTCGACCTGGAGGGCACGGACGTGGTCGTCACCGTGTCCGTCTACGACAGCAGCGCGGCACTGCCCCTGCGCTTCCCCAAGGACCCCGAGCGGGTCGGCCGGCACGGTCTGGAGATCGTGCACGCGCTGGCGGCCGAGGTCAGCGCGGAACGGGTGCCGGTCGGGAAGAGAGTGAGCGCCGTCCTGCGACTCGAGACGGAATGACCGCCGAAGTCACCTCCGGCGGTCACCTCTCGTCTTGTCTCAGGCGCAGCCCAGCTCGCCCAGCATGCCGGTGCGCAACCGGGTGATGATCCGCTTGATCAGCCGGGACACATGCATTTGTGAGCAGCCCAGCTGTTCACCGATCTCCGCCTGGGTGGCTTCCTCCACGAACCGCAGATGAAGGATCTGCCGGTCGCGCTCACTGAGTTCGGCCATCAGCGGGGCGAGCGACTGGAAGTCCTCGACCAGGCGCAGTCCGTCCTCCTCCACGCCGATGAAGTCGGCCAGGACCGACTCGCCGTTCTCGGGCCCGTCGCCGGTGAGCGCGGCGTCGAGCGACGAGGAGTTGTAGCCGTTCGCGGCGATCTGCGCCTCGATCACCTCGGACTCGCCGATGTTCATCAGGGTGGCGAGCTCGGCCACCGTCGGCTCCCGGTCCAGCCTGCTGGCCAGCTCCTCACGTGCCTTGGCCAGCTCGACCCGCAGCTCCTGGAGCCTGCGCGGCACGTGCACCGCCCAGGTGGTGTCACGGAAGAACCGCTTGATCTCGCCGACGATGTACGGCAGCGCGAAGGAGGTGAACTCGACCTCCCGCGTCAGATCGAACCGGTCGATGGCCTTGATCAGGCCGATCATGCCGGTCTGGACGATGTCCTCCATGTCGTCGCCACGGCCGCGGAACCGGCCGGCGGCGAAGCGTACGAGGGACATGTTCATCTCGATGAGCGTGTTGCGCGCGTACTGGTATTCGTGCGTGCCTTCCTCGACCTCGGTGAGGCGCTGGAAGAACTGGCGCGACAGCTGCCGCGCGTCACGCGGAGCCACGCTCCGGGGGTCCACGACTCCTGGCAGTGATGTCTCACCCGTGCTGGTCCCGGCGGTCTTCTCCACGACCTGTGCCTCCGACCGGATCACGGCGGTGTCCATGTACCTCTCCCACGCAAGTCATGGCTTGACATCAGCCTCTTCAGCCTCGGTTGTTTTCCGAAACTGTGCTTCGCGGTCCCTCGGGTACCCGCATAGCGACGACCTATGCATATGTCCGCCGCTGACCAGCGGGTTGCCCGTGGGCAGTCTTCTTTGCGCCTACCCGCTGAGTGACGACGCATGCCCGTGGTGTGTCCGGAACCGGCAAGAAGAGGGGCGACGGGCCGTGTGGCATGCGACGGCCGCTCGCGGCCATGACCGACGTCACACGCTCAACAAGGGTGGGCCGGCCCGTGCCGAGCGTCTGCGGTGATTCCACCCAGAGCGGAATGCTGATCCCTTCCGCTGTGGTCCACGGCTTCTAGGCTGAAGAGGTGAGCGAAGAAGCGACGAACCAAGCCCGCGTCATCCCCCTGCGCCCGGGGACCGCCCGCCCTGCCGCCGCACCGCCTGCCAAGGAGCCTTTGCTGCGGGATCTGGTCGGCGATGTCCTGCGCCGTGAACGGCTCGCCCAGGAACGCACGTTGAAGGACGTGGCCGACGAGGCGCGCATCTCGATGCCGTACCTCTCCGAGGTGGAGCGGGGCCGCAAGGAGGCCTCTTCGGAGGTTCTCGCGGCCGCCGCCCACGCCCTCGGACTGGGTCTCGGCGACCTGCTCGGACGGGCCCAGGGCGAGCTCGTCCGGATCACCAGCCGGCACTCGGTCGGCAGTCGCAGGGCGGCGCCCGGTTCGTCGTATGACGGACTCTGCCTGGCCGCCTGAGCGGAAGCCGGCGCCTCACACCCCCACGAGGCGCCGGCTCACCACCTCGTCGGCCAGCCCGTACGCCACCGCCTCCTCGGCGGTGAACACCTTGTCGCGGTCCATGTCCGCGCGCAGCGTCTCCACGTCGTGGTCGGTGTGACGGGCCAGTACCTCCTCGACCTGGGAGCGGATCCGCATCATCTCCTTGGCCTGGAGGGCGAGATCGGAGATCGCGCCCCGGCTGCCGCCGCTGGCCGGCTGGCCGAGCAGCACACGCGCGTGCTCCAGCACGAACCGCCGCCCGGGATCCCCTCCGGCCAGCAGCACGGCCGCCGTGGAGGCCGCCTGTCCGACGCAGAACGTCGAGATGGGCGCCTGCACGTACGTCATCGTGTCGTAGATCGCCATGAGCGAAGTGAACGAGCCGCCGGGGGAGTTGATGTAGATCGCGATCTCGTTGTCCGGTGCCGAAGACTCCAGATGGAGGAGTTGCGCGATGATGACGTTGGCCACGCCGTCGTCGATCTCGGTGCCGAGGAAGATGATCCGCTCCGACAGCAACCGGCTGAAGACGTCCGAGGACCTCTCACCGTTCGCGGTCCGCTCGACGACGTACGGAATCGTGTAGTTCCCCATGTCACAGCCCCATCCGTCGCTTCGAGGCGGCCGGGCGGACGTCGGCGAGCGACTCCACGACCTGGTCCACCATTCCGTACTGCCTGGCCTGCTCGGCCGTGTACCAGCGGTCGCGGTCGCCGTCCCGGGCGATGGTCTCCGGCGTCTGGCCGGTGTTCTCGGCGAGCAGCCGCTCCATGGTCCGTTTGCTGTGGTCCAGGTTCTCCGCCTGGATCTCGATGTCGGCGGTGGTCCCGCCGATGCCCGCCGACCCCTGGTGCATCATGATCCGCGCGTTCGGCAGGGCGTACCGCTTGCCGGGCGCGCCACCGCAGAGCAGGAACTGGCCCATGCTCGCCGCGAAACCCATGGCGAGCGTCGACACGTCGTTGGGGATGAGCCGCATCGTGTCGTAGATGGCGAGTCCCGCGTACACCGAGCCGCCCGGGCTGTTGATGTACAGGCTGATGTCGGTGCGCGGGTCCTCCGCGGACAGGATCAGCAGTTGGGAGCAGACCCGGTTCGCGGAGACCTCGTCGACCTGGGTGCCGAGCAGGACGATCCGCCGGCCGAGCAGTTGGGCGGCCAACTGGTCGTCGAAGCGGGAGGGCGCGGTGTCGCCCTCCTCCGCCCGCGGGGCGAGCGTGGTGAGTGGAGTCATCGGTTCTCCTCGTGGTGGCGGGGATGCCGTCGACTCCACTCTTGACCTCGGGCGACACCCTTCAGCCCGTTCTCTGCCCGCGGCAGATTCGCCGAGGGCAGAGCGTCGCTTTCACCGCAGGTCTCAGCCCTTCTCGCGCAGCTGCCGGAAGAAGGCCCGTACGTCGTCCACCAGCAGGTCAGGCTCCTCCATCGCGGCGAAGTGGCCACCCCGGTCGAGCTCGGTCCAGCGCACGATGTTCTCGGTGCGCTCGGCCTTGTGGCGCAGCGGGATCTGCGGGTCGCCGGGGAAGGAGGCCACCGCGGTCGGGGCGGTCGAGGGCTTGTGCTGGGCGGCGATCCGGTCGCCCTTGGCGTGGGCGCGCTCGTAGTAGACCCGGGCGGAGGAGCCCGCGGTGCCGGTCAGCCAGTACAGCATCACGTTGGTGAGCATCAGGTCCCGGTCGACGGCCTCCTCGGGCAGCTCCTGGGAGTCCGTCCACTCCTGGAACTTCTCGACGATCCAGGCGAGTTGGCCGACCGGCGAGTCGGTGAGCGCGTACGAGAGGGTCTGCGGCCGGGTGGACTGGAGGTGGAAGTAGCCCACTCCGTCGCGGAACCATGCGGCCCACTTGCGCCACGAGAGCAGGGTCCGCTCCCGCTCCTCGGGGCTCAGCGCCTGAAGCTCCTCCTCGGTCGGTTCCGTGGCCGCCTGCGCGCCGGGCAGCAGATTGAGGTGGATGCCGATCACCCGGTCGGGGTGGACACGGCCCAGCTCGCGGGAGATGCCCGCGCCCCAGTCGCCGCCCTGGGCGCCGAACCGGTCGTAGCCGAGGCGTGTCATCAGCTCGACCCAGGCGTCGGCGATCCGGCGCGCCTCCCAGCCGGTCTCCCGGGTCGGCCCCGAGAACCCGAAGCCGGGGATGCTCGGCACCACGAGATGGAAGGCGTCGGCGGGATCGCCGCCGTGCGCGGCCGGATCCGTCAACGGGCCGACGACGTCGAGGAATTCGACGATCGATCCCGGCCAGCCATGGGTGATGATCAGTGGCGTGGCATCGGGCTCGGGGGAGCGGATGTGCGCGAAGTGCACATGGGCGCCGTCGATCTCGGTCGTGAACTGCGGCCACTCGTTCAGCCGCGCCTCCGCCGCCCGCCAGTCGTACTCGTGCCGCCAATAGCGCACCAGCTCGCGCAGATACCCCTCCGGCACGCCGTACGCCCAGCCCACTCCGGGAAGCTCGTCGGGCCACCGGACCCGGTCGAGGCGGTCGTGCAGGTCGTCCAGGTCGGCCTGCGGTATGTCGATGCGGAAGGTGTGAAGGCCGGTGTCGGCGGGCGAAGACGTCATGACCGGGATGCTAGTTCCGAACGGTGTACGGGCCACCTGGATTAACCGGCCAGGCGAGCGATGAGTTTCGCGGCGAGGATCGGTCGACACAGGTGACAGCGATCCGCACGCCCAGGAGGTACTCATGGCAACCGACGGTTTCACCACCTGTCTCTGGTTCGACGGCCAGGCCGAGGAGGCCGCCCACTTCTACGTCTCGGTCTTCAAGAACTCCAGTGTCGGCAAGGTCGCGCGCTACCCCGAGGGGGCGATGCAGCCTGCGGGCACCGTGATGACCGTCGAGTTCACGGCCAACGGCCACAGGTTCCTCGGGCTCAACGGCGGCCCTCAGTTCACGTTCACCGAGGCGACCTCCTTCATGATCTTCTGCGAGAACCAGGAGGAGATCGACTACTACTGGACCAAGCTCACCGAGGGCGGCGAGCCCGGCCCCTGCGGCTGGCTCAAGGACAAGTACGGACTGTCCTGGCAGGTCGTCCCCGACACGCTGGACACCATGGTCACCGACCCGGACCCGGCGAAGGCGGCCCGTGTGACCGAGGCGTTCATGGCGATGGGCAAGTTCGACATCGCGGCCCTGGAGAGGGCCTACGCGGGCGAGTGAGGCTCAGTCCACGGGTGTCCGGCCGATCACCCGCGTGATCTCCCGCGCGATCCGCAGGATGCCGGGGGAGCGGACCGGGCAGGGCTTCGGCGTGGCCGTGGTGGGCGCCAGACAGAAGTGCAGATAGTCCTTGTCGAGGTGGAGGGCGGTCCGGTCCCGGCCCGGCTGGGTGCAGTACGCGGAGTGCTCGCGCTCGTAGGCGGTGCACGGCAGGTACTGGACCCAGCTGTAGCGGGCCCCGGCCGCACTCACCTTGGCTCCCGCGTCGGCGACGAGGTCGCCCGAGGCGGCGGCCTGCCGCGTGTAGAGCTCGTTGACGCGCCGGACCCGGTCGGGGGTGATCGGGTCCGGGCCCTGTGCCACCCACACGATCCGTGGCCGATGGGCGCCGCCGGCCGTCGCGATCTGCTCGGTCAGGCGGGCCATGTCGGCCCGGTACCGCTTGAAGTACGTCGTCGGCGCCTCGGCGTGGGTGATGCCGTCCATGCACCACGTGTAGCCCCACGCGTTGCCCCAGAACTGGAGCACCACGAAGTCCGGCCGCAGCGAGCGCACCAGGGCGGCCGCCTTGTCGCGGTCCGGTACGAGGGACTTGGCGCCGGTGCCCTCCAGGTAGTCGCACACCGTCGTCCCGGAGTACGGCCTGCTCGTGTACTCGGCTCGCAGGTCCCGGCGGAGCTCCTGCCCGACCGCCTTCTGGGCCTCCATCGCCAGCGAGTCCCCGAGATACAGCACCACCGGAGCCTTCTCCGGGGCACCGGGACTGCCGGCGGCCTGCTGTTGCGTCGTGCCGGCCGGCTTCGGAGGCGCGACGGACGACGGGGCCGCCTCGGGCCCGGACGCCGGGTCCGAGCACGCTCCGAGCAGCACTCCGGTCAGCAGCATCCCCACGATCCACGGCTTCCGCATGCAGCAACTCCCGCCCCGGACACCGAAAACGGCTCCCCAGGCAAGCACAGTGGGGCACAGGGCGGAAGACGTGTGCCGGTCATGGCTCGTCGAAGCGCTCCAGGAGGTCGATGAGGTCGTTCAACGGCAACGGCTTGGCCAGATGCGCGTCGAAACCGGCCGCCCGGGATCCGGTGCGGTCGCTGCCCTGGCTGAAACCGGAGACCGCGATCAGCCGCAGCTGCTCGCCGTGCGGCCGGGTCCTGATCGTGCGGGCGACCGTGTAGCCGTCGATGTCGGGCAGACCGAGGTCGCAGAGAACGACGTCGAAGAGCCGGCCCTCGGTGGCGGTGAGCGCGTCGGTGCCGGTGTGCACCGCCGTGACGTGGTGGCCCTGCCGCTGGAGCAGGGTGCGGTAGGTGAGGGCGAGATCCGCGTTGTCCTCCACGATCAGGATGGACAGCTGCCGCCTGGCCGGACGGACCACCACCGGTCGTGCCGGTTCGGGCGCGCCGGAGTCGGCGATCGGCAGCGCCACGGTGAACTCGGCGCCCCGGCCCGGCCCTTCGCTGTGCGCGGAGACACGGCCCCCGTGCAGCTCCACCACGGTGCGGGCGACCGCGAGGCCCAGCCCCAGCCCCTCCGGTGTGTCGGGCCCGGCCGGAGCCGCCCGCATGAACACCCCGAACAGGTCCTCGGCCTGGCCGGGCTGAAAACCGATCCCGTCGTCCCGCACGGTGAGCCGGGCCCGGCCGCCCTCGATGCCCAGGGCGACCTCGGTGCGGCCGCCCGGTGAGGTGTACTTGAGCGCGTTGGACAGCAGGTTGGTCAGCACCTGCGCCAGCCGCAGCCGGTCGCCGTCCACGATCACCGGCTCGCCCGGCACACCGACGTCGAGCTCGCGTCCCTCGTGCCCGAACAGATGGCGGATGTCGGCACACGCGCCCTCGACGACGGACCGGATGTCGACCCGCTCCCGTACCAGCTCCAGCCGCCCCGTCACCGCTCGCGTGCCGTCCAGCAGGTCGTTGCTCATCCGCACCAGCGTGCCCAGCTGCCGTTCCAGCACGGACAGCGCCGGATGGCCGTCGGGCATGTCGAGGGCCAGCAGCTCGGTGGCCGCGGTGGCCGCCGCGAGCGGGTTGCGCAGCTCGTGGGAGAGCGTCGCGATGAAGCGGTCCTTGGCCTCCTGCTCCTCCCGCAGCCGCTGCCCCGCCGCGTCCAGTTCGGCGTTGGCGCGCTGGAGCTGCTCGTTGACCTCGCGGATCTCCCGGGCCCGTACGAACAGGTCGATCTCCATGCCCTCGGCGCGCATCTGCGCCTCGGCGGCCACCCGTTGCTGCTCCCGCCCCACGTGGCGCACATGCACGAACTCCGTGACGTCCTCGACCCGGTGGATGATGTACGACAGCTCACCCTCGGCGTCCAGGACGGGCGAGTTCACCGGACTCCAGTAGCGCTCGGCGAAGCCGCCGTCCTCGGTGGGGATGTCATAGCGCTGGAGCGCCATGGTGTCGGTACGCCCGGTGGCGACCACCGCTTCCAGGGAGCGGCGCAGATTGGCGACGCCGTCGGCCGACGGATCGTCGGGGTTGTCGGGGAACACGGCGAAGACGGGACGCCCGACGATGGCGCGTTCGGTGCGGGTGGCCGTGAGATACGCGCGGTTGACCTCGACGATGGTGAAGTCGGGGGTGAGGACCAGCAGGGGGGACAGGACGGCGTCGAACAGGCGCCGGAAGTCCGGGGCGTCGGCCATGCGTCGCTCTCAGGGGTCGAGTCGGTAGCCGTAGCCGCGGACGGTGGTGATCCGAGGGGCGGGCGCGGGCAGCCGGGCGAGTTTGCCGCGCAGCCGGTAGACGTGCTCGATCACGGTCGCGGGCTGCTGCCAGGAGGCGCCCCAGATCCGATCGAGGAGCTGTTCCGCCGAGAAGACCCGGCCGGGCGCGGCGGCCAGCAGCTCCAGCAGGGCGTACTCCTTGGGCCGCAGCGTCAGCAGGAAGCCCTCGGAGGAGGCCTGGCGGGCGGCCGTGTCGACGCGCAGGGAGCCGATCTGGAGCACGGTCGGAGTCTCCGGCGGCTGCGAGCGGCGCAGTACCGCGCGGATCCGGGCCACCAGCTCGCGCTGCGAGAACGGTTTGACGAGGTAGTCGTCGGCGCCGATCTCCAGTCCCGCCACCCGGTCGGCCTCCGCACCGCGGCCGGTGACCACGATGACCGGGAGGCGGCTCGTGGAGCGCAGCGCCCGCAGCAGTTCCAGGCCACTGCCGTCGGGAAGGCCCAGGTCGAGGACGGCCAGATCGACGCCGCCCTCGTACAGGGCGGCCTTGCCGGCGCGGGCGTCCATGGCCCAGGTGACGGTGAAGCCCGCGCGTTCCAGATAGGAACGGCACATCAGTGCGAAATCGGAGTCGTCCTCGATCAGGGCGAGGTGCGGACGCATTCCGCATCACCTGGCCCAACTGCCGTCCGCTCGTTGTGCAACCGACGAGCGGGCGTTGATGCCCCGACCATGTGGCGAAGGTAGAACAGTAAATGCCCACGGTTCAAGGGGGAGCCGCCCAAGGGGGAGTTCCGGCGCGGGTGCCTGCGGTGCGGGGATGACGAAGTCACCGCACGCGCCCGTGCCGGAACCGCGGCAGGTACGGAACGGGGACGGACGGCTTGCACGACACCATCCTGGAGCCCGTCGGCTCGGCCTCCTGGCCCCCGGCCGGCGAGCACGCGCTGCTGCGTACGGAGACCGGACTGCTGGTCGCCGAACTGCACGGCGACATCGATCTGGCCACCGCCACCCACCTGAGCCTCTGGTTCGACTCCCTGGCGGCGGTGACCGCCCCGGGCTACGTCGTCGACCTGCGCCCGGTCTCCTTCATCGACTCCGCCGGCCTCAACGTGGTGCTGCGCTTCCGGCGCCGCGTCATCGAGGCGCGGTGCGGATTCGCTCTTCTGTGTGACACCGGTCAGCTGCGGTTGCTGCGCGCGAACGGCACGGCGGAGGTGCTGAATCCATTCGCCACCCTGGCCGAGGCGGTGTCCGGGCTCACCGCACCAGCACGGCCGCCCCGTCGAAACGGCCGACCTTGAGATCCCGCGGCGCCTGGTCGGCCCGTGACAGCGCGTACGTGTGGGTGGTCGCCCGCACGCCCTAGCGGGCGGCGAGCGCCAGGAACTCCCGGGCGTCCTCGGGTGTGTTCGAGGTGACGCTGCGGACCTGTTTCTGGATGCCGGCGACGGCCGGCGTTCCGCCCCGGTCGAGGGCGCGCAGTGCCACCGGGACCAGAACGCCGACCGGGGCGAACAGGATCGCGCTGTCCAGAGGCTCGGGTGGCGGGGCGTACGCGTCCTGCGCGGAGGTGGCGCCCAGGTCGAGCGCCGGCCGCCGTGCCGCCTGCCCGCGGGTGAGGACGTGCACGGTGGCACCCTCGGAGAGCGCGATCCGGGCGCACAGGTGGGCGCTGCCCCCGAACCCGTACAGCCCGAGTCGTCCGCCCGGCGGGAGCGCGGCCCGGCGCAGCGCGCGGTGGCCGATGATGCCCGCGCACAGCAGCGGTGCGGCGGGGACGTCGTCGAGGCCGTCCGGCAGCCGGTGGGCGAAGGCGGCGGGCACGGTCGCGTACTCCGCGTACTCCGCGTATCCGCCGTCGGCGTCCCAGCCCGTGTACCGGGAGGCCGGGCACAGGTTCTCGGCCCCGCGCAGGCAGTAGGGGCGGGTCCCGTCGGTCCGGCGCGGCCAGGCGACGCCCACCCGGTCGCCCACGGCGAAACCGCCCGTCGCACGAGCCACCGCACCGACGACCTCGTGCCCCGGTGTCACCCCGGCCCGGCGCACCGGCAGCTCTCCCTCGACGACGTGCAGACCGGTGCGGCACACCCCGCGGGAGGTCACCCGCACGAGCAGCTCGTCGTCCGCCGGCACCGGCATCGGCTTCTCGACGAACGCGAACCGGAGGGATGCCTCCTCGGAGCCTTCCGCGGGCCCCGGCCGCACCACGGACCACGCCCGCATCGCACCACCCGTCGTACCGTCCCCCTCTCCGTGACGGCCCCCTTTCCCGTCCGAAACGGACCGAACCGTTCGGCGCGCGACCCGCCGGCGGGGTGACTAGCGTGAGAAACGGACCGACCACCGAAACCGGAGAGGGCCGCAGTCATGGCCGTACAACCTGAGGGAACCCCCTGTTGGGCCGATGCGATGTTCAGTGACGTCGAGGGAGCCAAGAGTTTCTACGGCGACGTCCTCGGCTGGACCTTCGGCGAGGCGTCGTCGGAGTACGGCAACTACACCCAGGCGTACTCGGACGGCAAGGCTGTCGCCGCCGTCGTCCCGCCCATGCCGGGCCAGGAGCAGGGCCCCTCGCAGTGGTGCCTCTATCTGGCGAGCCCGGACGCCGCTGCCACGGCCGGCAAGATCCGTGAGAACGGCGGGGAAGTACTGATGGAGCCCATGGCGGTCGGCGACTTCGGCACCATGTGTCTGGCCCGCGACCCGAGCGGCGCTGTCTTCGGCGTCTGGCAGGCCGGACAGCACGAGGGCTTCGAGGCGATCGGCGAGCCGGGGGCGTACGCCTGGGCGGAGGTCTTCACCCGGGAGCCCGCGAAGACGGACGACTTCCTCACGGCCGTCTTCCCGTACCGCGCGAAGCAGATGGAGGACCACGCGGTCGACTTCCGTATCTTCGACATCGGCGAGAACACCGTCCTCGGCCGCATGAAGATGACGGACGACTTCCCGCCCGAGGTCCCGTCGTACGTCAACGTCTACTTCGCCGTGCCCGACTGCGACGACGCCGTCGCCAAGGCCACCAAGCTCGGTGGCATCCTGCGCTTCGGGCCGATGTCCAGCCCCTTCGGCCGGTTCGCCGCGCTGAGCGACCCGCAGGGCGCGAGCTTCTCGGTGATCGACCTGGGCACGACCGAGGGTGAGATGCCGAAGATCTCGGAGGTCTGAGGACCGGTGGCCGGGCGCCCCGCCCCTCCGTGGCATGATCGGGCCCATGCGTGAACGTGTGGTGGCCGCTTGCGACGGCGCTTCGAAGGGAAATCCCGGACCGGCAGGATGGGCCTGGGTCGTCGCGGACGACACGGAGACCCCGGCCCGCTGGGAGGCGGGGCCGCTCGGCAAGGCCACCAACAACGTCGCGGAACTCACCGCACTGGAACGCCTGTTGACGGCGGTCGAGCCGGACGTGCCGCTGGAGATCCGGATGGACTCCCAGTACGCCATGAAGGCCGTCACCACCTGGCTGCCCGGCTGGAAGCGCAACGGCTGGAAGACCGCCGCCGGCAAGCCGGTCGCCAACCAGGACCTGGTCGTCCGCATCGACGAACTGCTCGACGGCCGCAAGGTCGACTTCCGCTACGTCCCCGCCCACCAGGTCGACGGCGATCGCCTCAACGACTTCGCGGACCGCGCCGCCAGCCAGGCCGCCATCGTCCAGGAGCCCGCGGGCAGCGACCAGGGCTCGCCCGAGCCGCCGCCCTCGCCCGACACCCCGAAGAGCTCCCGCCCCGCCAAGGCCAAGTCGCCCCGGCGGAGCGGGGGTCCGGCCGCCTCGGCGTCCTCGGGGTCTCGCACCATCAAGGCCAAGTTCCCCGGCCGCTGTCTGTGCGGCCGCCCCTACGCGGCCGGCGCGGACATCGCGAAGAACGCGCAGGGCTGGGGACACCCGGAGTGCCGTACGGCGGACGCCTGATCAGTCGGTGTCGAACGTGTAGTGCGCCCGGTGGTCCAGCAGGTCCGCCGGGCGTACGTCGTTCCACGGCTTCATCGTCTCGTCCAGGTCGACCACGTCCCGCGTCCCGGCGGCGGGCAGATACCCCGAGTCCGGGTGCCGGCGCTGCCACTCGGCCCACAGCTTGTCGACATAGGCGTGGTGCAGCCAGAACACCGGGTCGTTGGGGGAGACCCCGGTCGCCATCTGGCCGCCGACCCAGACATGGACCCGGTTGTGGAGATTGACCCCGCGCCACCCTTCGAGGTGGTTGCGGAAGCCGTCCGACGTGCTGTTCCAGGGCGCCATGTCGTACGTCGACATGGCCAGCACGGAGTCGACCTCCGCCCGCGTCGGCAGTTCGCGCACGGATCCGCCGAGCGAGCGGCGCAGGAACGTACGGGCGTCCACCCGCACGGATATGGGCCAGTTGCCGGCCGCCGCGGAGAACGGCCCGTCCATCACCTGGCCGTCGCGGCTGCGGCCGGTGCCGCCGAGGAAGTCCGGCGCCCACAGCGAGGCGCGCGGGGAGCGGTCGGTGGACCAGTCCCAGTACGGGAGCGCCACCGACGCGTCCACCGACTGCAGGGCCCGCTCGAACTCGAGGAGGTATCTGCGGTGCCAGGGCAGGAACGAGGGCGAACGGTGGCCCGTACGTTCGCTGTTGTCGGTGTCGGACATGATGAAGGCGTTGTGCGTGGTGACGAAGGCGTCGTAGCGGCCGCTGCGCTTCAGTTCCAGGACGGCGGCGACGAACCGCCGCTTCTCGTCGGCGTTCAGGCTCGCCTGGTTCTTGCGGACGGTCATGTGCGGTACTCCAAGGTGCGTACGGGACAGGTCAGTTGGCGGGGAACGGGACGAGTCGTGCGCCCCGCAGCTCGTCGACCGCAGCCCGTGCGGCGGCCTTCGGCGTCGGTACCGGGTCGTAGTGGCTGACGACGCTGATCCAGGTGCCGTCGGCGTTCCGCATCACGTGCAGTTCCGCGCCGTCGACGAACACGGCGTATCCGGTGCCGTGGTGGTGACCGCCCGCGGCGGCGGGGTGGCCCTGGATGCGGCGGCCCTTGTAGACCTCGTCGAAGGCCTCGGGGGAGTGGTCGTGGGCGGCCGCTCGGGGCGCGACGGCGACCGTGGTGGCGAGGGCGGCCGCGGCGGTGAGTGCGCGGCGCCGGGTCAGTTCGGGCATGGGAGTCCTTCCGGTGGTGGGCGACTCCGCATGCCTATCGGCCCCGCGGAGAGCGGGAGAAATCCCTCGGGACCGGTTGGCTACGATCCGGACAATTACCAACATGTCGTGCAACGTTGAACAAAGATGATCTTGCTTCGGCGGGACCCATGGGGTGCCGGAACGGGGAATTCCTTCCGTCGAGGGCCGTGTTTCGGGTGGTCCTTGGCGGACGGGTGTGTCGTCAGTGGCCTGGCTCACCTGGAGAAACTGGCGCAATCACCCTGCTACTCTGTGTCGTCAACTGACCGCTTTGAGTAATACCTGGGGTGCGTGTGAAGGTCGCCTGCGTCGGTGGCGGGCCCGCCGGCCTGTATCTGTCGATCCTGCTGAAACGGCAGGACCCGTCCCACGACATCACCGTCTACGAGCGCAATCCTGAGGGCTCGACCTACGGCTGGGGCGTCACCTACTGGCGTGGTCTGCTCGACAAGCTCCACGAGCACGACCCCGAGACCGCGCGTGCCGTCGAGGAGCACTCGGTCCGCTGGAACGACGGCGTCGCCCATGTGCGGGACCTGACGACCCGCCACCGCGGCGACGAAGGGCACGGCATCGGCCGCCATCGCTTCCTGGAGCTCCTCGCCGCCCGCGCCCGGGAGCTCGGTGTGCGGCTGGAGTTCGAGCACGGGATCACCCCGGAGAACCTGCCCGACGCCGACCTGATCGTGGCCGGCGACGGCGTCCACAGCGCGCTGCGCACCGCGCACGCCGGCCACTTCGGCACCGAGGTCAAGGCGGGCCGCAACCACTACGTCTGGCTCGGCACGACCAAGGTCTTCGACGCCTTCACCTTCGCCTTCGTCGAGACCGACCACGGCTGGATCTGGTGCTACGGCTACGGCTTCGGCCCCGACCGCAGCACCTGCGTCATCGAATGCGCCCCGGAGACCTGGTCGGGCCTCGGCCTCGACGGCGCTGACGAGGCCGAGGGGCTGACCCTGCTGGAGAAGCTCTTCGCCGACGTCCTGGACGGCCACTCCCTCATCGGCCGCGACAGTGCCGACGGCAGCGCCCAGTGGCTCAACTTCCGCACCATCACCAACCGCACCTGGTCCCGCGGCAACCTCGTCCTCATCGGCGACGCCGCCCACACCACCCACTACTCCATCGGCGCCGGCACCACCCTCGCCCTCGAGGACGCCATCGCCCTGGCCACAGCGCTCCGCGAGCACACCGAGCTCCCGCAGGCCCTCGCCCGCTACGAGCGACAACGCAAGGCCGAGCTCCTCTCCGTCCAGAGTGCCGCCCGCTACAGCGCCCAGTGGTACGAGAACCTCCCGCGCTACATCCACCTGCCCCCACAGCAGATGTTCGCCCTGCTCGGCCAGCGTCACTCGCCCCTGCTGCCTTACGTCCCGCCCCAGCTGTACTACCGGCTCGACAAGGCCGCGGGGCAGCTCGAAGCGCTGCGGCGGCTCAAGCGCTGGCTGGGTCCGAAGATCGCGCGCAGCGCCCACACCCGGACCCTGAGCGAGCGGAAGTAGCGGCTTTCCCGCTTGGGTGAATGGCAATTCACCAGCTATGGTGAATTGCCATTCACCCATATTTTTTTCGCTGGAGTGCCGATGGACGAGCCCGCCGCGATACCCCGGCCCCTGCGGGAGCGGCTGACGGTCCCGGTGCTGGCGTTCGGCGGCATCCTCATGGCCGTCATGCAGACCGTGGTCGTCCCGCTGCTCCCGGACCTGCCGCGGCTGACCGGTGCCTCACCCGGCGCCGTCTCCTGGATGGTCACCGCGACCCTCCTCGCCGGCGCCGTCCTCACCCCGGTCCTCGGCCGGGCCGGCGACATGTACGGCAAGCGCAGGGTGCTCATGGCGGCGCTGGGCCTGATGACCGTCGGCTCGGTGCTGTGCGCCCTGTCCTCCGACATCCGGGTACTCATCGCCGCCCGCGCCCTCTCGGGCGCCGCCTCCGCCGTCGTACCGCTGTCCATCAGCATCCTGCGCGACGAACTCCCCCCGGAACGCCGGGGCAACGCGGTGGCGCTGATGAGCTCGACCGTGGGCATCGGCGCCGCGCTGGGCCTGCCGCTCGCGGCGGTCATCGTGCAGTACGCGAACTGGCACGCCATGTTCTGGGTGACCGCCGGCCTGGGCGCGGTGGGCGTCACCTCGGTGTGGTGGGCGGTACGGGAGTCGCCGGTGCGGGAGCCCGGCCGGTTCGACGTGCCGGGCACCCTCGGCCTGGCCGCCGGGCTCGTCAGCCTGCTGCTCGGGGTGTCGCAGGGCGGGCAGTGGGGGTGGGGCAGCGCGCGGATCCTGGGACTCTTCGGCGCCGCCGTCGTCGTACTGGCGCTGTGGTGGTGGCAGCAGTTGCGGGCCGAACGGCCGCTGGTCGATCTGCGGCTCGTGTCGAAGCCGCGGGTCGGGCTCTCACATGTGGCCGCACTGCTGACCGGGTTCGCGTTCTACGCCAACTCCCTGGTCACGGCGCAGCTCGTGCAGGCGCCCCAAGCCACGGGGTACGGGCTCGGGCTGTCGATCGTCCAGACCGGTCTGGTGCTGCTCCCGGGCGGCTTCATCATGCTGCTGTTCTCGCCGGTCTCGGCCCGGATGTCCGCCGCCCGCGGACCGCGCGTCACGCTCGCCCTCGGGGCGCTGGTCATCGCGGCCGGCTACGCCGTGCGCATCGCCGACAGCCACGACCTGTGGATGATCATGGCCGGTGCGGCGGTCGTGGGCACCGGCACCACCCTGGCCTACTCGGCGCTGCCCACCCTCATCCTGCACGCCGTCCCGGCAGGCCAGACGGCCTCCGCCAACGGCGTCAACGTCCTGATGCGCACGATCGGGCAGGCGGTGTCGAGTGCCGCCGTCGCCGCGGTCCTGGTCCGCCACACCAGTCTGGTCGGCGGTGTTCCCGTACCCGCCCTGGACGGCTATCTGCTGGCCTTCGGCGTCGCGGGTGCGGTCGCCCTGGCGGCGTGCGCGACCGCACTGTGCATCCCCGCCGACCCGGAGGCCGACGGAACACGCCGGGCCCGGGGAGCCCGCAAGGAGGTGATGGAGGGAGCATGAGTGCCGTGAGCACCCCACCGACCGCCGCCCCGTCCGCACGCCGGGACGCCGAGGCGACCAAGGCGGCCATCCTCAGGTCGGCCCGCTACCTCCTGGCCCGCCACGCCCACGCCGACATCACCCTGAAGGCGGTCGCCGAACGCGCCGGTGTGAGCCCGCCGTTGATCCTGAAGTACTTCGGCAACAAGGACGCCCTCTTCGCCCGCGTCATGTCCTTCGAGGCCGACGCGGAAGCCCTGCTGGACGCGCCCCTGCAAGAGCTGGGCCGGCACATGGTCCGGCACGTCCTGGAGAGCCAGCGCGAGCGCGGCGCCGACCCCCTGCTGCGCATCGCCTTCGCCCCCCTGCACGGCGAACAGGGCGACATCCTGCGCGCCAACTTCCGCGCCCAGGTCACCGAACGCCTCGCCGAACGCCTCACCGGCCCCGACACCGGACTGCGCGCCGAACTCGCCGTGGGCACCCTTCTCGGCCTCGGCGTGATGTACGGCATCGCCCGCGGACCTCACCTCAGGGCGAGCACGCTCGACACCATCGTCGAGCGATACGCATCCGTGGTGCAGGCCCAGCTCACGCCCTAGCCGAACAGCCGGTCCAGGAAGGCGTTGCCGTACACGCCGTGCGGGTCGAGACGGTCCAGAACGCCGGCCGCCTCCTCCCAGACGCCGTCGCCGAGGGACGCGGGCACCGCCGTGCCGAGCACCTGCTCGTCGTCCCACACCGAGTCGTCCGTGTAGGCCCAGCCCTTGGACCACTCGACACGGGTCAGGGCGTCCGTGCCGTCGTGGCTGTCCAGCAGGAACTGCTCCAGCTCACGCAGGAAGGCCTCCGCGTACGGGGTCCCCGGCAGCGTCAGCACGTCCAGCCAGACGGCGGTGTCCCACTGCGGGTGCTCGCTGTCCGGCCGCAGCGCGGAGAGCAACGGGGCACGGGCGCCGGCGAGTTCGGCGTCGGCCGGGTCGTCCAGGCCCGTCGCCCGGATCTCCACCGAGCCGTTGACCGGGAAGCGGCCCAGGGCCGCGTACGCCGTGAGCCGTTCGCGGTAGAAGTCGGTGAACTCGGCCACGACACGCTGCACCTGGTCCCGGGAGGTGAGCACCGCGTAGCCGTTGGCGTTGATCCGCAGGGTGGTGGGCTTGATGTAGAGCAGCGTGTTCTTGGACGGCCCCCAGATGTCGGCGGACAGCGTCGCCACGAGCCCGAGCACGGACGTGTCGTACTGCGCGTTCCCGAGCACCGGCGCCAGATACCAGGCCGCGTCCGAGACCATCCGTCCGGCGAGGTCCGCCACCAGGGTCGGGACGTTGTCGGAGAACGGATAGTTGTACGGCGACGTCACACGGCGCGAGGTGAGCGGCTTCGTCGGCTCGACGCTCCACACCTTGAACCACGGGAACTCGGTGAACGCGAACCAGATCGCCTCGACGCGCCCGGCCTCGTCCAGGTAGCTCGCGAGGGTGCGTCCGTCGCTGCCGGGCGCGGCGAAGAGCTCACCGGCCGGGATGTCCGTACGGCTGACACAGCGCAGGTTCGCGTTCGCGCCGACCCGCAGGACGACCTCCGTGACGAAGGTCCGTCCGAGATGGGTCAGCAGCGCGGCGGCGTCCGCCTCGTCACGTGCGAAGGTCCGCAGGACGTAGGCCCCGCTGTCCTCGTCCCACACGACCGCCGTCACCGACAGCACCCGGTTGCTCAGCGAGCCGTACGTCTGCCCCGGCAGCCGCTGCTCGCCCCGTGCGGGGACGGCGCTGCCGTGCGCGTCGACCGCCAGGGCGCCGCCGAGGGTGAGATCGCCGGGCGCGGGCGCGGCCGTCACACCGAGTCCGTGTCCCTCCAGGAAGGTCAGCAGGGACTCCATCGAGGCGCCGGCGCCGGCTCGCACGGCGCCGGCGGACTCCAGGGCCAGATCGGTGAGGTGCGCGGTCGTGTCGACGAGCAGCACGGGCGCGTCCGACGACGTGTCCTCGGTGATCGTCAGCGGAGACCAGCCGTGCGAGAAGCCCCGGGCGCGCACCCGCCAGCCGTTCTGCCAGGCCCAGTTGACGACGGCGGCCACCTGGTCCCCGTCGGAAGGCGCACAGGCCCACAGCCCGGCGGCGGTGATCTCGCCGACCCAGTTCCGGTACGCCGAGCGGTAGAGCGCCACCTCGTCCGGGAAGCCGGGCAGTTCCTGCGCGGCGACGGCCGGATCGGCCGGCACGAGGGTCAGGGCGGCGGCACTGAGGAGAAAGCTTCTGCGGGTCCAGTTGTGAGTCACGGGGGTCAAGTTAGGGACCTGCTGACAGAGAGCGCTTGCTCGTCGAGTTCATTCACTCGTGTGAGTGAATGATTCACAGGAGAGCCTCCGGAGGAGCCGGTTCCGCGCACAGAGGTGACGGATGACAGACTGACGCCATGGACGAGCGCACTTTCGGTAGGTCGGGTCAGCACGCATCCGTCGTCGGTCTCGGTACATGGCAGCTGGGCGCCGACTGGGGAGACGTCGACGACAAGGAAGCCCTTTCGGTACTGGAGGCCGCCGCCGAGTCGGGCGTGACCTTCTTCGACACCGCCGACGTGTACGGCGACGGCCGCAGCGAGCAGACCATCGCCACGTTCCTGCGGAGCCGGCCCGACCTGCACGTCCTGGTCGCCACGAAGATGGGCCGCCGGGTCGACCAGATCCCGGAGAACTACGTCCTCGACAACTTCCGCGCCTGGAACGACCGTTCCCGCCGCAACCTCGGCGTCGACCGCCTCGACCTCGTCCAGCTGCACTGCCCGCCCACGCCGGTCTACTCGACGGACGCGGTGTACGACGCGCTGGACACCCTCGTCGAGGAGGAGCGTGTCGCCGCGTACGGCGTCAGTGTGGAGACCTGCGAGGAAGCCCTGACCGCGATCGCCCGGCCGGGCGTGGCCAGCGTGCAGATCATCTTCAACGCGTTCCGCATGAAGCCGCTTCAGAGGGTGCTCCCCGCGGCGCGGGAGGCGGGCGTCGGCATCATCGTCCGGGTGCCCCTGGCCTCCGGTCTGCTGTCCGGCAAGTACACCAAGGACACCGTCTTCCCCGAGAACGACCACCGCACCTACAACCGGCACGGCGAGTCCTTCGACGTCGGCGAGACCTTCTCCGGCGTCGACTACGCGACGGGCGTGGAGGCGGCAGCCGAGTTCTCCGCCCTCGCCCCCGAGGGATACACCCCGGCCCAGCTGGCACTGCGCTGGATCATCCAGCAGCCCGGCGTGACCAGCGTGATCCCCGGCGCCCGCAACCCCGAGCAGGCCCGCGCCAACGCGGCCGCCGCCGCGCTGCCGGAGCTGTCCGAGGAGACGCTCACCGCGATCCGGGACCTCTACAAGGGGCGGATCAAGGACCAGGTCGAGAACCGCTGGTAGTCCATGGGGACGGGAACCCGGCTGTTTGAACGATCAGGCGCCGGGTTACCCGTCCCGCATGGGGCAGGCAGCGGAAACGCGAACAGGACGTGACGAGACCGAGGAAGAGCGCGCCGACCGTATGTGGGGCGAGCTCATGCAGGAGATCCGTGTCGCGCAGATGGGCGTGCAGATTCTGTTCGGCTTCCTGCTGACCGTGGTCTTCACCCCGAAGTACGCGGACCTGGGCGACATCGAGAAGACCATCTACCTCGTGACGGTCGTCCTGGGGGCCACCGCCACCGGCGCCCTCATCGGACCGGTGTCCCTGCACCGTCTGGTGTCCGGGCGGCGCGTGAAGGCGCGTGCGGTGCAGTGGGCGGCACGGCTGACCACCATCGGCCTGGTGCTGCTGCTCGCCACGACGACCGCCTCGCTCCTGCTGATCCTGCGGGTCGCCACCCACGACTCCTTCGTGCCGTGGCTGGTCAGCGGAGTGGTCGCGTGGTACCTGGTGTGCTGGTTCCTGCTGCCGCTGTGGATCCGGCGTCGCTACACGACGGAGTGAAGGCCCGCGCGGCCAGCTGCCGGTCGTGCGGGCGGCTCAGCAGCAGCACCGAGACGGTGGCGCCGACCAGGGCGCAGAACATGTCCCACTGGGTGTCCCACACATCGCCCTGCGTGGCCAGGAAGGCGTCCGCCGCCTGACCGCCGAGTACCGCGGCCAGCCACTCCAGCATCTCGAAGACGGCACTGAAGGCCAGACAGGCGCACACCGTCAGCGGCGCCAGCCAGCGACTGCCCCGCAGCGGCGAGGTCCGGCTGAGCAGCTCCCGCACCGGCACGGCCGGCACGAACCCCTGCATGAGGTGGCCGAACCGGTCGTACGGATTGCGCTCCAGGCCCAGCTCGTCGCGCAGCCAGTTGCCGATCGGCACCTCCGCGTACGTGTAGTGGCCGCCGATCACCAGCACCGGCGCATGGGCGGCCAGCAGACAGCACAGCAGATCGGTCAGCGGGAAGCGCCGCCGAGCCGGCACGATCAGCGGCAGCCCGACCAGCACCCACACCGTCTCCAGGAACCGGGTGGTGCGGTCCTGCGCACCCCAGGCGGAGAGGGCCACTCCCATGAGCACGACCACGACCCCGGCCGGCAGGGCGGGCAGAGGGCGGCGAACTGCTGTCATTTCGGGGCTCTTGCCGTAGGAGCCCCATCGTGGGGCGATGGCGGGGGAGAGGCATGAGTACGGTTACTCAGTTCAGCCCCGTGCGATGACCTCCGCGAGGAAGTCGTCGACCTCGACCTCCTCCTGCCCCGGCAGCACCACCTCGTAGGTCCGGCTCAGGAACGCGGCGACCGTCGGGGCCCACGCGAACACCACGGCGTGATGTCTGCCGCCGCCGGGCCGGGCGTCGCCGAGGAGTTCCATGCGCAGCTCCTTGCCCGCACCCGAGGACGCGGGGCGCAGGCGTACGTCGCCCAGTCCGACCGGTCCGGTCAGCCCCTGGGCGAGCATCTCGCGGTCGAGGCGCCATCGGGCGAGCACCCGGCCGTCGTGGCTGAACACCACCGTCACGGCGAACGGATCGGAGGCGTCGTAGTCCAGATGGGCGAGCACGGGGAAACGATCCGTGTCGCCCGCCTGGAGCTGTACGACCAAGGTCTTGTGCGTCGAGAAGTTCACGAGAGGGCCTCCGGAAAGAACGGACGCGGTGCTGCCCTCAAGTACCCCTCTCACGCGTGAAATGCTCACTCGTGAGGCTGATTCCCCCGAGCGTCGCGCAGGGACGTGATGCACGCGCCGATGGCCTGCTGCAACTCTTCGAGCTGCTGGACCATGTCGTCCTCGTAGAAGTCCTGCGCGTCGTCGAAGGTCAGCTCCTCGAACACCTTCGTCGCCTTCTGGAGACTGCTGTAGAATTTCGTCCGCCGTTCCTGGACACGGAGTTCGGGATCGGCCTCCACGGCCTCGACGACGAGGGTCTTCATGGTGCCGTAGGCCTCGGTGGCCCACTCGCCGGTGTCCTCGTCCTCGTTCAGCTCGTCGAGGAGGGAGAGGTGCCGCTCGGCCTCCTGGCGGAGGTCGGCGGGCGCGTCGACGGTCTGTCCGGCGGGGGTCTTGATCTGGCCCGACTCGGCGATCTGACGGACGTAGCCGATGCGGTCGGCGGACCTGCTCTCGGTGGCGACGGCCTTCTTGAGGTCGTCGGTGCGCACGACGTCACGCGCCAACTCGGCCTGCAGGTCGGGGTCTTCGCGCACCCGGTCCAGGAGCGCCTGGCGGGCGGCCCGGGCAGTGGAGGGGTCGGCGAGGATCGCGGCGCGCAGCGCGGTGGGGTTCTCGGCGACCTCCAGGGCCTTCGT
Organism: Streptomyces sp. NPDC002817; assembly: GCF_053592055.1. Classification (NCBI taxonomy): domain Bacteria; kingdom Bacillati; phylum Actinomycetota; class Actinomycetes; order Kitasatosporales; family Streptomycetaceae; genus Streptomyces; species Streptomyces sp. NPDC002817. The sequence goes on from NZ_JBSFUY010000022.1 coordinate 114,426, forward strand.
GGGCCGGATGCCCTCGGCCTCGGCGGCCTCGGCGATGGCGGTGCCGCGCTCGGAGGTGGCACTGCTGCGGGAGACGTAGTAGGTCAGCCACACGTCGGCGTCCGGCAGCTCCACCTCCTGGCCCGGCGCGAGCGCCTCGAAGTGCGGGACGAGACCGTCGTCGGCGGCCCGGTCCCACGCCTTGTAGTAGCGCATGACGCGATCGGCGGAGCAGCCGGCGAGCTCGGCGAACTCCTTGGCGGACACCTTCGGCGTCTCGTCCGCGCCCTGGCCGCCGGGCCGTACGCTGCGCGCCACCATCAGCCCGAAGGCCCAGCCTCCGGTCCGCGCGTAGGCGCCGAACTCACGGGCGTCCCGCGCCACGAGGTCGGACAGGGGTGCGGGGGACGTCTCGGACGGGGCGATCGCTAGGGTCACAGGTGACTCTCCTGGGTGGGGGCCGGTCGAACGGCAAGAGTGCAGGGAGGCAGCCTATATCCACCCATTGGCGATGCTTTGGCAACCCCTGTGTGTCCCGTGGTCCAGGGCGTCGTGGAGTGCGGGCAGCAGCGTCTTCTCCGCCCGGTCCAGATACGCCGGCTGCGACTCGCCGCCGATCTGCACCAGGGCGATCTCGGTGAACCCGGCCTCCACGTAGGGGCGTACGGCCTCGACGACGGCGTCCGGCGTCACGAACTGTGTGGCCCCCTCGAACGCATCGGGATGCGGCAGCTCCGAGTCGACCTTCCAGCCGCCGCCGAAATAGCGGAGCTGCGCGTGGGCGCGCTTCACGGCGGTGTCCCGGTCGGGGTCGTGGCAGACCGGCAGCCGCCCGACGCGTGGCTTGCCGGTGCCGCCGTGCCGGTCGAAGGAGTCGAGGAGGGCGGCCTTGGGCTCGGTCGCGATCACCAGGTCCGCGAGCCGGCCCGCGAGGGCGCAGGACTGCTCTCCGGAGACCGCGATGCCCAGGGGCTGCGGTACGTCGGGCAGATCCCACAGCCGGGCGGGCTCCACGGCGAAGTGCGCCCCGCGATGGTTCACATGTCCGCCCCGGAAGAGCGCCCGGATGATCTCGACCGCCTCCTCCGACATCTCGTGCCGTACGTCCGCGGACGGCTGACCGCCGCCCACCACATGCTCGTTGGGATTCTCTCCCGAGCCGAGCCCCAGCCGGAACCGGCCCTCGGAGAGCAACTGCATCGTCGCCGCCCAGCACACTCCAGGCGTACGGCGAGTGACCCTGTGCACGCAGCCACGGAAAGCAGCGGTCCGAGGTCGCCGAGAGGTCGAAGCCCACCTCCTCGGCCCGCCCCACATGGTCGACGAGCTCACAGGGCCGGCCTGCTCGGTCGTCATCGTGTATGCGATGTGCACCACAAGGAGCGGGTCCCCGGGCTTCGGGACGGAAAACGGCTCGCGGACGTCTGGATCATGACGTGATCGCCGGGAGAGGATGGTCGTATGAGCGTTCGCCCCTTGCCCACGAGCACCCCGTCCGCCGAAGGCGTCGACGCGACCGGTGTGCAGGCCCTGCTCGACGCCCTCGAATCCGCCCCGGACATCGAGCCGCACAGTCTGATGGTCCTGCGTCACGGCAAGGTTGTGGCGTCCGGATGGTGGGCGCCGTACACCGCCGGCCGTCCCCATCTCCTGTACTCGCTCAGCAAGAGTTTCACCGCGACGGCCGCCGCCTTCGCCGTCGCCGAGGGACTGCTCCGGCTCGACGACCCGGTGATCTCGTACTTCCCGGAGTTCGACGCCGACATCACCGACCCGCGCAGCCGCGCGATGCTCGTCCGGCATGTCACGACGATGGCCAGCGGTCATGAGGCCGAGACCTATGACCGGGCGCTGGCGACGGACCGCGAGGAGCCGGTGCGCGGCTTCCTGCTGCTGCCGCCGGACCGCGACCCGGGCACGGTCTTCGCCTACAACCAGCCCACCACCTACACCCTCGCCGCGATCGTCCAGCGGGTGACCGGCCTGCCGCTGACCGAGTATCTGCGCCCGCGCCTCCTCGATCCCCTCGGCATCGGCGACGTGGCGTGGGTGCGCGGCCGGACCGGACGCGAGCTGGGCTACAGCGGACTGCACGCCACCACCGACGCGATCGCCCGGCTCGGCCAGCTGTACCTCCAGGGCGGCGTGTGGGAGGGCGAACGGCTGCTGTCGCAGGAGTGGGTCGCCGAGGCGACGCGGTCGCACATCCTCAACGGGGACAGCACGTGGACCGACTGGGCGCAGGGGTACGGCTTCCAGTTCTGGATGTCCCGGCACGGCTACCGCGGGGACGGCGCGTACGGGCAGTACTGCCTCGTGCTGCCCGAGCAGGACGCGGTGGTCGCGATCACCGGGGCCACCGAGGAGATGCAGAAGGTGCTGGACCTGGTCTGGAGCCATCTGCTGCCGGCGCTCGGCGCCGGCCCGCTGCCCGGCCGCGAGGAGGAGGACGTCGCGCTGGCCGAGCGGATGTCCCGGCTCGCGCTGCCGCCGGCGGCGGGCAAGCCCGCACCGCCTGAGCAGGCGGTCGCGTTCACACCGTACGGCGGAGTCTGCGAGGGACTTCCGAAGCTGACGGCGGTCGAGGTCGACGCGGAGGGCCGGCGGCTGACCCTCGTCGAGGACGGCCACCGGCTGGAGTTGCGGTTCGGGGAGCCGGGCTGGACCGTCACCGACGGACCGGTGCCCGCGGCGGTGAGCGGAGGATGGAGCGGCCCGGCCACCCTCGCCCTGGACGTGGCCCTCCTGGAGACCCCGCACCACGTCGACCTGACCTGCTCGCTCACGGACCGGACGTTCACCGCACGGTGGCGCACCCAACCGCTGCACAGCTCCCGCATCCGCGCGATGCGCGCACCCCGCGACTCAGTCTGAGGGCACGCGGAACGTCCGCAGGATCGTCTCCAGGGTCTGCTGGTTGGCGTCGTCGTCCCAGTCGGACGCCGGGGTGGTCCAGCGCAACGAGAAACCCTGGCCCGAGCCGAGGAGGAAGCCGCGGCCCAGGGTGTGCACGCTGGTGCCGTCGACGGTGGCGAGCCACTCCAGGTCGGCGGCCTCGCGGCCCTGGTACGTCGTCGCGCGGATCTCCCCGATCCGCTGGTAGTCGCCGGACTGCTGCAGCCTCGGTTCGACGTCGTCCCGCCAGACGGCGACCGGGTCGTCGCCCACGCGCGTGCTGTAGGTGACCGCGAGCGTGCGCGGGTCGCCCTCCGCGCCGAGGACGACCCGGTACGCCAGATCGTCCTGCTTCGTCGTGCTCAGCGCCTCCCAGCCCTCGGGGAGGGAGACGGAGAAGCCCTGCGGTGAGGTGTAGTGCTGGAACTCCGGTTGCGGAGCCGCCGGCGAGGCGCTCGTGGGGGTGGGCGTCGGCGTGGGTGTCGGACTCTGGGGCGTCGGCGTCGGCGTCGGGGCCGGTGCCTGGCTGGGCTGTGCGGCGGGGACGGAGGCGGAGGCCGAGGCGGACGGCCTGGGCGTGGCCGCGTCGGTCGCGGACTCGTCCGAACCGCCGGGCAGTTCACGGGCCACGGCGACGACCGCCACCGCGACGGTGACGACGGCCAGCGCGGTACCGGCGACCAGGGTGCGCCGGCTCCAGCCCGGTCCACCGGAGGTCAGGCCGCGCAGCCGGGGCCGGGGAGCCGATGCCGGCGCCGCGTCGGGGTCCTCGCTGACGACACGGACGAGCGCCTCGCGGACGACCTGGCGGTTCAGCCGCTCCCTGGAGTTCTTCCGGAGCAGCCCCTGCACGGTCTGGGTGAGCGGCCCGGCCCGCACCGGGCTGCGCAACGGCAGCCGGTCCACGCCCTTCAGCGTGGTCTCCGGGCTGTCCCGGTCCCGGAAGGGCGGGCGGCCCTCGACCATCGTGTACAGCATCGCGCCGAGCGCCCACAGGTCCGCGGCCGGCCCGATGCGCTCGTCGCGGGCCTGTTCCGGGGAGGCGTACGACGGTGCGCTGACCCGGGGTGCGAGCGTCGCGCCGGTCAGGCCGAAGCCGGTGACCACGACGGGGCCCTTGTCCCGCACGAACACCTGGCCGGGGCTGAGCTCGCCGTGGGTGATGCCCTCGCCGTGCCCGGCCTCCAGCACGTCGAGCAGTTCCAGGCCGATACGGGCCGCCCGCACGTGGTTGAACGTGCCTTCCCTTTCCAGGACCTCGCCCAGCGGGGTGCCCTCGATCCACTCGGTGACGGTCCACAGGGTGCCGTACTCCTCGACGGCGTCGACGACCGAGGCGAGCCGGCCCGGGCAGAGCCGCCCCATGGTCTCGGACATCCGGATGACCCGGGCGATCGCGCGGCGCGAGCTCTCGCCGTCCGGATCCGGTGGCAGCCCGATCTGTGTGAGCAGACACGGACGGCCGGCCTCGACGTCCTCCCCGTACCAGCAGACGCGGTTCGTTTCGCGGTGGAGGACCTCCAGGAGCCGGTACCTTCCGGCCACCAGCTCGTGTGTGGAGACGTGCGCCTTGACCATGGTCATCCCTTGCTGAACCTGTCTCTCACCTTTCCCACAGGTACGGCGGGCGTGACGGGGTGCGTTCAGCGGAAAGCGGGGTGCTTTTTCTGATGGGCTGTCACGGGACGGGATTTGACGAATGGTCAGAGCAATTCGAAACGTTCTGCCCAGGTTTTGACATCCCCGGTCGTCGCGTTGCCCCCGCACACCACCAGCCCCAGCCGGGCACCGTCGCCCACCCGCTGAAGCACCTGCCGGGCCGCGGGCACCAGACAGCCGGCGGCGGGCTCGGCCCACACCTTGGCGTGATCGGCCAGCTGCAGCGAACCCTGCACCGCCTCCCGGTCGGTGACCACGAGAACCTCGTCGACCAGGGCCGACACATGGTCGTACGTCAGTTGCGACACGGACGGCGCGCTGAGCGTGGACACGATCGACGACAGCGCGACCGGCACCGGACCGCCCGCGGCCAGCGCCTCGGACATGGCCTGGGCGCCCTCGGTCTCCACACCCCAGATCCGCAGACCCGGGCGCCGGGCGCGCAGCGCGGCCGCGACACCGGCGATCAGTCCGCCGCCTCCGATGCTGACGAGGACGTCGGTGAGTTCACCGGCGTCCTCGGCGAACTCCAGGCCCACGGTTCCCTGCCCGGCGATCACGAGCGGATCGTCGAAGGGGTGGACCAGGGTCAGGCCCTCGTCCCGCAACCGTGTCACCAGCGAGAACGCGCCGTCCATGTCGTCGGTGACCCGCACCGACGCACCGGCGTCCCTGGCGATCTCCACGGCATGGGCAGGCGCCGAACGCGGCATGACGACCGTGGCCTTCACATCGAGCGCCGCGGCCATCACCGCGAGGGCGATGCCGTGGTTGCCGCCGCTGACCGCCACGACTCCGGCGGCCCGCTCGGCCTCGGTGAGCGAGAGCAGCTTCGCCGTCGCGCCACGCGCCTTGAACGAACCGGTGCGCTGGAGGAGTTCGAGCTTGGCGGTGACCGGAACGCCGAGCAGCGCGGACAGCCCGGGGCTCGGCACGGTCGGGGTGCGGACGACGTGTGCGGCGATCCGCTCGGCCGCGGCTTCGATGTCGGAGATCCCGATCAAGACACTCACCCTTCCGGCACGGACGATCCGCACCGCTTCGACCCTGGCGCGGTGCGGGGCGCCGGTCAACACGGTTTCGGGCGGTGGGGTGATCGGCTCAGTGCTGTTGCGCCTTCTGCGGTGTCGCCTCGCTCGGCCGTACGACGACGTACCCCTGGCCCTGGAGCATCAGCTGCACGGCCTCGCCCGACCCGCCGCGCAGCATCGACCCGATGGACTGCGAACGGTGCAGCGAGGTCTGGAGGCCGGCGGTCCAGCCCACGACCGCGTCCGTGTCGACGTACACCGGGTACTGCTGCGAGACCGGGATCACCAGCGGGTTGCCCTCGCACACCAGCCCCAGCCTGCCACTGCCCGTGAAGACGCTGTTGAACAGACCGCCGCCCGAGATGCCCGCGCCCTTCACCGTGGAGATCCGGTACGACAACGAGGCGTCGAAGCACAGGACGTTGCGGCCGTTGACGGTGAACTCGTCGCCCGGGTCGACCTCGACGACGAAGCAGTTCTGCGCCTCGTGCGCGAACCAGGCCTCGCCCTGGCCGCGCACGGTCATCAGCGGCAGTCCCTCACCGGTGACCGCGCGCTTCAGCATGCCGCCGACGCCCTGGCCCTTGCGCTCGAACTGGAGGTTGCCGCGGTAGGCGATCATCGCCCCCTGCCGGGCCAGCATCTCGCCGTTCACCGTGTACCTGATGCACTTCGCGTTCTCGACGGCCATGCCCGGCGTCGTGGCCGGCTGGACCATGTGCTCACTGGAAAAGAGGTCACCCTTCATGGGGGCATGGTGTCCCGGACGATTCCGTTCCGCCATGGGGCCTACCGGCGTGTCGGTTCAGGCGCCGAAGAGCTGTGTCCAGTACGTGCCCGACGAGCCGCCGCCCGCGAAGCCGATCCCGATATGGGTGAAGTCGGGTTTGAGGATGTTGGCGCGATGGCCCGGACTGTTCATCCAGCCCTCCACGACTTCGGCGGGGGACCGCTGGCCGCAGGCGATGTTCTCGCCGATGGAGCGCCGCCCCGACCCCGCGGCGGCCGCCCGGTCCCAGGGCTGGCTGCCGTCCGGCGAGGTGTGGGAGTAGAAGGCGCGAGCGATCATGTCGGCGCTGTGGGTCTGTGCGGCGGTGGTGAGGAAGGGGTCGACGGCCAGCGGAGGCAGGCCGTGCCGGGCACGCTCGCGGTTGGTGAGGCCGACGACCTCGGACGCCGTGCGGCTCAGGTCGCCCGGGGTGAGGGGCCTGGCCCACAGTGCCGTCCAGTAGGTCTCACCGGTGCGGCCGTCGGAGGCGTGGGCCAGTCCCGCGTGCGTGAAGGCCGGGTCGCTGAGGGTCTGGCGCGGCTGGGCGGTGCGCAGGCAGTAGTCGACGAACTCGGCGGGGGTGCGCGGGCCGGAGACGAGGTGTTCGCCGACGGTGACGTACGCGTACCCGGTGGCGGTGAGCCGCTGGTAGACGGAGATGCCGTCCGCGCCCTGGACGCCGAGGCTTCGGACCGCGGCCATCGCGGAGGCGTGGGCCTGGGCGGCGGAGGTGAGGCGGGTGTCGGGGGAGACGGGCGGGGAACCGGCGGCGGCGCGGGCGGAGTTGACCAGGGTGAAGAACGCGTCGGGGGCGGCGGAGGGCCTGTGCGGCCCGACAGGGCTCGGGGGTGTGCGCGGGGCCATGGGCGGCCGCGAGGGCATCGGCGGGGGCACGGGCCTCGACGAGGCCATGGGCGGCGTGGAGGCCGGGCTCGGCTCCTCGGTGACATCCACCCCGAAGTCCCGTGCCAGCCCCGCCAGGCCGTCGGCGTACCCCTGTCCCAGCGCGCGCAGCTTCCAGCCGGTGCCCCGCCGGTAGATCTCCGCGAGCAGCAGCACCGTCTCCTGGCGGGGGCGTGGCGGGGCGAACCGGGCGAGTGCGCGGCCGCCCGGGCCGGCGAGGTGGAGGGTGGGTGCGGGCAGGCGGCCCAGGGGAGTGCCGGGGTCGGCGGGGGTGACGGCGACCGTGATCCGCGTGGCGCCGGCGCGCAGTCGCGCCGGGTCGAGGGTCAGGGTGTCGCCGGAGAGCCGGGCTCCCGGGGCGGCGGGCTGGTTGTAGAACACGAAGTCGCCGTCGCCCCGGACCTTGCCGCTGTCGTCGGTGATGAGCGCGGACACATCGAAGGGACCGGACACCCGGACGGTCACGGCACCGCCCGGGAGGGGCAGATTGCCCCCGGGGACCAACTCGGTCATCGCGCCGTCCTGGTGTCGTCGTACGGAACCCGGTGGGGTTGTCCGAAGAACGCGCGCCCCGTCACCGGGGTTCCCGCCCGGTCAGTCCAGCGCGACGCCGGGGGCGACGTCCTCGTGCCGCTCGACGTGCGCCGATCCTCGGACCGTCGCCGCCCGCTTGCCGCAGAAGGCCGACTCCAGGGTGCCCATCATCGTGTTGAGCACCGTCGCGTTGTTGGAGGTGTTGGCGAGCGCACTGAGGCTGCGCCTGCCGTCCTTCGACGTGAACGCGTACGTGTAGTAGCCCTGGACGGCGCCCGTGTGGCCGTACACCGACGTCCCGCACGACAGGGTGCGGCGGCGCAGGCCGAGGCCGTACGCCGTGGTGCTGTTGACCTTCCACCACCGCTCCATCTGCTCCAGGCTCTTGGCGGAGGTCAGCTCTCCGCCGAGCAGTGCCGACAGGAAGGTGTTGAGGTCCCCGGCGGTGGAGATGAGTGCGCCCGCGCTCTGCGCCCAGGACGTCGTCTGCCGAGTCGCGTCGATCGGTGCCGCACCGGCCGTGTCCGACGTCATGTAGCCGCGGGTGTGGCGGCCGGGGATCTTCGTGGAGGGGTGCACGTACAGCGTGTCGCGCAGTCGGAGCGGCTCGATGATGCGGCTCTGGTAGGCGGTCCCCACGGAGTGGCCGGTCAGCTTCTCGATGAGCATGCCGGCGACCACGAAGTTGGTGTTGGAGTACGAGTAGGCGGCGCCGGGGCTGTTGGTGCGGGCGTGTCGCAGTGAGCGGTCCACCAGCTGGCGGTAGGTGAAGACCTTGGTGCGGACGGCCTCGAAGCCCGGGACCGACCTCGCGAACATGTCGTTGGTGTAGTCGTACAGACCGCTGCGATGGCTCAGGACGTGCCGCACGGTGATGCGGTCGTCGGGCAGCAGGCCGGGCAGATAGCGGTTGACCGAGGCGTCGAGCTTGAGCTTCTTCTCGTCGCGCAGTTGCAGCAGCACCACGGCGGAGAAGGTCTTGGTGACGCTGCCGATGCGGAACCGGTCGAGGGTGCTGATGGTCCGTCGGGTCTTGCGGTCGGCGAGGCCGGTGACCATCCGGTGAACGGTGCCGCCGTCGTCGATCCGTGCCATCGCGCCGGGTGCGCCCTGCCGCAGGGCGGTGCGCAGCACGCCGCGCAGCCCTGTGATGTCGGGCTGGGGCAGGGCCGTGGCGCTCGTCGGGGTCGTGTCGCTCTCGTCGGCCGTGGCGTGGGCCGGGACCGCGAGCAGGGACAGCAGGACCGTGCCCGAGACCGTCGCCCTGCGCAGCGTTGCTGATGTCATCCGAGTGTTCTCCCGTTTCTCCTCGATGCGAGATCGATCACACGCACGTCGGGCAACCTCCTCGCACCCCGTCACATCTCCACAGCCGACGCACAGTTGGTCACTCGTTGCTCACTGAGCGCTGCGGATTCGCAAAGTATTGCCATGAACTGTTGGAAAAGCGACTATTCAGGCTTTACATGGACATGACTCATCCGTAAGGGTTCCGTCCGGGGGCCCGACCAGCCCCCATGGCGCGCAACCGCGCCATGACTCAGGGCGGTTGGTGATCCCGGCCGCCTTTGCACGAAGGAACCCTCAACAGTGCGTAGACCCCATATACGCAGCCTGGCCGTCGCCGTCGCGGTGACGACGGCCGCCACGGGGCTCGCGGGCACGGCCTTCGCCGACCCGTCCACGGGGCAGCCGGGGAAGTCCCCGGCCGTCACGGCCACGTCCGTCGTCGAGGCGGCCCGCGCCGCCGCGTTCGCCCACACCTCGGCCACCGGAGTCGCCCCGGGTGACGAACTCCGGGCCCAGGATGTGCTGATCGACCCGGAGGGCGCCCGGCACGTCCGGTTCGTCCGCGCCCATCGCGGCATGCCGGTCCTCGGCGGCGATCTCGTCGTCCACCTCACCGGGCAACTGGCCTACGCGGGAGTCACCCGCGCGGCCGACCACGCCGTGGAGCCCAAGGCCGCGCGCGCCCGGCTGACGGCCCGGCAGGCCCAGGAGCGTGCCGCCGCAGTCGCCAAGGGCGACGCCGGCCCGGCGGAACTCGTCGTCGACGCCCGTGACGGTGGATCGGCCCTCGCCTACCAGGTACGGGTCACCGGCAGCGCCACCGCCGAGGCGGGCGGCTCCCGCACGGTCGTCGTCGACGCCGTCACCGGCAAGGTGCGCAGCAACACGCCGGACAGCGACGAGTTCCTCTCGCCTCAGCTCATCGACACCCTGCGCGAGCGCGGCGAGAAGCTGGACCCGGCCACCGGCACCGCCCCGCGGGCCGACGCCCTCGCGGCGACCGCCTCGGGCACCGGCAACTCCCTCTTCGCCGGCAAGGTCACGCTGACCACCACCAAGACGGGCAGCCGCAGCTACGTCCTCAAGGACCCCAACCGCTGGGGCACCGAGACCCGGGACGCGAAGGGCCAGGAACTGGAGAACTTCGCCCGCGGCAAGAAGTTCACCAGCACCACCAACAAGTGGGGCAACGGCACCGTCTCCAACCGTGCCAGCGCCGCCGTCGACGCCCAGTACGGCATCACCAAGACCCTGGACTTCTACAAGAAGACCTTCGGCCGCAAGGGCATCGCCAACAACTCCAAGGGCGCCAAGGCGATGGTCCACTTCGGCAACAAGGTGGCCAACGCGTTCTGGGACCCGGCCTGCGGCTGCATGCTGTACGGCGACGGCGACGGCGACATGTTCAAGAAGCCGCTCGTCGTCCTCGACGTCACCGGCCACGAACTCACCCACGGTGTCGTGGACGCCACCGCCCGTCTGGAGCCCACCCGCGTGGACGCGGACGGCAACCAGTACGGCGAGGCCGGCTCCCTCAACGAGTCGCTGGCCGACATCTTCGGCTCGAACGTCGAGTTCAGCGCCAACAACCCGAAGAACCCGCCGAACTACCTGCTCGGCGAGAAGCTCGGCCTGGACCAGAAGTTCCTGCGCCGCCTCGACAAGCCCTCCCTGGACGTGCTCGAAGGCGCCATCGACTACTGGTCACCGGCCGTCTACGACGCCGAGGTCCACGCCGGCTCCGGCGTCTCCTCGCACGCGTACTACCTGCTCGCAGAAGGCAGTGGCCGCAAGAAGATCGGCAGCGTCACCTACGATTCGCCGACCGTCGACGGCCTGCCCGCGAAGGGCATCGGACGCGCCAAGGCCACGGCGGTCTACTACCGTGCCCTGACCCGCTACATGGTCTCCACCACCGACTTCCACGACGCCCGCACGGCGACCCTGAAGGCGGCGAAGGACCTCTACGGGGCGGGCAGCACCGAGTACAAGGCGGTGAACCGGTCCTGGGCCGCCGTCAACGTGACCGCGGCCAACACCCCGGCCGCCCGGCACTGACGGCACACCGCACCGTCACGCCCACTGTCTCTCCACCTCGTCGGACACACCGAACCCGGCGTCGCAGGAGGGGCAGTGGGCCCTGCCGAAGACATACGTCAGGGCGAGCGCCACCTCGTCCCGGCCCGCCTCGACGGCTTCCCGGTGCAGACGTGCGCCGATCCCCCCGAGTCGCTCCGGAGCCGTGGGTATGAGCCGTGCCCGGCCCTCCTCGTTCTGCGCGCCCGGGCCGGTCACGTAGTCGCCCGCCACGGAGAAGTGGCCGTACGAACCGAAGGCGACGAAGAGGCCGTCCTCGCAGGCCGGGCACTCCAGCTCGTACTCCTCGTTGAGCAGTCCCTCCAGCGCCGTGGCCCACACGCCGGCTTCCTCGAAGGCCAGGACGGCCATCTGGAGATAGACGAAGTCGCCCGTCTCCAGATCCCGGGCGGCGAACAGTCCGCGTGCGACGCCCAGCAGTTCCTCGATCTCGTGGGCGCAGCGCTCGCGGCGGGCGGGGTCCGGGTCCGTCGTGATCAGCCCGGCCATCAGCACCGCCTGGAGCGGCTCGCCGGGCGCCCGGCCCAGCGCGATGTCCGCGAGGACCGGCATCGCCGCCCAGCTCGCCTCGTACACCGACCCCTGATGGCACAGCGCGGACCACAGGTCGCTCCACACCTTGCCGTCGTCGGGGCCGCCGAGCTGCGCGAAGAGTCCCGGGATGTCCTCCGCGCTGCCGTAGGCGTGGGTCAGCTCGGCCCAATTGATCGTCGTCATGGGGCGATTGTGCCGCCCGGCACTGACAGTCGGGTCACAGACGAATCCTGCTTCTTTTATTGACGACGGAAAAGAAGCCCTCTAAGTTCCCGGCCATGCGCCCGATCTCCCGCGCCGAGACGTTCCCCGTGAACACCCCCGCCGCCTCGCAGGTGTTCACCACCGTGCTGTCCCAAGGCCCGCTCGCCCGACTGGAGGTGGCCCGTCGGGTGGGCCTGTCCGCGGCCGCCGTCACCAAGGCCGTCCGGCCCCTCATCGAGGCCGGCTACCTGGTGGAGGGTGCGGACGACGAGGCCCGCCCCGCACTCGGGCGGCCGGCGAACCTGGTCCGGGTCGACGGCGGACGCGCCCTGTTCATCGGCGTCAAGGTGACCGGCGACGAGATCATCGGCGTCCTCACCGACCTGTGCTGCCGCATCCGCGTCGCCCGCCGTGTGCCGCTGCCCGACCGCGCGGCCAAGGCGGTGCTGGCGTCCATAGCGGACCTGGTCCAGGACCTGCTGACCGAGGCGGACGACGTACCGGTCCTGGGCCTCGGCGTCGCCGTCTCCGGAGACGTGGACCGGACCGAAGGCACCGTCCGCTACTCGCCGTTCCTCGACTGGCGCGACGTACCCCTCGCCGAACTCGCCGCCCTGACCACCGGATTGCCGGTCACCGTCGACAACGACGTGCGCGCCCTGACCGTCGCCGAGCAGTGGTTCGGCGCCGGCGCGGGCCTGTCCGACTTCGCCGTGGTGACCGTCGGCGCGGGCATCGGCTGCGGCCTCGTCGTGCACGGCCGGGTGGTCGCCGGGGCCCACGGCGTGGCCGGCGAGATCGGCCATGTGACCGTCGACCCGAACGGCCCCCTGTGCCACTGCGGCAACCGCGGTTGCGTGGAGGCGATCGCGGGAGAGGCCGCGATCGTCCGCCGGATCCAGGAGATCACCGGCGTCGAAATCGCCGACGCGGCCGAGGCGTTGACCCTGGCCCGCCGCGGTGTCGCCGGAGCCCGCGAGGTGTACGCACGGGCCGGCGAGGCGATCGGCCGCGGCATCGCCACCGTCGCCAACCTCCTCGGTCCCGAACGCGTGATCATCTCCGGCGAGGGGCTCGCCGCCTACGACCTGTTCGCCGAACAGATCCGCGACGCGTTCGTCGCGGCAGCTTTCGGTTCCGCCGCACAGTGCGATGTCCGGACCCGCCCACTGCCCTTCGAGGAGTGGGCCCGCGGGGCCGCGGCCACCGCGATCCAGTCCTTCGTCCGAGCCGACACATAACCGCCACGACCCAGGAGGTACGGCCCATGCGGTCATCCTCGTACTCCGTCATGCCCGCACGCACCCTCAGAGCCCTGGTGGTCCTGGCCCTCGCCGCCGGTGCCGTCACCGTCGCACCGACGGCCGGCGCCGAGACCGCCGCTCCCGCCCTCGCCGCCAAGCCCTACATGGGCTGGTCCAGCTGGAGCATGCAGTCGTCCAAGTACCCGGGCCTCAACCCGGACGGCGACTACAGCTACCTCACCGAGGCCAACGTCCTCAAGCAGAGCGACGCGATGGCCGCCAAGCTCAAGAAGTTCGGCTACGAGTACGTCAACATCGACGCCGGCTGGTGGATGGACAGGACCTGGAAGTCCGGGTTCGACCGGTACGGGCGCCAGAAGGCCGACCCGGTCCGCTTCCCCAGCGGTATGAAGGCCGTCGCCGACCGCATCCACGCCAAGGGCCTCAAGGCCGGCATCTACCTGCCGGCCGGCCTGGAGAAGGGCGCCTACGGCGAGGGCAGGACGCCGATCTGGAACGCCGACGGCTGCACCACCGCTGACATCGTCTACGGCGACCTGCGCACCACCAACGGCTGGGACAGCTCCTACAAACTCGATTTCTCCCGCCCCTGCACCGCGAAGTACATCGACTCCCAGGCCCGGTTGATCGCCGACTGGGGCTACGACTTCCTCAAACTCGACGGCGTGGGCCCCGGCTCCGGCAAGAGCGGCGACCAGTACGACAACGTTGCCGACGTGGCCGCGTGGAACAAGGCGATCGCCGCCACCGGCCGCCCGATCCACTTCGAACTCTCCTGGTCCCTCGACATCGGCCACGCCGAGGACTGGAAGAAGTACTCCCAGGGCTGGCGCGTCGACACCGACGTCGAGTGCTACTGCAACACCCTCGTCAGCTGGGAGAACTCCGTCGACGACCGCTGGGACGACACCCCCGCCTGGACCCGGCACGCCGGACCCGGCGGCTGGAACGACCTCGACTCCCTCGACGTCGGCAACGGCGAGATGGACGGTCTCACCAAGGCGGAACGGCAGAGCTACGCCACCCTGTGGGCCATCGCCAAGTCCCCCCTCTACACCGGCGACGACCTCACCCGCCTCGACTCCTACGGCCTGTCCCTGCTGACCAACCGCGAGGTCATCGTCCTCAACCAGGGCGCCGCCCCGCCCGCGCACCCGGTCACTCCGTCCGACCCCCAGCAGGTGTGGGCCGCGAAGAACCCCGACGGCACCTACACCGTCGCCCTGTTCAACCTCGCCGACGCCCCCGCCGCCGTGACCGCCGACTGGACGACCCTCGGCTTCACCGGAAAGGCGACGGTCCGCGATCTCTGGAACCACGAGAACCTCGGCACCTACAAGAACCGGATCACCCAGGCCCTGCCCGCCCACGGCTCGCGACTGTTCACGGTCACCCCGCGCGGAGACCGGCTCACCTGGACGGGCATCGAGGCCGAGTCCACCACGAACACCCTCGGCGGCAACGCCTCCGTCGCCGACTGCTCCGCCTGCTCCGACGGAAAGAAGGTCGGCAACTTGTACCTCGGCTCCAAGCTGACCTTCAACGACGTCGTCGTCGCCCGGGCGGGCACCTACCAGATCAAGGTCTCGTACATCAGCGGCGACGCCCGCTCGGTGGACGTCTCGGCGAACGGTGGCGGCGCCACCCGCCACAAGCTCCCCGCCACCGGCGACTGGGGGACCGTGTCCAGCGTGTACGTGCCCGTGACGCTCAAGGCCGGCTCCAACACGATCACCTTCGACAGCGGCACGGGCTACGCACCGGACATCGACCGGATCGACGTACCGAAGTCGTCCTGAACGACCCTCCAGGAGCCGCAATGACCCCCGAACCGTCCAGACGCAACCTCCTCGCCCTCGCCACCGCGACCGGAGCCCTCGCCACGCTCCCCGCCTTCACCGCCTCGGCCGCACCGCAGCGGCCCGACGCCTCGTACGACACGACCGCACACGACGAGCTCTGGTGGCAGGCCCCCGCCGACGAGCACTCGATGATCGAACAGGGCCTGCCCATCGGCAACGGCCGTCTCGGCGCCCTCGCGAGCAACGACCCCGGCCGCGAACTCCTTCTCGTCACCGACGCGACGATGTGGACCGGCGGCCTCAACGACACGCTCGACGCGGACGGCCAGTTCCCGTACGGCCGGGCGGACTTCGGCTCCTTCACCCTGCTCGCCCGGCTCGCCGTCGACATCCCCGACCACGACCTGTCCGCCGTCTCCGGCTACCGCCGCACCCTGGACCTCGACCGAGGCGTGATCACCACGTCGTACGTCCGCTCCGGAGTGACGTACCGGCGGCAGATCTTCGCCAGCCGGCCCGACGACGTGATCGTCCTGCACTTCTCCCAGAGCGGAGGCGGCCGGTACTCCGGCACGGTGTCGCTGGAGGGGACGCACGGAGAGGGGAGCTCGGTGTCGTTCGGGGCGGCCTTCGCGAACGGGCTGCGCTACGGGGCCGCCGTGACGGCGTACGCCACCGGTGGCACGGTCACCGCCGGCGGCTCGGGCGTCTCCTTCGCTCGCTGCAAGGACCTCACCGTGGTGCTCAGCGGCGGCACCAACTACGCGCCCGATGCCGCCGACCACTACCGGGACCCCTCCCTCCACCCCGAGAAGCTGGCCCGCACCAAGGTCCGGTCCGCCGCCCGCCATACGGCGGACACCCTGCTGCGCACCCATGTCGCCGACCACCGTGCCCTGTTCGGGCAGCTCGACGTCTCCCTCGGCACGTCATCCGAGGAGCAGCGCTCCCTCGACACCTGGGAGCGGATCCGGGCGCGCGCCCGGGACGGCGTGCCCGACCCCGAACTGGAGGCCCAGTACCTGCAGTTCGGCCGGTACCTGATGATCGCGGGCTCACGCGGCAGTCTGCCCCTCAACCTCCAGGGGCTGTGGCTGGACGGCAACGACCCGGACTGGATGGGCGACTACCACACCGACATCAACCTCCAGATGAACTACTGGATGGCCGACCGGGCCGGACTGTCCGAGTGCTTCGACGCCTTCACCGCCTACTGCGTCGACCAACTCCCGTCCTGGACCGAACTGACCCGGACCCTCTTCAACGACCCGCGCAACCGCTACCGCAACTCGACCGGAAAGATCGCCGGCTGGACCGTCGCCATCTCCACCAACATCCACGGCGGGATGGGCTGGTGGTGGCATCCGGCGGGCAACGCCTGGTTGTGCAACTCCCTCTGGGAGCACTACGAGTTCACCGGGCGCCGCACGCATCTGGAGAAGATCTACCCGCTGCTCAAGGGCGCCTGCGAGTTCTGGGAGGCCCGACTGCTCACCCTCACCCTCCCGGGCACCTCCCAGGAGGTGCTCATCGCGGACAGCGACTGGTCGCCCGAGCACGGGCCGCTCGACGCCAAGGGCATCACCTACGCCCAGGAGCTCGTCCGGGATCTCTTCGGCAACTACTGCGCCGCGGCGGCGGAGTTGAAGAAGGACACCGGCTTCGCCGACAGGATCGCCGGCCTCCGCAAGCGGCTGTATCTGCCGCAGGTCAGCCCCACCACGGGCTGGCTGGAGGAGTGGATGTCCCCCGACAACCTCGGCGAGACCACCCACCGGCACCTCTCCCCGCTCGTCGGCCTCTTCCCCGGTGACCGCATCCGACCCGACGGCTCCACCCCCGCCGCCCTCGTGGAAGGCGCCACCGCCCTGCTCACCGCGCGCGGCATGGAGAGCTTCGGCTGGGCGAACGCCTGGCGGAGCCTGTGCTGGGCCCGGCTCAAGAACGCGGACAACGCCTACCAGCTGGTCGTCAACAACCTCCGTCCCTCGACCGACGGCAGCAACGGCACCGCCTTCAACCTCTTCGACATCTACGAGGTGGAACGGGGCCGGGGCATCTTCCAGATCGACGGCAACTTCGGCACCCCGGCCGCGATGATCGAGATGCTGCTGTACTCGCGCCCGGGCCACCTCGAACTCCTCCCGGCCCTCCCGGACGCGTGGGCCGCCTCCGGCTCCCTCACCGGGGCCGGTGCGCGCGGCGGTTTCGTCGTCGATCTACGGTGGAGGGATGGGAAACCCACCGAGGCACGCATCCGCAGCATCGGCGGCCGCACCACGACGGTCGCGTACGCCGGAACCTCCCGGACCGTGACACTGAAGCCCGGTGCGTCCGTGACGCTCAAGGACCTCGACCGGTGACGGGCCGCCCCGCCCGGGTCGGCCGGCTGCTGGTCGTCACGCTCATGGCGGCCGTCCTTCAGGCCGTGCCGGCGCGGGCCGCCGCCCAGAGCCCGCCCGACGGCGTCGTCACCTGGGGCGCGAGCGCCGACCGCATCGGTGAGGCGGTCGCCGACCGCGGCTACCGCATGGTCGTGCACACCAGCGTCGCCGGCCGTGACCCGCGCATCCGGCTCTCCAACGCCTTCGGCGACCGGCCGGTGACCTTCGACAGCGTCTACGCGGGCATCCGGAAGGAGGGTCCCGAACTCGTCCACCGCACCAACCGCCGGCTCACCTTCGACGGCTCGACGTCCGTCACCGTCCCGCCCGGCGCCACGGCGTACAGCGACCCGCTGCCGGGCAAGCTGCCCGCCGGGACCGACCTGGTCGTCAGCGTCCACTCGCCGGACGCGGCGGGCCCGCTCACCGGCCACTGGATGGCCATGCAGACGTCGTACGCCACCCAGGGCGACCACACCGCCGAGGAGGGCGGCGCGCACTGGACCGAGACCATCGGGTCCTGGTTCTACCTGGACGCGGTGTCGGTGCGCGCCGACGCCGGTGCCGTGGTCGCTCTCGGCGACTCCATCACCGACGGCTGGCAGTCCACGACCGACGTCAACCGCCGCTGGCCCGACTACCTGGCCCGTCGGCTCCAGAAGTCGCGGAACACGGTCAAGGGCGTGGCCAACGAGGGGATCTCGGGCAACAAGGTGCTGGCGGACGGCGCCGGGCAGAGCGCCCTGAACCGGCTCGACCGGGACGTGCTCTCCCAGCCCGGCGTGCGGACCGTGTTCCTCTTCGAGGGCGTCAACGACATCAAGGCCCACACCGGCGTCACCGCCCAGGACCTGATCGGCGGCTACCGGGAGATCCTCGACCGGGCGCACGCGGCCGGCACGTGCGTGGTCGGCGCCACCGTCGCGCCCTTCAAAGGCTGGTCGGAGTGGGACCCTGCCGCCGAGGCCGTACGCCAGGAGGTCAACGCGTTCATCCGGTACAGCGGCGAGTTCGACGCGGTCACCGACTTCGACCGGATCCTGCGCAGCCCCTACGACCAGGAGCGGATGCTCCCCGCCCTGGACGGCGGGGACCACATCCACCCCAACGACAAGGGGATGCAGGCCATGGCGGACGCCGTCGACCTGCCGAGCCTCGACTGCGCGGACCGTTGATCACCCCGGGGCGATCAGACCTTCCCGATAGGCGACGGCCACCGCCTCGGTACGGCTCGCGGCGCCCAGCTTGGCCAGGATGTTCGAGACGTGCACGCTCGCCGTCTTGCCGCTGATGAACAGCTCCTCGCCGATCTGCCGGTTGCTGCGGCCCAGGGCGAGGAGCTTCAGCACGTCCTGCTCGCGGGCGGTCAGCGGCGAGGGGCCGTCCGGGTTCTTCGGTGCCGCCGACAGCCGGCCCCGGCGTATCAGCGTGTCCGCCTCCTCCAGCAGGAGTGTGGCTCCCAGCCGTACGGCCGTCTCCCGCGCCGCACCGGCCTCGACGGCCGCCTCCTCGCGCCGCTCGGTCACCAACAGGGCCTCGGCGTAACGGAGTTGGCAGCGCGCACGCTCGTAGGTGTCACCGAAGTCGAACGCGGCGACCGTCTTCTCCCAGGACACCACGTCCGGTCCGGTCACCGCCCGGGCCCACTCCGCCTCGGCGCGCGCCAGCCACGCCTGTCCCTCCGGCCCCTGCGGAGTGCCGTCCTCCCCGCGCGCGGCCGTGCGCCGGGCCAGCTCCACCAGTTCGTCCGCCGTGGCCTTCCACCGTTCCGCGCCCGCCTCGTCGCCGGTGAGGCGCAGCCCGGCGGCCGTGTCGGCGACCGCGGACAGCGCGCGGGCGGCGAGCCGGACCGTGACGTCCGGACGCCTGCCCGACTCGTCGACGAGGGCCTTGACCGTCGACCGCAGCTGCTCCACCGCGGCTTCGGCGTCACCGCGCAGCGCCGCCGCCTCGGTCAGCGCGATGCCCGCGACGAGCGTGGCCATCCAGTCGAAGGGCCCCTGGAGCAGGGCACGGGCCCGGTCGGCGACCGTGAAGTCACCGCGCGCGAGGGCGACATAGAGCGCGGGCCCGGCCGCGTACCCACTGAGCGGGGGCAGTTCGGCGCTGCCGGACGCCGCGCGCAGGCACTCGTCCCAGCGGCCCAGGGTGTAGAGCACCACGAGCTGGAGATGGCGCATCGCCCGGGGGTAGGCGGAGGACAGCAGCCCGGCCCGGCGGGCCCGGTCGAGGCCCTCGGCCAGCCAGGGGAGGGACTCCTCGAGGTCGCCGGACTCGTAGGAGCCGATGGCGAGGTTGAACAGCGCGCGCATCTCCACCGGCGCGTTGCCCGCGGCGTGGGCCAGCTCCCTGGCCTCGCTGATGCGTTCGCGCCCCTCCGGGGTGCCGCGGCCGCCGCTTTCGAGGGCGGCGAGGGAGATGATCAGGTCCGCCCGGGCGTCCTTCGCGTCCAGTTGCTCGGCGACGCGCAGGGCCTCACGGGCGACCCGGAGCGCGGTCTCCATCTCGCCGATCTGGCGGGCGGCCATGACATGGGTGGCGGCTGCCCACACCCAGGTCCGCGACGGCGGATCGGCCGGGATGAGGGCGAGCGCCTCGCTGCTGTACTGGAACGCCGCGGTGAGGTTGTCGACGTCGATCAGGTTCCCGGCGAGCGTGTAGCGGACCCGGGCGGCGAGTTCGGAGTCGGCGTCCTGGTCGGTGCCGGCCAGCGCGGCCCGGGTGAGGGAGACCGCGCGGTGCAGTTCACCGGCGTGCGCGGCCGCCGCGGAGGCGCGCAGAGTGAGGGTGACCCGCTCGTCGGAGGGGCGGGCGGCCGGTTCCACCGCCGACCACAGGTCCAGGGCCGCCTCGAGGTGCCGCAGCTCCTCGGCGGGTGCGCCGACCCGCTGGGCGTGGTCCGCGGCCTCCAGTGAGGCGGCCAGCGCCTCGGCCAGGTCATGGCTCTCGCGGTAGTGGTGGGCACGTTCGGCGGCGGACTCGGCCCGGTGCCCGTGGCCGGCCAGCAGGCGGGCGAACGCGCCGTGCAGCCGGGCCCGTTCACCCGGGAGCAGATCGGCGTAGACGGCCTCCCGGGCCAGTGCGTGCCGGAAGGAGTACGTGTCCCCGTCCCCGGGCACCAGG
This sequence comes from Streptomyces sp. NPDC002817, assembly GCF_053592055.1. Taxonomy (NCBI): domain Bacteria; kingdom Bacillati; phylum Actinomycetota; class Actinomycetes; order Kitasatosporales; family Streptomycetaceae; genus Streptomyces; species Streptomyces sp. NPDC002817. The sequence continues at coordinate 134,895 of NZ_JBSFUY010000022.1, forward strand.
AGCTGCCGCCCGACGGCCTCCCGCAGCGCCGACTCCAACTCGTCCTCGGGAAGCCGGACGGCGTCCCGCAGCAGCGCGTGCTCGACACGGCGCCCGGCGACGGCGGCGGTACGCAGCACCTGCTGGGCGGTCTCCGAGAGCTGCTCGAAGCGGATGAGCAGCACGTCGGCCAGCCCGCTCGGCACTCCGCCCATGTCGGTGTCCGTGGCCGCGACCAGTTCCTCGGCGTAGAAGGCGTTGCCCTCGGCCCGCGCCACGATGCCCCGGACCGTGGCGTCGGGCAACGGCCGGTCCTGGAGCGCCTGCACGAGCCGTGTCACCTCGGCGTCACCCAGCGGCCGCAGCTCCAGCCGCTCCACAGCGGGCAGCCGTACGAGCTCGGCGAGCAACGGCCGCAGCGGATGACGCCGATGCAGATCGTCGGCCCGGTACGACGCGAGGACCGCCAGCCGATGCGTGGGTGCCCCGCCCGCCGACCGCTGCAGGATGCCCCGGCTGAGCAGGAACCTCAGCAGGTCCCGCGAGGACTGGTCGGCCCAGTGGAGATCCTCCAGCACGAGCAACAGCGGTGCGACATCGGCCAGATCGGCCAGCAGCCCCGCCATGCCCTCGAACAGCTGCAACCGTCCGCCGTCGCCCTCGCCCCCCAGCAGCCGCCCGGCCACCGGATGCCCCGAGAGCACGGGAGCGAACCGCTCGTCGGAGGCGAGGATCCCGAGGATCTCGGTGAACGGCAGATACGGCAGTCCGACGTCACCGAGGTCCACACAGTGCCCGGTGAGCACGGTCATCCCGGCACGAGCGGCCCGCTCGGCGGCTTCGCCGAGGAGCCGGGTCTTGCCGACTCCGGCGTCCCCGGCGATCAGCACGGCGCGCGCTTCACCACCGCGGGCACGCGACAGCACACCGTCGAGCCGTGCGAGTTCGTCGGCACGGCCGATGAGTGGAGAAGAAAAGGAGGTCGGAGGCACAAACACATCCTGTCACCAAAGCACAGAAGCCCCCGAGCCAATTAGCCCCGCAACGTCTTCGCCCAATCCGCCGGAACCCGTCCCTCGGGACCCGGCGCCGGCTGATCCACCGGATGACTGTCCGGTGCCGCGAGCGAGGGCCCGGACTCGAACATCTCCTTGGTCGAGAAGTTCCAGTACCACTCCTCACCCGGCTCGAAGCTCTGCACCAACGGATGCCCGGTCTCCTGGAAATGCGCCGTGGCGTGCTTCGCGGGCGAGGAGTCGCAGCACCCCACGTGCCCGCACTGCGCACACCGCCGCAGATGGAACCACCACCCACCCGCGGCATCGCACTCGACGCACCCGTTCCCGCTCGGCGGCACGTGGGCGTCGAGTCCCTGGATCTCGGTCATTCCAACTCCTCGCTCGTGTCACTCTCCGCGGCGGTGAGCGGAAGCAGCACCTGGAACCGCGTGTCCCCCGGCCGGGACTCCACCTGAAGCGTCCCGTGATGCTTGTTCACCACGATCCGCCACGAGATGTCGAGACCGAGCCCCGTTCCCTCGCCCACCGGCTTCGTGGTGAAGAACGGATCGAAGATCCGGCTGCGGATCTCCTTCGGCACCCCCGGCCCCGTGTCCCGGAACTCCACCAGCAGCCGCTCATGATCGAGCGCCGTCCGCACGGTCAAGGTGCCTTCCCCGCCCGCACTGTTGATCGCGGCGACCGCGTTGTCGATCACGTTGGTCCACACCTGGTTGAGTTCCGCGGGGTACGCGGGGATCTTCGGGAGCGTCCGGTCGTACTCCTTGACGACCTTGATCCGCTGTCCGATCTTGCCGGACAGCATCAGCAGGGTGCTGTCCAGGAGTTCGTGCACATCGGCGTTCTGGAACGGCGCCCGGTCGAGCTGCGAGTACTGCTTGGCGGCGTCCACGAGGTGGGAGATGCGGTTGGTGGAGTCGTTGATCTCGTCCATCAACAGCTCGGTCTCGACGGTGTAGTTGAGCCAGCCGATCGCGTTGGGCAGGAGTTCCTCGTCCACGGCCGCGGCGACCTGGTCCAGCCAGTCCACGTCGAGGCCGGCCTGTACGAAGGTGGGGGCGAGCCGCCAGCCGTTCTGGATGTCGTGGTCGTCCAGCCAGTCGGTGACCGCGTCCTCGCGGTCCGAGGCCTCCAGCGGGCTCAACGTCGGTGCCTTGGCGACGCGTTCGGCGGTGCGGTCCTGGATGTCGATGAGGTTCGCCATGACCTCGGGCGCGTAGTTCCCCTGGGCGATGACGGCGAGCTTGTGCCGCATCTTGCCCACGCGCTCCCGCAGGGTCGCGGTGGCCCGTACGGCGGCGGCCGCCGGGTTGTTGAGCTCGTGGGTGAGACCGGCGGACAACGAGCCGAGCGCGAGGAGTCGTTCGCGCTGGCCGATGGCCCGCTGGGTGCTCTGCGAGCCGAAGAACAGCCCCTCCAGCAAGTGGACCGCCATCGGGAACCACTCCTGCATGAACTCCGAGAACTTCTCACCGGGCAGCACGAAGAACCGGGTCGGCTCCGTGACCCGCATGGAGTTCTTGTAGACCTGGCTCACCCGGTCCCCGAGGTAGGCCTGCATGGACCCCGCGTACACCCCGCGCTGCGAGGTCCGCGTGACCTCCACGTCGTCGCCGCCGACCCGGCGGGACAGTACGACCGTGCCCTCGATCATCACGTAGAAGCAGGTGGCGGGCTCGCCCTCGGTGTAGACGGGCCCGGGTTCGAACTTCTCCACCCGACCGGAACTGCACAACTGCCCCAGCTGTTCGGGGGACAGCTTCTCGAACAGGAACAGCGCCCCGATCTCCGCGGGGCTGCACGGCACGAGCTGCCCGCTCATGACTGCTCCAGATACCGGTGGACGAGCATCACGGCCATGGCTCCCTCTCCGACGGCGGACGCGACCCGCTTGGCGGACTCGGCGCGGGCGTCTCCCGCCACGAACACGCCGGGGACGTTGGTCTCCAGGTGGTACGGCGGCCGGTCCAGCTCCCAGTCCGCCGGCGGCCGTCCGTCGGCGGTCAGGTCGGGCCCGGCCAGGATGAAGCCGTGGTCGTCGCGCAGCACCGTGCCGTCCAGCCAGCCGGTCAGCGGGGCCGCGCCGATGAACACGAACATCCACTGCGCGTCGACGAGTTCGGTCTCCCCGGTGTCCACATCGCGCAGGGTGAGCTGCTCCAGATGGCCGGAGCCATGGGCGGACTCGACGACGGTACGCGCGCGTACCGAGATGTTCGGGGCCTCGCCGATCTGCTGGATCAGGTAGTGCGACATCGACGCCGACAGATCGGCGCCGCGCACCAGCAGGGTCACCGACTTGGCGCCCCGGGACAGGTACATCGCCGCCTGCCCCGCGGAGTTGGCGCCGCCCACGATGTAGATGTCCTGTCCCTGGCAGGAGGACGCCTCGGTCAGCGCCGAGCCGTAGTACACCCCGCATCCGGTCAGGTCGGTGCAGCCCGGCGCCTCCAACTGCCGGTACGACACACCGGTCGCCAGGATCACGCTGTGCGCGGCGACCGCCGAGCCGTCCGAGAACCGCACGGTCCGGGCCGCCCCGTTCACCTCCAGGCCGGCCACTTCACGGGCGGTGAGGATCTCGGCGCCGAACTTGGCCGCCTGCCGCCGGGCCCGTTCGGTGAGCTGGGCACCCGACACACCGTCGGGGAAGCCCAGGTAGTTCTCGATGCGTGAGCTCTGCCCCGCCTGCCCGCCGGTCGCGGACCGCTCCACGAGGACGGTCCGCAGCCCCTCCGAGGCGCCGTACACCGCGGCCCCGAGCCCGGCCGGGCCGCCGCCGATGACGACGAGGTCGTAGAAGTCCGCGGTGGGCGTCGTGGCCAGACCCACGTGCGCGGCCAGATCGGGTGCCTCGGGCTCGACCAGGGGAGTGCCGTCCGGGGTGATGACCACCGGCAGCCGCTGTCCGTCCTGGCCCGCGGCGGCCAGCAGCCGCTGCCCCTCGGGCTCCTCGGTCGAGTACCAGCGGTACGGCACCTGGTTGCGGGCCAGGAACTCCCGCACGTCCGAGGAGCGCGCCGACCAGCGGTGCCCGACGACCTTGGTGGCGGGCACGGGACGGTACTCGCTGCACCGCCAGGCCTCCAGAAGGTCGTCCAGGACCGGGTAGAGCTTCTCCTCCGGCGGGTCCCACGGCTTGAGCAGATAGTGGTCCAGATCCACGACGTTGATCGCGTCGATCGCCGCGTTGGTGTCCGCGTACGCCGTCAGCAGGACCCGGCGCGCGCCCGGATACACGTCGAGGGCTTGCTCCAGGAACTCGATGCCGTTCATCTGTGGCATCCGGTAGTCGGCCAGGATCACCGCCACCAGGTCCCCGCGCAGCTTCAGCTCGCGCAGCGCCTCCAGCGCGGACTCACCGGACTCCGCGCGCACGATCCGGTACGACTCGCCGTAGCGCCGCCGCAGGTCCCGGGCGACGGCACGGGAGACCCCCGGGTCGTCGTCCACGGTCAGGATGACGGTCCGCGCTGATTCGGCGGCCTGTGCCATACGTCTCCCACCCCGAGGGTTCGGCTGCGACTGCGGCCCATCGTATGTTCGAAAGTCCCGCTTCGCTCAGGTTCGCGGTCCGTGGCCGCGGAGTACGCAGAACTCGTTGCCCTCGGGGTCCTCGAGCACCACCCAGGACTGCTCGCCCTGCCCGACGTCCGCGTGCCGGGCACCGAGTGCCAGGAGGCGGGTGACCTCGGCGGTCTGGTCGTCGGGGCGGAAGTCGAGGTGGAGGCGGTTCTTGACGGTCTTGCCCTCCGGGACCGGGCTGAAGAGCAGGCCGGGCAGGCGGTCCTTCTCCGGGCGGATCTCGTACTCCTCGGGGGCCTCGTTCACGACCACCCAGCCGAGTGCCTCGGCCCACCAGCGGCCCAGGGTCTCCGCGTCGCGAGCATCCACGTTCACTTGTTCCCATTCCAGGCTCATGGCGGCAGCGTAGTGAAGACTCGGCCTGATGGACGACGTGACGACGACGCAGGGAGACAACCCTATGACGCGCCCGATCACCGCAGCGGTGGACGGATCCGAGGAGAGCCTGGCCGCACTGGACTGGGCGGCCCGGGAGGCGGTCCGCCGCGACCTGGCGTTGCGGGTGGTGCAGGCCTGGCGGTTCGAGGCGTACGACGCCGTCGAGGTGGCCACCCCGGACACACAGGCCGGGTGGGTGCGGGAGACGGTGTCCGAGGCGACCCGGGCCGTCACCGGGCGGTACCCGGGACTCACCGTGACCACCGACGTCCTGGAGGGCGGCACCGTCGAGACGCTGGTCGAAGCGGCGGCGGACGCCGAGATGCTGGTGCTCGGCTCGCGCGGCCACGGGCCGGTCGTCGGGTTCCTGCTCGGCTCCGTCGGACAGCAGGTGATCGCCGGGACCACGCGGCCCGTCGTGCTCGTACGCGCCGGGGACCAGCCCTCCGCGGAGGCCGCAGGCCGCGAGGTCGTCGTAGGCCAGCAGGGTGAGCCGGAGGACAGCGCCGCCGCCCTGCGGTTCGCGTTCGAGACCGCCGCGTCGCGCGGGGCGACCGTGCGTGTCGTACGGGCCTGGACCCTGCCGCCGGTGTTCGCCTACAGCCCCGGCTCGCTGAAGCTGCTCGACGAGGCCGGGGGTCTGGAGCCGCGTGAGAAGCAGGCGCTGGGGGCCGCGCTGGAGCCCTTGCGGGACCAGTTCCCCGACGTCCCGGTGGTGGAGCACGTCGAGATGGGCAGTGCGGGACAGGTGCTGCTGTCGGTGACGGGGCGGGCCCAGCTGATGGTCGTCGGCCGGCGCGCCCACCGCACCGCCGTGGGCGCCCGGATCGGCTCCGTCGCCCATGGCGTGCTGCATCACGCGGAGTGCCCGGTGGCGGTCGTCCCGCCCGTCTGACTCAGTCCTCGACGGTGGGCTGGAGCGTCTCCCGTGCCTTGGGCAGGACCTTCTCGATGTAGTCCTTGACCGCCGTGTCCAGGCCGATGTCGTGCTGCGCCCGCTCCGACAGGTACCAGCGGTGTTCGAGCAGCTCGTGGTAGATCTCGGCCGGGTCCATCGACCCGCGCTGTTCGAGCGGCACCGCGCGCACGGTCGGGCGGAAGACGTCCCGCACCCAGCGGTGGGCGAGGACCTCGGGGCGGGCGCCGAGGGGGTCGCCCGGGGCGTAGTCGTCCTGGGTGGCCATCCAGCTCTCCAGGTCGTTCAGCAGCCGCCGGGCCTGGTTCTCCTCGGTGTCCAGGCCCGTCAGCCGCAGCAGCTGGCGCTGGTGGTGGCCGGCGTCCACGACCTTGGGCACGAAGGTGACCGTGTCACCGTTGGCGGCGTGCTCGATCTGCATCTCGGCCACGTCGAAACCGAGCTCGTTGAGACGGCGGATCCGGCGCTCGATGTAGTGGTACTTGCCCGCCGGATAGACGGACGTGCGGGTCAGCTCCTCCCACAGGCCGCGGTAGCGCGCGCAGATCTCCATGCCGAACTCGATCGGGTCGACGGAGGGGTGCAGCGCCCCGGAGGCCTCCAGGTCGAGGAGCTCGCCGCTGATGTTCACCCGGGCGAGGTCGAGGTCGTACTCGCGCTGGCCGTTGCTGAGCCGGGGCTGCAGTTCGCCGGTCTCGGCGTCGACGAGATAGGCGGCGTAGGCGCCCGCGTCCCGGCGGAAGAGGGTGTTGGACAGAGAACAGTCGCCCCACGCGAACCCGGCCAGGTGCAGTCGTACGAGCAGGACGGCCAGGGCGTCCATGAGGCGGTGCATGGTCGCCGGCCGCATCGTCGTCTCGAACATCGACCGGTACGGCATCGAGCCGCCCAGATGGCGGGTGACCAGGACGGACTCCAGCGGGTTGCCGTCCTGGTCGGTGCGTCCTGTGACCACGGCCAGCGGATCCACGGAGGGGATGGCGAGCCGGTCGAGGTCGCGGAGCATGTCGTACTCGTTGAGGGCGGGCCGCTCGGCGAGCTCCTTGACGGCGATCACCTCGTCGCCGGCGCGGGCGTAGCGCACGACGTGCCGGGATATGCCGCGCGGCAGCGGGACCAGGACCTCTTCCGGCCACTCCTCCAGGGGCACGTCCCACGGCAGCTCCAGCAGGAGCACGGGGTGCTCCGGGTTCGTCGCGCTGATCTGCAGTGCCATGGGCCGTTCGTCCTCGCCTCGCGGGTGATCGTCACCTCACCTTAGAGGGCGCGCTCCCTGGCCTGAAGTGCCGCTTCACGGACCGGACCGCGGTGCGCCGGACCATGGCCCGGGAGCAGGAGGTCGCCCTCCAGGGCGGCGAGGAGGTCCAGCGAGGCCACGGCACGGGCGCGCTCGTGGTGGAACATGTCCGGCAGCAGCTGAGGGCCCTTGACCCGCGAGGTCGGGTGGCCGCTCACCAGGGCGTCACCGGAGATCAGTACGCCGGAGTCCGGAAGGTGGAAGGCGGCGTGTCCGTCGGTGTGGCCCGGGGTGTGCACGGGGACCGGTCGGCCCGGCAGGTCGAGCGCGCCCTTGGAGGGGAACGCCTCCGGATCGGTGACCGGGACGTGTGCCTTGCCTCCGGAGCGGATCGCGTGCAGTGCCCACGGCAGGACACCCGGCCGCCAGCCGTTCCTCACCACGTCACCGACGGTCACCTGGTGCAGGAACTCCCGGCGGGCGTGCGGTACTTCGGCGTCATGGAGGTACACGGGCGTGCCGTACGCGGCGCGCAGGTACTCGGCCGAGCCCAGATGGTCGTTGTGGGCGTGCGTGATCAGCACCGCCGCGACCGCCTCCGGTGAACTGCCCACCTGCGCAAGGGAGGCGAGCACCTGCTCGCGGTCCCCGGGGTAGCCGGTGTCGACCAGGGTGACGGCGTCCCCGTCGGTGAGGATCACCCAGTTGGTGTTGCTCCCGTGCACCAGGTAGGTGCCGTCGGCGACTTGCTGCACGTCCGTCTGCATGATCGTCCCGAGGGGTGAGGTGCCTGCTCGACAGGCACAGCAAAGCAGATCGAGCGGGGACCGGAGCCGGCGGGTCCGGTCGCATCCAGAACGGGAAACGCGTCACGCGCGTGCGGCGGGACGGGCCCTCGCCCGGCGGAAGGGCTGCCTCCGGCGCCGTCCGCCGGAGGCAGCCCCGTGCGTGCTTCCGAAGCAGCCGCCTCTCTGCCTCAGTGCACGCCGTGCGGCCGGAACTGGACGCTGATGCGCGGTCCCGAGGCGCGCGTGGTCTTCGGTACGGAGTGCTCCCAGGTCCGCTGGCAGGAGCCGCCCATCACGATCAGGTCGCCGTGGCCCAGCGGGCGGCGCACGGTGTCGCCGCCGCGCATCGGACGCAGCAGCAGATCGCGGGGCGCGCCGACGGAGAGGATGGCGACCATGGTGTCCTCGCGGGCGCCCCGGCCGATCCGGTCGCCGTGCCAGGCGACACTGTCCCGGCCGTCGCGGTAGAAGCAGAGCCCGGCCGTGGTGAACGGCTCGCCCAGCTCCTCGGCGTAGTGCGCGGTGAGCGCCTCGCGGGCCTGGGCCAGCACCGGGTGCGGCAGTACGTCGTCCACGCCGTAGAACGCCAGCAGCCGCGGTACGTCGACGACGTGGTCGTACATCGTCCGGCGTTCGGCCCGCCACGGAACCTCGGAGGCGAGCTGTTCGAACAGCGCGTCGGAGCCGCCGAGCCAACCAGGGAGCACGTCGATCCAGGCACCGTGTCCGAGCGCGGTCCGCCGGATCCCGTCGAGGCGGTCGAGGCGGAGCTCGTCGGTCTGGTCGAAGAGCGAGGCCTGGAGGTGCGTGGTCATGGATCCAGCGTACTCCTTATTCGAAAATCTGTTCCCATCGCGTGGCGGTGTCCCGAAACCCGACTCTTTCGATACATCGTTGTATCGGATACATTCCCGTATCGAACGGAGGACCGGACATGGCACTGGAGGGCACGACCAAGCGCGTGACCAAGCGCGTGACCAAGCGCCGGGTCCGCACGCGCGCCAACCTCCTGGACGCCGCGTTCTCGGTCTTCGCCGCCAAGGGCTTCGGGCGGGTCTCCATCGAGGAGGTCTGCGAGGCCGCCGGCTACAGCCGCGGCGCCTTCTACTCGAACTTCGACAGCCTGGACGAGCTCTTCTTCGCCCTCTACCAGCAGCGGGCCGACCTGATCGCCGACCAGGTCTCCGGCGCGCTGGCCCTCGACGGACCCGACCTCGACGTGCCCGCCGCCGTCGACCGCGTCACCGAGGTGCTGCTCCTGGACCGGGACTGGCTCCTGGTGAAGACGGACTTCCTGGTGTACGCCGCCCGGGAACCTGCCGTCGCGCAGACCCTGCTGGAGCACCGGGAGCGGCTGCGCCGGGCGATCGCCGAACGGCTGGCCCGGGCGCAGGGCCACACCGCGCTGCCCGCCGTCCTCGGCGACCTCGACGGGGCCGCCCACGCCGTCGTCGCCGCGTACGACGGGGTCACCACCCAACTGCTGCTGGACCGGGACCTCGATCGGGCCCGGGCCTGGCTCGGGCAACTGCTCACCGCGCTGCTGACCGACGGCAGCGACACCACCGTATGAGGAAGGGACGGTCGCCATGGATGCCGACGTCATTGTCGTCGGAGCGGGGCTCGCGGGCCTGGTCGCGGCGCATGAACTGACCAGCCGGGGCCGCAGGGTCGCGCTGGTCGACCAGGAGAACGCCGCCAACCTCGGTGGTCAGGCCTTCTGGTCCTTCGGCGGGCTGTTCCTCGTCGACTCCCCGGAGCAGCGGCGCCTCGGTATCAAGGACTCCTTCGACCTGGCCTGGAACGACTGGCAGGGCAGCGCCCAGTTCGACCGCGAGGACGACGAGGACTCCTGGGCGGTGCGCTGGGCGCGCGCCTACGTCGAGTTCGCGGCGGGGGAGAAGCGGTCCTGGCTGGAGGGGCACGGCATCAAGTTCCTGCCGACCGTCGGCTGGGCCGAGCGCGGTGACCTGCGCGCACACGGGCACGGCAACTCCGTGCCGCGCTTCCACGTCTCGTGGGGCACCGGCACGGGCGTCGTGGAGCCGTTCGTCAACTACGCCAAGCAGGCCGCCCGCGACGGGCTGCTCACCTTCTACTACCGCCACCAGGTCGACGGACTCGTCGTCGAGGACGGACAGGCGCGCGGCGTGCGCGGCACCGTCCTCGCCGAGGACAACTCGGCACGGGGCGTGAAGTCCAACCGCGACCGTGTCGGCGACTTCGAACTCACCGCCCAGGCCGTCGTCGTCACCACCGGCGGCATCGGCGCCGACCACGACATCGTCCGGCGCTACTGGCCCGAACGCCTCGGTACGCCGCCCACCGAGATGGTCACCGGCGTCCCGGCGTACGTCGACGGGCGCATGCTCGACATCAGTGCGGAGGCGGGCGTACGCCTGGTCAACCGCGACCGCATGTGGCACTACACCGAGGGCGTGCAGAACTGGGACCCGATCTGGCCGGGCCACGGCATCCGCATCCTGCCCGGGCCGTCCTCCCTGTGGTTCGACGCCCTGGGCCGCCGGCTGCCCGACCCGTGTCTGCCCGGTTACGACACCCTCGGCACCCTGAAGTACCTGCGCACCACCGAGGACATCGCCGGCTACGACCACTCGTGGTTCATCCTCACCCAGAAGATCATCGAGAAGGAGTTCGCGCTGTCGGGCTCCGAGCAGAACCCCGACATCACCGCCAAGGACCGGATCGGGTTCCTCAAGGAGCGGGTGCTGGGCAAGGGCGCCCCGGGGCCGGTCGACGCGTTCCTGCGCAACGGGGCGGACTTCGTGACCGCACCGGACCTGGAGCAGCTCGTCGAGAAGATGAACGCCCTGACGGACAAGCCGCTCCTCGACGCGGCCACGGTGCGCCGCCAGATCGAGGCCCGCGACCTCCAGATCGCCAACCCGTACAGCAAGGACGCCCAGGTACAGGGCATCCGCAACGCCCGCCGCTACATCGGCGACAAGCTCGGCCGGGTCGCCACCCCGCACCGCATCCTCGACGCGGCCGCCGGCCCGCTGATCGGCGTCAAGCTGCACGTCCTGACCCGCAAGACCCTCGGCGGCATCCAGACCGACCTGGACTCCCGCGCCCTGGGCGCCGACGGCAACCCGATCGGCGGACTGTACGCGGCGGGTGAGGTGGCCGGCTTCGGCGGCGGCGGTGTGCACGGCTACAACGCGCTGGAGGGCACCTTCCTCGGCGGCTGCCTGTTCTCCGGGCGGGCGGCCGGCCGGGCGGCGGCGCAGCAGACCGCGTGAGGCGCACCGGCTGAGAGTCGCTCAGTCCAGCAGGCGTGCGAGTACGGCCGCGTGGCTCTCCTCGGGAGCCTTCGCGGCCGTCAGCAGCGTGAGGGGCCCCTTGCGGGCCAGCGTGCGCACGTGGTCCAGGAGCTCAGCCGCCTCGGGTGCGGCCAGCTCCGCCTCGTAACGCCCGGCGAACTCTTCGTAGGACCCCTCACCCGCGTGGTACCAGCGGCGCAGCTCGGTCGACGGGGTCATGGCCTTGGGCCACTCGTCCACCCGCGCGGCGTCCTTGGACAGGCCGCGCGGCCACAGCCGGTCGACCAGGACGCGTACGCCGTCCTCCGGCTCGGGCGACTCGTAGACGCGGCGCACACGAACGCTCATGGCGGGGCCCTTCCACGGGGGTGCTGACGTGCCGGGAGCGTACTTCGGGGAGCGGCACATCTTGACCGGCTCAAGGGTGAGTTCCCCCGAGATCACCTTTAGTGTGAAGCCGTCTGCCACCTCCCCAAACCGCAGGAGCGCACGTGCCTCAGGCCGTCAGACGCACCGTCGTCCTCGGAACCGTCCCCGTCGCCCTGGTGGCGCTGCTCGGGGCGGCCGCACCCCCGTCGGCCGGCTCGTCCGGCGCCGGAGACCCGTACTTCCCGCTGGCCGGCAACGGCGGCTACCACGTCGGCCACTACGACCTGACCCTCCGCTACGACCCGGACAGCCGCCACCTCGACGGCAAGGCCGTCCTCTACGCGCGGGCCACCCAGAGGCTCAGCCGCTTCGACCTCGATCTGAACGGGCTGAAGGTCACGAGCCTGACCGTCGGCCGTGACAAGGCGGACTTCCGTCGCGACGGCCAGGAACTCGTGGTCACCCCGGGCAAGACCCTGCACAAGGGGCAGTGGTTCCGCGTCACCGTCACCTACAGCGGCAAGCCGGCTCCGGTCACCGACCCGGACGGCTCGCTCGACGGCTGGATCCCCACGGACGACGGAGCCTTCGTCGCGGGGGAGCCGCAGGGCGCGATGACCTGGTTCCCCGCGAACAACCATCCCAAGGACAAGTCGTCGTACGACTTCACGATCACCGTTCCCGAGGGGCGCACCGCCGTCGCCAACGGCGTGTACCTGGGGCAGGCGACCGCCCACGGGCGGACCACGTTCCGCTGGCGCCAGTCCGAGCCCATGGCCGCCTATCTGGCCACGGCGACGGTCGGGAAGTTCAAGGTGGAGCGGTACACGACTCGCGACGGCATCCAGGTCTACAACGCCGTCGACCCGCGCGAGGCCGACGCCGCCGCACCCGTCCTGAAAAAGCTGCCGTCCGTCCTGGCCTGGGAGAGCAAGCTCTTCGGGCCCTACCTGTTCAAGGCCGCCGGCTCGATCGTCGACCGGGCCCCGAACGTCGGGTACGCGCTGGAGACACAGACCCGGCCCGTCTACGACCGGGCCCCCGACCTGAGCACCCTCGTCCACGAGAGCGCCCACCAGTGGTTCGGCGACTCCGTGACCCTGACCTCGTGGAAGGACATCTGGCTCAACGAGGGCTTCGCGACCTACGCCGAGTGGCTCTACGCCGAACAGCACGGCGGCGACAGCGCGCAGAAGACCTTCGACGCGCTGTACGCCCGGCCGGCGAGCGACGGGCTGTGGGAGTTCCCGCCCGGTGACCCGGGCAGCGGTGCGAACATCTTCGGTACGCCCGTCTACGCCCGTGGCGCGATGGCCCTGCACCAACTCCGCAAGGCGGTGGGGGACCGGGTGTTCTTCCGGATCCTGCGGGCCTGGGCTGCCGAGCACCGGGACGGACACGGGACCACCGCCCAGCTCGTGCGCCTGGCGGAGCGGGAGTCCGGCAAGGACCTGGACGGTCTGTTCCGGACGTGGGTGTACCAGCAGGGCAAGCCGGCCGCACCCTAGAACCTGACGAGTTCCAAACAAGTGTCGGCGAGGGTCGACGCATGATCACACGCAGACCGCATGTCGCGCTGTTGGCCGCCTCCCTCGTGCTCACCGGGTGCGGGGGAGGGGCGGTGGCGACCCCCGAGCGGCGACCGCCGGCCACCACGTCGATCCGGCCCGCGCCGCCGATCTCCCTGGAGGTCGCCCCGCGGCAACTGCCCGGGCTGGGGCCGAAGACGTGGGCCAAGGTGTCGGACGACGCCCGCCAGGCCGTCGTCGTCACCGGACGCGGCAAGAACTCTCCGCGGTCCACCGTCGTCCTGTACGAGCGTACCGACGACGGGTGGGAGGCCGGCGCCCGTTGGCCCGCGCACAACGCGCTGCGCGGCTGGAGCGACCACCACCGCGCCGGCGACCTGCGCTCGCCCATCGGCGTCTTCGGCCTCACCGACGCCGGCGGACGGCTCCGCGACCCCGGCACCCGGCTGCCGTACGACCACGGCACCGGCTTCACCGCGACCGGCACCGGCTTCGAGGGCGAACCCCTGGCGGGCTCCTTCGATTATGTGATCGCGATCAACTACAACCGCGAGCCCGGGACTTCACCCCTCGACTGGACCCGCCCGCTCGGCGCGGGCCGCGGCGGCGGGATATGGCTGCACGTCGACCACGACGGGCCCACCCAGGGCTGCGTCAGCCTCACCGAGGAGCACATGAAGAAGCTCCTCCTGGCGCTGGACCCGGCCCGCCGTCCGGTCGTCGTCATGGGCGACGCCGACTCCCTGGCCCGCTGAGCGGCTTAGGATCCGCCAGGTGTGCGCACATGTGCTGGTTGCCGAGGACGACGAGATGCAGGCCGAACTCATACGCCGCTCCCTGCTGGCGGAGGGCCACACCGCCACCGTGGTCCACGACGGCGGCGCCGCCCTCGACGCGGTGCGACGGCTGAGACCCGACCTGGTCGTGCTGGACCTGATGCTGCCCGTGGTCGACGGCCTCGGCGTGTGCCGGGCGCTGCGGCGGGCGGACGACATCCCGGTGCTCATGCTCACCGCCCGCTCCGCCGAGGACGACGTGCTGCTCGGCCTGGACGTGGGCGCCGACGACTACATGACCAAGCCCTACAGCCCGCGTGAGCTGATGGCCCGGATCCGCACGGTCCTGCGGCGCAGCGGGCGTACCGCGGGTGTCGTACGGGCCGCGGGGTTGCAGGTCGATCCCGTACGGCACGAGGTGCGGTGCGACGGCGAGGAAGTGGAGTGCACGCCCGCCGAGTTCGCGATCCTTCTCGCCATGGCCGCCGAACCCGAGCGGGTGTTCTCCCGACGGCAGTTGCTGGAGTGCACCCGTGGCATCGACCGGTCGTCCACCGAGCGGGCCGTGGACGTCCACATCATGAACCTGCGGCGGAAGACCGAGACGGATCCGCGCAGGCCGGTCCGGCTGCTGACCGTGTTCGGCGTCGGCTACAAGCTCAGCGGCGGTCGCGGATGAGCCGTCGCATACCCCTGCGCAAGCGCCTCTCGGTGCGGCTGCTGATCACCTCCGTGCTCATCGCCGTGTGCTCGGTGGCCGCGACCGCCTGGCTGGCGGTGGAGACCACCACCCGTGCGCTGCGGGAGGAACAGGGCCAGGTCCTCGCCGAGGACATGGACGTCCTGGCCCGGCTGAGCGGGTATGCGGCAACGCACCCGCAATGGCGGGGAGTCGGATCGCTCGTCCGCACGCTGTCCGAGAAGACGGGCCGCCGTATCGCCCTGACCACCACGGACCGCCGGACCCTCGTCGACTCGGCGCCGCCCGGCACCTCCCTGCCGCCGCGTGCCGCGGCCACCGTCGACCCCCTGCGCACCGACACCTACACCGAGCGCGGGGCGCAGCGCAGCGGCATCGATCCGCGGGTGGTGGGGCCGTACCGGCTGACGGCCGGGGAGCGGGCCAGGCTGGGAAAACTGGCCGTGGCGCGGCAACAGTGCTTCGCCCGCAACGGCATCGAGACCAGCATCGTCAGGATGCCGAGCGGCCGTCCGTTCCTGAGCGAAGACGTCGAGACGCCCCTCGAGTGCGCCGACGGGAAGCTCAACACCCCGACCGCCGGTGAGGAGAAGGCCCTCGCGGACCTGATGGAACATGCCCGCGGCTGCCTGGGCGGGCAGGACCTGAAGTTGGTCGCGCCGCTGTTCATCTCCCTCGACGGCACGGACCGGGGCGTGGGCGGCCGCTATCAGTTGGGAAAGACCGACGTGGCGCCAGAGTCGGAGGCCGCCCGCACCGCGCAGAACTGCGTCGACAGCGCGCGCCGCGCCCAGCTCGACCCCTATGTCGCGCCGGCCGCCGAGCTGTTCCTGGGCGGCGGGGACCGGACCGCCGTGCGGTTCGACATGTCACCGGCCAACAAGGCCAAGGTCGTCGGTGTCGCCGGACTCGTGCTCGCCGTCACCGTCGCCGTGACCGCCCTCGTCGCCACACGGCTCGTCCGGCCGCTGCGCGCGCTGACCGCGGCGGCCCAGCAGCCGCCGGAGCTGCATGTGCGGGTACCCGTGACCACGCGGGACGAGACCGGCATCCTCGCCGCGGCCTTCAACGACCTCACCGAACGCCGGGAACGGCTGGAGGCGCAGCGCAAGGCCATGGTCAGCGACATCGCCCACGAACTGCGCAGTCCGCTCACCAACATCCGCGGCTGGCTGGAGGTCACCAAGGACGGGGTCGTGGCACCGGACCCGGAACTGCTCGCGTCCCTGCACGAGGAGGCCCTCGTCCTCCAGCGAGTCATCGACGACCTCCAGGACCTCGCCGCCGCCGACGCCGACACGCTGCGGCTGCACCGAGAGCCCGTCCGCGCCGACGAGCTGATCGGCCAGGTCGCCGCCGCGTACCGGGTGGCCGCGGACACGGCGGGCGTCGCCCTGCGCACCGAGACGGACGGCACGCCGTGGCTGGACGCCGACCCGGTGCGGATGCGGCAGGCGCTCGGCAACCTCGTCTCCAACGCTCTTCGGCACACGCCCGCGGACGGGACCGTCACCCTCGCGGCACGGTGCGAGGGTGACGATGTCGTCCTCGAAGTCGCCGACACCGGCAGCGGGATCGCGGCCGAGGATCTCCCGCATGTCTTCGACAGGTTCTGGCGGGCCGAGAAGTCCCGCAGCCGCCGTACCGGCGGCAGCGGGCTCGGTCTGCCGATCGTCCGCCACCTGGTCGCCGCGCACGGCGGCACGGCTCGGGCGACGAGCGAACCCGGCGCGGGCAGTGTCTTCACCCTCCGGGTGCCGGTACTAGCCGGAGGCGCGCCCGGCCCTGGCCCTGCGCCGTTGCAGTGAGCGTCGTTCGGCCTCGCTCGTTCCGCCCCAGACACCGATCGCCTGCCCGGTGTCCATGGCCCATTCCAGGCACTGTTCCCGCACGGGACAGCGATGGCAGATCGCCTTCGCCTGTTCCGTCTGCACCAGTGCCGGGCCGGTGTTCCCGATCGGGAAGAAGAGGTCGGGGTCCTCGTGGCGGCATACGGCAAGGTCTCGCCAGTTTTCCATCGATGTCACCTGCGCTCGAAGTCGTCCGTGCCCTCGCGGATGGCTTACTCGCTTTCGGGTCACCTGTCGATGCGTGAGTGAAACAACGGAGCCCTGGGAAATTCGGGCTCACTGCTCGCGCAGCCCCCACGGGGAGCCGTACGCGGTCAGCAGATCCAGGAAGGGACCGGCGGGGAAGGCCTCCGGGCCGAGGACGCCCGAGCCCGACCAGGCGCCCGTGGCGAGGAGTTCGAGGGCGACGACCGGGTTGATCGCCGTCTGCCACACCACCGCCTGGCAGCCGTACTCCGCCATGGACCACTGGTTGTCGACCACGTGGTACAGGTACACCTCGCGCGGCGCCCCGTCCTTGACGCCCTTCACCCAGGTGCCCGCGCAGGTCTTGCCGTGCATGAGCTCGCCCAGCGTCGCCGGGTCGGGGAGACAGGCGGCGACCACGTCCCGGGGCGAGACCTGGACCGGTCCGCTCGCGCTCGGCACGGTGACCGGCTCCGTGCGGTCCAGACCCAGCAGGTGCAGCGTCCTCAGCGTCTGGATGAACTCCTCGCCCAGGCCGTACTTGAAGGTGACGCGCTTGGCGTCGACCCAGCGGGGAACGAGCAGTACCTCCTCGTGCTCGACGTTCACGCACTCCACCGGGCCGATGCCCTCGGGGAAGTCGAACACCTCTGGCTCGCTGAACGGCGGCGTGGTGAACCAGCCGCGGTCCTCCTCGTAGACCACGGGCGGGTTGAGGCACTCCTCGATGGTGGTCCAGATGCTGAAGGACGGTGCGAAGTCGTAGCCGTCCACGGTGAGGTTCGCACCGTCGCGGATGCCGATCTCCTCGATCTCGTCGAAGAGTTCATCGGCCGCGTACCGGGCGAAGACGTCCGACAGACCCGGCTCCACCCCCATGCCGACGAGCGCCAGCACCCCCGCCTTCTCCCAGCCGATCGCCTCCTCGAACTGGGCGTCGCCGAGCTTGACCCCGCACTCGTCGTAGGGGCGCTCGGGGTGCGGTCGCGACAGCGACATCGCCATGTCGACATACGTCGCCTCGGCCGCGCGGGCAGCCCGGAACAGCGGCATCACGAAGCGGGGGTCGGTCGCGTTGAGGAGGACGTCGCACGCGTGCCGCTCCAGCAGCGCCGTCACGGCCGCCTCGTCGTTCGCGTCGACGCGCTCGGCCCGGAAGCGGGCTCCCTCGGCGCCCAGGGCCGCCACGGCGGCCTCGGCGCGGGCCAGGTCGTAGTCCGCCACCACCATCGCCTCGAAGAACGGCCGCCGGGCCGCGATCCGGGTGATGGCGGTGCCCACTCCACCGGCACCCACGAGCAGTACACGCATGACAAGCACTCCGTCGGTCGAAGGTCCAAGACGTCGGTGGGGCCCCTGACGGAGATACAACGCCGCCCGCTCACATAAGGTCAATGGCGTTGGCATAAGGAGGAGCGGCATGCCGAAAGCGGTCGTACCCGAGGAGAAGCGGCGCCGGCGCCGCCCCACCAAGAGCGGCACCGTGCTGTCCGAGGAGCTGATCGTCGAGACCGCGCTGCGGATGCTGCGCGAACACGGCAGCACCGGGCTCACCGCCCGCCGCCTGGGCTTGGCCCTGGACGCCGACCCCAGCACCCTGTACCGCTACTTCCGCGGCATGGACGACCTGACCCTGGCGATCGGCGACGCCCTGATCGGACAGGCGTTGCGGGGCTGGGAGCCGACGGGGCGGTGGCGGGCGGACCTGCGCGCGGTGGGGCTGCGCCTCCACGCCGCCTACCTCGCCCATCCGCAGGCCGCCGTGCTGACCACGAACCGGGTCACCGGGCGGCCCAACGAACTCGCCGCCGACGAGGCGGTCCTCGACGTGCTGCGCACCGCCGGCTTCCCGCTGGCGGACACGGTGCGCATCTACCACGCCTTCATCGACCAGACCCTGGCCTTCGCCGCCCTCGACGCCGCCTCCCTGGCCCTGCCCAGCGCCGCGCTCCACGCCGACGAGGACATGTGGCGCTCGACCTACGCCCACCTGCCCCGCACCACGCATCCCCGGATCGCGGAGGCGGCACCCCTGCTGGCGGGGCGCATGGTGGACAGCGCCTATCCGACGGCGCTGGAGATGCTGCTGGACAGCGCCGAGGCCCGACTGGCCGCGCTGCTCAGCAGAACGAGCGGGCGATGAAGCTCTCCATCTCGTCGTTGCGCCACAGCTCGGGGATGCGCTGGTGCGGCTGGACACAGCCGAGGAAGCCGGTGAGGTCGTCGTTGTCGTACATCACGATGTAGTCGTCGGAGGCGTTGTCGATGCTGCTGATCTCGTTGTCGCCGTTCCAGCCGTCGATGTCGTACGGACCGCCCGCGACGACGTCGACATACCGGCTGCCCTCGTAGTTGCCGTCCTCCCACATGCAGACGCGGCCGGCTCCGCAGTAGCCGTCGGCCTGCGCCTCGCCGGCGAAGCCGAGCGTGAGGGCCGGTACGGCGAGCAGGGCGGCGAGTGCCGCCTTGGTCCTGGTGAGCATGGTGTTCTCCTCCCGTCGAGTCACCACGGTGACTCCGGGACCGGGCCGCCCGGTACCTCGGAGGTGCGAGGTTGACGCCTAGGAGGTGAGCGCCTCGGCCGCCGCGGCGGCCACCGCCTCGGCCACGGTCGCCAGTGCGGGCGAGTCCAGCTTCCACTGCTGCCAGTACAGGGGCGCGTCCATCGGGTGGTCGGGCGCGAGGTGGACCAGACGGCCCGTGGCCAGGAGGGGCTCGGCCTGGACGTCGGGGACCATGCCCCAGCCCAGGCCCAGCGCGACGGCCGCCACGAACCCCTCCGAGGTGGGGACGTAGTGGCGGGCGGGACTCGCACCGCCCCGGCCGCGGCGCAGGCTCCGCACG
The DNA here is from genome assembly GCF_053592055.1 of Streptomyces sp. NPDC002817. Lineage (NCBI taxonomy): Bacteria > Bacillati > Actinomycetota > Actinomycetes > Kitasatosporales > Streptomycetaceae > Streptomyces > Streptomyces sp. NPDC002817. The sequence continues at coordinate 154,335 of NZ_JBSFUY010000022.1, forward strand.
AAGCGGTCCTGGTAGGAGTCACGACGGTCGAAGGCCACCGAGGGCGCCTCCGCCAGCGCGTCCCGCAGCGGACCGTGGAGACACCGCTCGACGAACTCCGGGCTCGCCACGGCGAAGTACCGCATCCGCCCCAACGGGCGCGCGGAACAGCCCGACACGGCGTCCGGCGAGGAGGTCACCGCCGCCATCACCAGCCCCTCCCGCAGCAGTGCCGCCGTGTGCTCCTCGTCCTCGCGGTGCAGCTCGAACGTGAGCCGGCACCCGTCCGGAACCCGGTTCAGCGCCGGGAGGAACCACGTCGCCAGCGAGTCGGCGTTGACCGCGATCGACACCCGCGTCGACTCCCCGGGCGCGCTCATGCCCAGCTCGGCCCGCGCGTCCCGCTCCAGTCGCGCCAGCTGTCGCGCGAACCGCACGATCACCTCGCCCGACTCGGTGGGCCGCACCGGCTTCGTACGCACCAGCAGCACCCGGCCCGTGCGCTGCTCCAGGGCCTTGACCCGCTGACTCACCGCCGACGGCGTCAGATGCAGGGCCGCGGCGGCCGCGTCGAAGGTGCCCTCGTCGACCACCGCCAGCAGGGTCCGCACCTGGTCGAGGGGAAGCTCTGTCATCACGAGCACTAATGATACGTAAGAATCTTTAGCTGTACTCCAGATCGCCGTCCGCCTAGCGTCGATGCCATGACCGCTTCGCTCGCCGCCGCTGCCGCCGGATTCGGCACCGGCCTCTCGCTCATCGTCGCCATCGGCGCCCAGAACGCCTTCGTCCTGCGCCAGGGTGTCCGCCGCGACTCCGTGCTCGCCGTCGTCGGTATCTGCGCCCTCTCGGACGCGGCCCTGATCGCCCTGGGCGTCGGCGGACTGGGAGCGGTGGTGGTGGCGTGGCCGGACGCGCTGACCGCGGTCGGCTGGATCGGCGGCGTCTTCCTGCTCTGCTACGGCGCCCTCGCCGCCCGCCGGGTGTTCCGGCCGGCCGGCGGCGCCCTGCGCACGGAAGGCGAGGCGGCGGGCTCCCGCAAGCGGGCCGTCCTGACCTGTCTGGCGCTGACCTGGCTCAACCCGCACGTCTACCTGGACACCGTGTTCCTGCTCGGCTCCGTCGCCGCCGACCGCGGCGCACTGCGCTGGACCTTCGGGCTCGGCGCCGTGCTCGCCAGCCTGTGCTGGTTCGCGGCACTGGGCTTCGGCGCCCGACTGCTGGGCCGCTTCCTGGCCAGGCCCACGGCCTGGCGCGTCCTGGACGGGCTGGTCGCCGCGACGATGATCACCATGGGCGGGATGCTGATCGCCGGGGCCTGAGCAACACCCTGTCCGCAAGCTGGGATTGCGGGTCCCGCATGCTCGGACGGAGCTGTCATAGTGCACCCTGGTTCCGAAAGATGTAACGACCAACCAGGAAGCCCGTGGACGCGAGCGAGAGCAGCACCGAAGAGCAGTCGACGGCCCCCGCGGAGGAGCCGGCCCGGCGCGGCTGGCGCCGGCTCGCGATGGACACCCGTCCGCTGCGCCGCCCGGCCTACCGCCGGCTGTGGACGTCGACCATCGTCACGGCCGTCGGCAGCCAGCTCACCGCGGTCGCGGTGCCCAAACAGATCTACGACATCACGGGCTCCTCCGCGTGGGTCGGCTACGCGAGCCTCGCCGGGCTGCTCCCGCTCATGGTGTTCGCCCTGTGGGGCGGCGCGATCGCCGACAGCATGGACCGCCGCAAGCTGCTGTTCCTCACCAACAGCGGGATAGCCGTCACCTCGCTGCTGTTCTGGATACAGGCCGTCACCGGCCAGGAGTCCGTGGCCCTGCTGATGGTCCTGCTCGCGATGCAGCAGGCGTTCTGGGGCCTGAACGCACCGGCCCGCAACGCCTCCATCGCCCGGCTCGTGCCCGCGGACGAGCTGACCGCCGCCAACGCCCTCGGCTCGACCGTCATGCAGACCGGGCAGGTGGTCGGCCCGCTCCTGGCGGGCGCCCTGATCCCGGTCATCGGTCTGCCGGAGCTGTATCTCATCGACGCCCTGGCGCTGTGCGTCACGGTGTGGGCGGTCTACAAGCTGCCCGCGCTGCCGCCGCTGGCGTCGCAGACCAAGCGCCGCGCGGGAGTGCGGGAGATCGCGGCCGGGTTCCGGTACATCTCGCTGCACAAGGTGCTGCTGCTGTCCTTCCTCGCCGACATCATCGCGATGGTCCTCGGCATGCCGCGCGCCCTGTTCCCGCAGCTGGCCTCGGAGACCTACGCCCCGTACGGCGAAGGCCTCGCCCTCGGCCTGCTGTTCGCGGCGATCCCCATCGGCGCCGTGCTGGGCGGACTGTTCTCCGGCACGTTCTCCCGGGCCCGTCGGCACGGCTGGATGGTCATCGGCGCGGTCGTCGCCTGGGGCGCCGCCATCACCGGCTTCGGGCTGAGCGACAGCCTCTGGCTCGCGGTCGCGTTCCTCGCCCTGGCCGGGGTGGCCGACATGGTCTCCATGGTCTTCCGCGGGGCGATCCTGCTGTCCGCCGCCACCGACGAGATGCGCGGCCGTATGCAGGGCGTCTTCACGGTCGTCGTCGCGGGCGGACCGCGCCTGGCCGACGTCCTGCACGGCACCGCCGGCTCGGCCTTCGGGACGCGCGCGGCCGTCGCGGGCGGCGGCCTCCTCGTCGTGGTCGTGATGCTGGGCCTGGCCGCCGCCGTACCGGCGCTGCGCCGCTACCGCGTCTGACCCGTCAGCGGGCGCGCCGGGAGATCGAGTACTGCTCCAGCAGCTTGCCGCGGGTCGTCTCCAGCCGGTACGCCAGGATCTCGGCGACGCTGCGCACCAGGGTCAGGCCGAGCTGGGGATCCTCCTCGCACAGACCGAGCACCGCCGCCGCGTCGAACTCGTAGGCCCGCACGGGGCTGAAGGCCACCGCGCCGAAGTCCCACTGATGCGGCGGGAACAGCCACGACCAGCCGAGCAGATCCCCCGAGCCGAGACTGGCAACGGTCACCCGTTGCAGGGACGTCACCTCCTGGTCCAGGGAGACCGCGCCCGAGCGGAGCACCCAGAAGCGGTCGGCCGTCCCTCCTGGCTCGAAGATCCGGGTGTCCTCGGCGAAGGAGACCTCCTGGGCCAGGGCCATCAGGCGTGCCCGCTGGGGCGGGGGCAGGGCGGTCAGCAGTTTCGTCGCTTTGGTCATGACGCGGGGCTCCTCGCCGGCGATTCGGTTCCGGTGCTTTCCCTACGCCCATTTCAGCCGCTGCGGACGACCAGGGCACCTCGGCGGCGGACACTTCCGGTGCCGTCGTCACGCGGGCATGAAAAAAGCCCTGGCTGGACGGGGGAGGCCAGCCAGGGCCGTATCAGAGGTGATCTATGAAGGACGTATACCGTCGACTCCATGACGACCTATGGATGAACCGTAAACCATCTCCGAGCATTTTGCGTATACGAAAGCCGGGCACGTGACCCGTTTCACTCGGGTCGGCCGGGATCCCGGGTCCACGATCAGCGGGCGCCCGTACCGGTGGCAGACCTCGGCGACGGACCCCAGGTCGGCGTAACTGCCGTACGGCGCCAGGACGTCACCGAGGAACACCCGAGTCGCCCAGGACCTCCCGTACCGACGGACCGGCACCCCGGGCCTGCTTGTGTCCGGCCGGTGTGCAGGAGAGTCGGCCCTGGCGGTGGTGGTCGTCCAGCGTTTCGAGCACCGGTGCCCCGGTGTGATCCACAGTCATGGCGAGCCGGGTGCCCGGGAGTGCGGCCGTCAATCGGAGCGCTCGGCCGTCCCGGGCTGCCTGCCCGGCGTCAGGATCTCGTCCAGCACCCTGAGGACCGCCTCGTAGGTCAGCGTCCGCACGGCCGCGTCGCGCGAGCCCTCCGGGTCGCTCGGTCCCAGGGCGTCGCTGCGGGACCGCCAGGCACGCTCCTCCTCCAGGGCACAGGCCCGGGCGCGCCGCATGCGCCGCAACAGTTCGTCTGCATCCACGACATCCGTCATGTCACCCGGGTACCCCGCATATGACTTCGGATGGCCCGCGTCCACGAGGTTTGACGCGGCTCGGAGAGGTGAGCCGAAGGGATAGAGACCTGCGGTGCTCGCGGAGTGTGACGGATCCGCTGCCGCCAGGCGCGAATGCCGTGTTGTCCGCGAGCGCCCTGGCTTGCCCCCCCCACCGATTCAGGGAGCCCAGGGATGTGCGAGAAGCACAGGACCGAATCCGTCGAGCGGTGCCGCCGACCGTGCCAACCGGCAGAGGCGCGTCGCGCAGTCGAGCGCGCCGTGGCCGAACGCTGCCGCGTCACCCATACGAGCTGCGACCGCGAAGCCCTGGGAGACGCCCTGCTCGTCGCCTCGGAGCTCACCACCAACGCGATCCTGCACGGCGGCGGAGTCACCGACTTCAGTGTCGATGTGGGCGAGCCCGGTGTACGGGTCTCGGTGAGCGACCGCAGCGACGCGCTGCCCGTGGCCGCGGAATCGTTCGACCTGCGCGGGCGCCGCCGAATCGGCGGACTCGGCTGGCCCATCGTGTGCCGATTGGCACGCGATGTACGGGTCACCGACCTGCCCGCCGGAGGCAAGTGCATCACCGCCGTCGTGCCCCTGTCCTGACAGTCGGCCGGTTTTCCGGGGCCGAAGCGGAGTTTGGTCCCCGGGGGTGAGGGCAGACGCAGTTTCGTGCTTCGGACCGGAGGCGCGCCAGCGGGAGCGACATGGCTGCTGCAGGGCCCACGTCCGGTGTCCGGCCGGCGGTCCGTTCCCGCGGCAATTCCCTGAAACCACCGTTCAGGAGCGATTCCGCATGCCAATCGACATGACGACAAGCCGTCCCGACGCCCTCACCACCACGGCCGCCCGACGGCGCCACGACGACGCTCCCGACACCGCGGGGCTCTTCGCCCGGCTGGCCGTCCTGGAGGAAGGCCCCGAGCGGGAGGCCGTACGCGACGAACTCGTCACCGCCTGGCTGCCCATGGCCCACCGCATCGCCGGCCGCTTCCGCGAGCGCGGCGAGTCCATCGAGGATCTGCGACAGGTGGCGGCCCTGGGCCTGGTGAAGGCGGTCGACCGCTTCGACCCGGAGCGCGGCGCCTTCGAGAGCTACGCGGTGCCGACCATCACGGGAGAGGTCAAGCGGCACTTCCGTGACCGCATGTGGGCCCTGCGCGTGCCCCGCCGGGTGCAGGAGCTCCGCAACAAGGTGCGGGTCGCCCGCCGCGAGCTGACCCAGACGCCCGGCAGTGGCGAACCCGCCGTCGCGGATCTCGCCGCCCACACGGGCCTGACCGAGGACGAGGTCGCCACGGGACTGGAGGCGCTGGAGAGCTTCAGCACGCTGTCCCTGGACGCCGAACTCTCCTCCGACGAGGACGGATACAGCCTCGCCGACACCCTGGGCGCGGCCGACTCCTCGTACGACACCGTGGTCGACCGGGAATCCGCCAAGGCGGGGCTGCGCCGGTTGCCCGAACGTGATCGAGCCATCCTCTACATGCGCTTCTTCGAGGACATGACACAGAGCCGCATAGCCGACCAGCTAGGCATCTCCCAGATGCACGTCTCCCGTCTGATCAGCCGCAGTTGCGCCCGGGTGCGCGCCGAGGCGCTGGGAGAACGCGCCGGAGCCTGAGTGACCGGGCCGTATGCGGGCACGTGTCTGTTCCGGTGACCAGGAACTGAGGAGCCCTATGACGGAGCCCGGACAGACAGCCACAGACGACGGAGCGGACCACGACGAGTACCGACGGCTGCGGGCCGAGGTGCGCGATCTGCGTGCCCGGGCCCGCGCCCACGCCCTGATCGCGGAGGCCCAGGGCATGCTGCGCGAGCGGTATGCCCTGTCCGACGCGGACCGGGCGTTCACTCTGATGCGGCTGGCGTCCCAGCGGTTCAACGTCAAGATGCGCACCCTGGCCGAGACCCTGCTGTCGGCTCCGCGCCCGGACGCCCGGGAAGCGCTGTGGTTCCCGCGGCGCGCCCGACTCGCCCAGCCCGCCCTGAGCTTCCCGGCGGCACAGGAGGTCGGGCCCGGCAACCGCGGCGCCGTCCTGAAGGCCGTACTGAGCCAGACGCTCGCGGTGGTCGGCACAGACATGGGGAACGTCCAGCTCGTCGACCGGGTCAGGGGCGGCCTGCGCATCGAGGCGCACACCGGACTCACGGACGACTTCGTCGACTTCTTCGGCCATGTCGGCGAGCACGGCACGTCCTGTGCGCAGGCCGCACGCGACGTCGCCCAGGTCACCGTGCACGACGTCGAGACGGATCCGGTCTTCACCACGTCCGCCCGCGAGGCGATCCTCGCGGCGGGCAGCCTGGCCTGTCACAGCGTGCCGCTGACCACCTCGTCCGGACTGTGCGTGGGCATGGTGTCGGCCCACGTCGACCACACCATCGGGGACCTGACGGCGGCGCAGCTCAAGGTGCTGGAAGTGGTGGGCGCGCAGGCCGGCCGATGGATCGCCTGGCACGAGCGCACGGTGGTCCTGGACGCCCTGGAGTACCTGCACGCCCTGGGCAACGGGAGCGCCCAGCCGTAGACCCGTGGGGTGTGCATGGCCGTGACCGGGGCAGTCGGAGTGCGGGAGGTCGAGATGAACCCGACTGTCAGCGCACGGACCGGCCGGATCGGGGTCCGGCGTTCGACGCGCCGTTCCGCGACGGAGGGTGCCGCCAGGGCGGGACTCGTCGCACGCGGCGTGATCTATCTGCTCGTCGGCCTGCTGGCCCTGCAGATCGCCTTCGGAGACGGGAAACGCCAGGCGGACCGCGGCGGCGCGCTCGCCGAGCTGTCGGACAAGCCCTTCGGTGCCGTCCTGCTGTGGGCCCTGGCCATCGGCCTGGTCGGCATGGCGCTGTGGCGGCTGTCGGAGGTGCTGTTCGGCTCGGTCGGCCCGGACGGACGCAAGGCGAAGAAGCGCCTGCTGGCGCTGGCCCGGTTCGTGTTCTACGCGTTCGTCGCCTACTCCGTGCTGTCGTTCGCGGCGGGCTCGGGGTCGAGCGGCGGTGGCAGCGGATCGAGCGACAAGCAGTCCAAGGACGTCACGGCGAAGGTGCTGGACCTGCCCGCCGGGCAGTGGATCGTCGGTGCGGCCGGTGTGGGGATCGCCGTCGCCGGTGTGTGGCTCGCGGCCCGGGCCGTCATGCGCTCCTACCGAGACAAGTTCAAGCTCGGCGAGATGTCGCCGCGGGTGCGGCGGCTGGTGGACGTGACCGGGGTGGGCGGCGGCGCGGCCCGCGGGCTGGTGTTCGCGGCCGCCGGTGCCTTCGCCGTACGGGCCGCAGTCGACTACGAACCCGACAAGGCGAAGGGCCTGGACGACACGCTCCGTTCCTTCGCCGAGACCCCGCTCGGCCCCTGGCTGCTGGCCCTGGTGGCGGTCGGCCTGGTGCTGTTCGGCCTGTTCTCCTTCGCGATGGCACGCTGGCGCAGGGTGTGAGCCGGCCCGGCGTCAGCCCTTCGGCCGCGCCACCGGTACCCGCAGCGGCCGAGCCAGCCCCACCACACCCTCGTCCAGCCGCTGGAGATGCCGCAGCACCCGGTCGGTGACCCGGCCGAAGCGCGGTGCCCCGGGGACGGCGGACTCCAGCACGGAGGCGATGCTCGGCCCCGTCTCGACCTCGTCGGTGGACCGCTCGTCCGCCACGTGCGCAGCGGTCGCACCGATGTTGCTCAGGATGCGCCGTCCCGCGCCACGGAGCCGGGGATCCGCCGCGATCGACGGGTGGGTGGGCAACAGCTCGGCCGTCGCGGCCAGGGAACGCGAGTGGTACGCACAGGTCTCCAGCAGCGCGACGACATACCGCGCGGTGTCCCGCCGGGCCCGCAACGGGGTGACGGGGTGGGTGAGCGGCTGGGTGGCGGCCCGCAGGTCGGCCAGTGCCTGGTCCAGGTCACGGGCCTTGTCGAGGAGCTCGGCCGGAGGCCCGCCGCTCAGCTGGTCCACCGCCGTCTCGGTGACGTCCGCGAGCCGGTCCAGCACCGCGACCAGAAGGTCGTTCGTACGGCGGTCCGTGCGCACCGGCAGTACCAGCGCCGCCGCGAGGACCCCGCAGGCCGCGCCGAGCGCCGTCTCCTCCACCCGCAGTACCAGCACCGACAGGCTGTACGTGTGCAGCAGGGTGTACAGCACGCCCAGCGCGGCGGTGACGAAGAACGACATCAGCGTGTACGACAGGGGCGCGGTGTAGAACATCAGAAAGACGCAGACCAGCACCACCGCGAACGCCGTCCAGGTGTGGTGGCCGACCAGCCCCGCCAGCCCGATGCCGGCCACCACCCCGAGCACGGTGCCCAGGAGCCGCCGGTAGCCCTTGACCAGGATCTCGCCCGTGGAGGCGGTGTTGATGAACACGATCCAGCAGGTCAGCACCGCCCAGTACCAGCGCTGACTGGACAGCAGCTCACCGCCCACGATGGCCAGCGAAGACCCCACCGCGACCTGCACGGCCGCCCGTGTCGTGGGCCGCCGCAACCCCGCCGGCGCCTCCTCGGCAGGCTCCTCACCGGCGTCGATGGCCGCGTCCTCGGCGTCCAGCTCCTCACGCGAACGGGTCGTGGCCGGGCTGTCGTCGGACTCGTCCTGCGGCCCGTCGAGAGCGATCCGCAGCCCCAGTACCGCGCGCGCCGCCTCACCGATGCCCCGGAAGACGTCCTGGACGGCCGGTGGCGCGGCCGGCAGGTTCTCCTCGTCCCGGTAGCCCAGCAGCCGGTTGCGCACATGCGAGAGTCCCGTGCCGGGCTGTGTGGAGACCGGCCGCAGGACGAGCAGCCGCAGCGCCTCAAGGTCGCGCCGCACGGTGTCCGTCGCCGCGTCCCGTACGGGCAGCGTCCCGGCCCGCGGAACGGGCGCACCCGGCAGATGCAGGGTCAGTGTGTCCGCCCGCTCGGCGCTGCGCGCGGTCAGCAGCAACAGGCCGAGCCGCTCGGCGGCGACCTCGGCGTCCGCGACGCGCCGCTGCACGAGCCGCGCCACCGCCTCGTCGGCGGTCCCCTCCTCCAGCCGGCCCTGGATCATCAGTGCCGTCTCGTGCAGCCGGGCCGTGCCGGCGCGCACATGCTCCAGGGCCTTCTCCACCTCCTCCGGGCCCGCCGCGTCCAGCAGTTCCAGCTGCGTCGCCACCAGCTGGGCCAGCCGGGCCCGGAACGCCTCCCGCAGCCGCTCCAGCATCCCGGTGGGCGTCTCGGGCACGAGCGCGAAGCGCGCGACGGCACTGGCCAGGAAGGCGACGACGAGAGTGCCGTAGAGCTGTGGCAGCGCGGAGACGGTCGCGCCGACGAACAGGGACGCGAAGTAGACCTGGAACCCGATCAGTCCGAGCGCGGTGCCCCGGTCGCCGTACCGGCGCCCGTAGACGGCGCAGAAGATCAACGCGACGAAGAACAGGTCACCGGCCACCACATGGGAGCGCAGCAGTGCGGCGAGGGTGACGGCGGCCAGCGCCACCGGCAGGCCCAGTGCGAGGGTGACGGCCTGCCGGGCGCGCTGTTTCTCCCGGATGGCGAAGGTGGCGACCATGGCCGAGATCGCCCCCGCCACCAGATGGGGCACCTCGGCCCCCAACAGCCCGAGCACGGCCAGCGTGAGCGCGATGGCGCCCACCGTCCGCAGCCCGGCCGCCAGCCGCAGCAGTCCGGGGTCGGACGCGGCCACCAGATCCCGCAGCCGCGCCCGCCCCGGACGACCCGTCTCTCGCACCCCGGGCGGACTACTCCTGACGGTCCGTCCCCTCGACATGCGCCTGGACCTGCTCCGGCGTCAGATACGAGTTGGTGTACTCGAAGTCGTGGAGCTTGGCGGCCTTGCGGGCCTGGAAGCCGGTGCGCACGAAGTCGTCGCCCGCGAGCGCGTTGAGCGTCCAGTTGGTCGCGACACGCACCTTGGCGACGTTGGTGCGCAGCGCCGCCCAGTGGTAGCCGCGGGCCGCGGCCTGGGCGGGCAGACCGCGCAGTTCGATGCCGAGCGGCTTGGACACGGCGTCCTTGCCGCCGAGGTCGACGACGAGACCGAGGTCCTTGTGGCGGTACGGCGTCGTCGACTGCCCCCGCAGGGTGGCGATGACGTTGTCGGCGACGTGCTTGCCCTGCCGCATCGCGTGCTGGGCCGTGGGCGGGCAGACCGCGCCCTCCTCGCCCTTGGCCTCGTCGGGCACCGCGGCGGAGTCGCCGAGCGCGAACACCCCGTCGTGGCCCGGCAGGTTCATGTCGGCGGTGACCGCGAGCCGCCCCCGGACCGTCTCCGCGCCGAGCGTGGCGATGAGCGGGCTCGCGACCACGCCGGCGGTCCAGATCAGGGTGCGGGTGGGGACCACCCGGCCGTCGGTGAAGGTGACCTCCTCGGGGCCCGCCTTGGCGATGGAGGTGCCCAACGAGATCTCGATGCCGCGCTTGGTGAGGATCCGCTGTGCGGTGCTGCCCAGCTTGTCGCCCAGCTCGGGCATCAGCTTGGGCGCGATGTCGATCAGGTGCCACTTGATGAGCCCCGGATCGATGCGCGGGTAACGCTTGACGGCGGCGTGGGTGAGCTTCTGCAGGCATGCCGCGGTCTCGGTGCCCGCGTAGCCGCCGCCGACCACCACGAACTGCAGCCGCGAGGCACGTTCCGCCTCGTCCTGGCTGGCGTCGGCGAGGTCGAGCTGTGCGATGACGTGGTCACGGACATAGGCGGCCTCGGCGAGGGTCTTCATGCCGAACGCGTGGTCGGTGAGTCCGGGGATGTCGAAGGTGCGGGTGACGCTGCCGGGGGCCAGCACGATGTAGTCGTACGGCTCGTCGACGATCTCGTCGGTGATGGTGCGGATGACGCAGACCTTGGACTTGAGGTCCACGCCGATGGCACCGCCCGGGATGATCCGGGTGCGGTACTTCTTGCTGCGGCGCAGCGAGACGGCGATCGACTGGGGCGTCAGCACCCCGGAGGCGACCTGGGGGAGCAGCGGAAGGTAGAGCTGGTAGGCGAACGGCGTCACCAACGTGACGTCGGCCTCGTCGAGGGCGAGTTTGCGTTCCAGCCGGCGAACGCATTCCACGCCGGCGAAGCCTGCGCCAACCACCAGGATCCTGGGTTGTGTCACGGTCTTTCTTCCCTTCTGCGGCTCCGGCGGTCCGAGTCGGACGCCGTTCGCCTGCCCTGGATCTCCGCTTCGCAACATCGATCCCACCGTGCCTCAAGCCGTTCCGCCAGCCGGGGCGGCAGGCAGACGACAGCGTCGTGCACCACCATGCCCGTCACGGTGCGTCCGCGCACCGGCTGAGAGTGAATGTCGTGTGTCTCACCAGGGCAGAAACACGTGCACGTCCTTGCCACTGCTCTCCGTCACCACGCTCACCTGGTCGCACAGGGCGTGGATCAGATGCCAGCCGACACCGCCACCGCCGGTGCTCGGGTGAAAGGAGCGCGGGGCCGGCGGGGTGGGATTCGTGTCGTGGAGCGTCACATGGACGCCGTCGAAGGTGCGGCGCATGGACAGGTCGAAGGGGCCCGGGGCGTACTGGACGGCGTTGGCGGCCAGTTCCGTGACGACGAGCAGGATGTCGTCCCAGTGCTCGGGCGTCGCGGGTGGCGAGGCTTGTGCGAGCCCGTACAGGAACTCGTCCGCGGCGATCCGCGCAGCTGTGACGCTCTGCGGCTCACCCGCAAAACTCGTGGTGCGACTCGGGATCTCCACGGAGGCCAATGGTGCTTCCTGCCTGGTTCGTGTGCCAGTCCTGTACGGCGCTCTTCGTGTGCGCCACTTCTGCGAGTTCCCGGGGGCGCTGAGGTCAATCGGACTCCCGGGACCCGACCGGGTCACCGGAACACGTTGTCGGAGTCGTCCCAGCCCGTGACCTCCTCGGCCGGCTGCTGTCGCGGGGCGCGCGAGCGTGCCTGGTACATCGCGTCGATCTCGAACGCGTAGTGCTCGACGATCGCGTCCCGGCGCAGCTTCATCGACGGGGTGAGCAGCGTGCTGGTGCGGTCGAAGGACTCCGGCAGAACCCGGAACACGCGGATGGACTCCGAACGGGAGACGGAACTGTTCGCCGCGGCCACCGCGCGCCCGATCTCCTCCCGCAGCGCGTTCTCCTCGCGCGCCTCCCGGCTCGGTGCGTCACCCGGCATCGCGAGCCCTCCGCGCCAGTGCGCGAGGAACTCCGGGTCCAAGGTGATCAAGGCACCCACACAGGGCCGGTTGTCACCCACGATGACCGCCTGATGGATGAGCGGATGCATACGCAGCCGCTGCTCCAGGAAGGCCGGCGCCACGCTCTTGCCGCCACTGGTGATGATGACGTCCTTCTTGCGGCCGGTGATCGTGAGATAGCCCTCGGTGTCCAGTTGCCCGAGGTCGCCCGTGGCCAGCCATCCGCTGCCCAGCGCGGCCCGGGTGGCGGCCTCGTCGTTGACGTATCCCTGGAACACCGAAGGGCCGTGCACCAGGATCTCCCCGTCTTCGGCCAGCCGGATGTCCGTGCCCGGCAGGGCCCGGCCGACCGTGCCCGACTTCTCCCGGCCCACGGGCTGTGCCGTGACACCGCCGCTCGTCTCCGTCAGCCCGTAGGCGTCGTTCACGTAGATGCCGATGCCCTCGTAGAACAGACAGAGTTCGCGGCCCAGCGGTGACCCGCCCGAGGCCGCGCGGAGCACACGGCCACCCAGCGCGGCCCGCAGCCTGCGGTACACCGTCCGCTCGTACAGCGCGTGCTGGAGCCGCAGATCCAGGCCGGGACCCGGTCCCAGTCCCAGCCGATGGCGTTCGACGGCCGCCGCGAAGTCCCGTGCCGTCTCCGCGGCCCGTTCGAACAGGGCGCCGCGGCCCGCCTGTTGGGACATCCGCAGGAAGTTCTTGTAGATCTTCTCGAAGAGCGAGGGCACGCCGCAGAAGTAGGTGGGCCGGAACGAGAGCAGGGACGCCGACAACGTCTCGGAGCTCAGATCGGGCTCGTGGGCCATCACCAGACTGCCGCGGATGCACAGGCTCTGCACCAGCAGGCCGTACACATGGGAGAAGGGCAGAAAGGCGAGGACCGAGCCCTGCCCGCCCGGTGGCACCACCGTGTGGCCCCACCCCTCCAGCAGGATGTCGCAGGCGCTCGCCAGACCCCGGTGGCTCACCGCGCAGCCCAGGGGCCGACCGGTGGTGCCGGAGGTGTAGACGACGGCCGCGGTGGAGTCCGGCATCACGATGCGACGCAGCGACTCGACCGTGGTGAACGGGATGAACTCGCCCCGCTTCACGAGCTGTTCCAGTGATCCGTCGTCCAACTGCCAGACGTGGCGCAGCCGAGGCAGCGACGCGCACACCGAGCCGACCGTCATCACGCTCTGCTCGTCCTCGACGATCACACCGACACAGTCCGCGTCCCGCAGGATCCAGGCGACCTGATCGCGTGACGACGTCGGATAGATGGGCACGACCTCGGCGCCGACGGCCCACAGCGCATGGCTGAGAACCGTCCACTCGTACCGGGTGCGCGCCATGATCGCCACGCGGTTGCCTGGGGCGATCCCGGAGGCGACCAGGCCCTTGGCGAGGTCGACGACTTCGTCCCGCACCTCCACGGCTGTCACCTCCTCCCAGGTCGTGGCGGAGGGGTCGGGACGGCGCGCGAGCATGGGCTGGGTGGGGTTGCGGGCGGCCGTCTCGAAGACTGTGTCGGCGAGTCCGCCCGTCAGTGGGGAGACGGACGGGGGAGCGAGGGCGAGGTCGCGCATGCGCTGCTCCTGATGTGTACGGGGTGTGACTCCACCGATGAGAACTGTTATCGGCGGTGCCCGAATCTAGCCGAGGTGAGCGCGTTCGATGCAGGTATTCGACAACTAGGTCCGACGTGATGATCTCGGAGGGGCCGGGGCCCCGGAGACCGTTCTACTCCTGCGTGTGGCGCACGCACTCCGTGACGACCTCCCGCAGGCTCCCGGTCCGCGCCATCAGCTCCCGCTGGACGCGCGCGCCGTTTCCGCGCCGCAACAACTCGGCACAGCCTTCCCGCGCCCGCTCGAGGTCGCCGGTCTCGGCCAGTGCGTCGCCGACGTGGTCGAGGAGTGCCCGTACGACCGTCTCCGCGGGCAGCCGTCGCATGGTCACCGGATGCAGCAGCTCCTCCGTCAGGCCCGACCGGGCGGCCCGCCAGGCGGCCAGCCGCAGCAGGCTCACACTGTGTCCCCACGGCTTTCGGCCCGCGCGCCACTCACGCGCCGACGTCTCGACGAGCCCGCGGGCGAGGGTCGCGATGAGCGCGGCCGTGGACGCGTGCAGACAGACGTCCGCCACCCGGAGCTCCACCGTCGGGTACTGGCGGGACAGCCGGGCGTCGAAGTAGATCATCGCCTCGTCGAGGATCACACCGGTCGCCACCATGTCCGCCACCCGCCGGTGATAGCACTCGGCCGAGCCGAACACCTCGGTCGGACCGGTCGACGGCCACCGCTGCCACACCCGACTGCGATAACTGCTGTACCGCGTGTCCTCACCCTGCCAGAACGGGGAGTTGGTACTCAGCGCCGCCAGCACCGGCAGCCAGGGCTGCATCTGGTCGATCACGGCGACGCCCTCGTCGTCGGACTCGACGGACACATGGACATGGCACCCCAGGACGAGATCATTGCTGGTGATGCCGTACTGCTCCGCCATCCACTGGTAGCGCCGCCCCATGCCGACCGAGGGACTGACCGGCAGCGGCGACGACGCGAGCGCGACGACGGCACAGCCGATCTCCCCGGCGTGCCGGGCCGCCTCCTTGCGGCAGCGGACGATCTCCGCAGCGAGTTCCGCCATCTCCGACTGGGGATGGGTGGCGAACTCGAGCATCTGGTTGTGGAGCTCCTCCTCGAAGACGTCACCGCTCGTGCCGTCGTGCGCGGCACGGGCGAGCACCGCGGCCGACAGCGCTCGTGGTTCGCCGGTCTCCGGGGCGACCAGGAGAAGCTCCTCCTCCACTCCGACGGTGCGCACGTGAAGCCGCCCTTCTGCCGCGACAACGAGGTCGTACGCCCCGACTGCCCAGGAGATGGCTGATCACACGGGAGACAGCCACACGGTTGCGAGCGGCGGCAGCGTGAGCCGTAGGACACCGTCCTCCGGTTTCACCGGATCGGGACAGGTGACGCCACCGCCGCCGTAGTGTTCCGCGTCGGTGTTGAGGACCTCCTGCCAGGCGGGGACGTCCCCCGGGATGCCCAGCCGGTAGTCGTGGCGGACGACGGGGGAGAAGTTCGAGACGGCGAGGAGGGGGGTTCCTTCGGCGTCGAGACGCAGGAAGGCGAAGACGTTGTCGTCGGCCGCGTCTCCCACGATCCACCGGAATCCGGCGGGGTCCGTGTCCCGCTGCCACAGAGCGGGCGTCCCGCGGTAGACGGTGTTCAGGTCGCGGACCAGGTCCCGCACCCCGCGATGATCGGGCTCGGCGCTGTATCCGGGGTCGAGGAGCCACCAGTCCGGGCCGTCGGGCTCCGACCACTCCGCTCCTTGGGCGAACTCCTGGCCCATGAAGAGGAGCTGTTTGCCGGGGTGGGCCCACATGAAGCCGAGGTAGGCGCGGTGGGTGGCGCGTTGCTGCCACCAGTCGCCGGGCATCTTCGACACCAGCGACTGCTTGCCGTGGACGACTTCGTCGTGGGAGATCGGCAGGACGTAGTTCTCGCTGTAGGCGTACACCATGGAGAAGGTCATCTCGTGGTGGTGGTACTT
>NZ_JBSFUY010000023.1:0-165679 GCF_053592055.1 Streptomyces sp. NPDC002817
ATCGGAACGATGTGGAAGGGCTCGTTGTCCTTCGAGACACCGATGCTCTGGGCCACCGGCTTCCTGATCACCTTCACCTTCGGTGGTCTGACCGGTGTCATCCTGGCCTCGCCGCCGATGGACTTCCACGTCTCGGACTCGTACTTCGTGGTGGCGCACTTCCACTACGTGGTGTTCGGCACCGTCGTCTTCGCGATGTTCTCCGGCTTCCACTTCTGGTGGCCGAAGATGACCGGCAAGATGCTCGACGAGCGCCTCGGCAAGATCACCTTCTGGACGCTGTTCATCGGCTTCCACGGCACCTTCCTGGTCCAGCACTGGCTGGGTGCCGAGGGCATGCCCCGTCGTTACGCGGACTACCTCGCGGCCGACGGCTTCACCGCCCTGAACACGATCTCGACGATCAGCTCGTTCGTCCTCGGCGCGTCGGTGCTGCCCTTCTTCTACAACGTGTGGAAGACGGCCAAGTACGGCAAGAAGGTCGAGGTCGACGACCCGTGGGGCTACGGCCGCTCGCTCGAGTGGGCGACGTCCTGCCCACCCCCGCGGCACAACTTCCTCACCCTGCCGCGGATCCGCAGCGAATCCCCGGCGTTCGACCTGCATCACCCGGAGATCGCGGCTCTCGACCAGCTCGAGAACGCGCCTCACGGTGAGAAGGCCCTGGCTGGTGGCAAGGAGGCCGGCAAGTGAAGGTCCAAGGCTGGATGTTCATGTGGCTGAGCGTCTTCGTGCTCGCCATGGCGGTCGTCTACGGCGTGTGGTCGAAGGAGCCGGCCGGTACCACGGCGCTCTTCCTGGCCTTCGGCCTGTGCATCATGATCGGCTTCTACCTGGGCTTCACGGCCAAGCGGGTCGACGTCGGTGCGCAGGACAACAAGGAGGCGGACGTCGCGGACGACGCCGGCGAGGTCGGGTTCTTCAGCCCGCACAGCTGGCAGCCGCTGTCGCTCGCCATCGGTGGCGCGCTGGCGTTCCTGTCGATCGCGATCGGCTGGTGGCTGATGTACTTCTCGGCGCCGCTGATCATGATCGGCCTGTGGGGCTGGGTCTTCGAGTACTACCGCGGTGAGAACCGCACCCAGTAGCACGAGCTGAGCGCAAAAGAGCCCGGACACTCCGTCAGGAGCGTCCGGGCTCCCGCTTTTGCAGCAGTGCTGTTCCCTCGTACGAGTTACCCACCGCGCCGCCGCTGACGAAGCTTCCTAGCGTGAAGTCATGAGCCAGACTCCGCGTACACGCACCGTCATCTCCTGCACGCTGCTGGTGGTCGCCCTGACCGCCGGCGGCACCGCCTGCAGCAGCGAGGGCAGCCCGCTGTCGGCGGCGCCGTACGACGCGGCGGACCAGATCTCCTTCAACGGCCCCTCGGACGACGGCAAGAAGGCCGACCCGGACAAGCCCCTGGAAGTCACCGCCGAGGACGACGACGGGCGCATCACGGACGTCACGGCGCTGGACGCGACAGGACGCTATGTGGCGGGCGAACTCTCCGCCGACGGCACCCGCTGGCACAGCACCAGCCCGCTGGCCGCCAGCGCCCACTACACGGTGCGGGTGAGCACCGAGGACGAGGACGGGGCGCCCGGCCGCAAGGTCCTCGCCTTCGACACCGGCAAGCCCCTCACCAAGAAGCGCCTGAAGGTCACCTTCGGCCCCAAGGCGGGCACGTACGGCGTCGGCCAGCCCATCACGGCCGAACTCAGCAAGCCCGTCAAGGACAAGGCGCAGCGGGCCATCGTGGAGCGCGCGCTCAAGGTCGACTCGATGCCCGCCGTGGAGGGCGCTTGGCACTGGGTGGACGACAAGGAACTCCACTACCGGCCCAAGGAGTACTGGCCCAGCAAGGCCACCATCCAGGTTCGAAGCAACCTGGACGGCATCAAGATCAGCGACCGGTTGTGGGGCGGCAAGGTCAAGCCCCTCAAGCTGACCACGGGCGACCGGGTCATCGCCGTCACGGACGCGTCCTCGCACTCCATGACGGTCTACAAGAACGGCAAGGCGATCAACGACATCCCGGTCACCACCGGAAAGCCCGGCTTCGAGACCCGCAACGGCGTCAAGGTCGTACTGGGCAAGGAGTACTTCGTACGGATGCGCGGCACCAGCATCGGTATCTCCGAGGGCTCCTCGGAGTCGTACGACCTGCCCGTCTACTACGCCACCCGCGTCACCTGGAGCGGCGAGTACGTGCACGCCGCCCCCTGGTCGGTCGGGTCACAGGGCTACGCCAACGTCAGCCACGGCTGCACGGGCATGAGCACCGGCAACGCCGAGTGGTTCTTCGACAACGTCCGTGAGGGTGACGTCGTCAAGGTCGTGAACTCCTACGGCGACACCATGGAGGCCTTCGGCAACGGCTTCGGGGACTGGAACCTCGGCTGGAAGAAGTGGCGCAACGGCAGCGCCCTGGTGGGCGGAAGCCCCGACGGCCCCCGCCCGGAGGAGAAGGCGAGACTGCGTCCCGAATCGGTCTGAGCGGCCGTATCAGGCGCTCAGAGCCCTCTTCTGACGCAGCAGGGACGCCAGCGCCGACGCGAACTCCACCGGGTCCACGGGATGCGTCACCGCGGCCTCGGCACGGCTCCAGGTGGCCAGCCAGGCGTCCTGGGGGCGCCCGATCAGCAGCAGCACCGGCGGGCAGTTGAAGATCTCGTCCTTGGCCTGCCGGCACAGTCCCATGCCGCCCATGGGCACGGCCTCGCCGTCCAGGACAGCGACGTCGATCCCGCCCCGGTCCAGTTCCTTGATGACGGCGGCAGGCGTCGCGCACTCCACGAACTCGACCTGGGGGACGTCGGGAGCGGGCCTGCGTCCGGTGGCGAGCCGCACCTGCTCGCGGGTGTTGGAGTCGTCGCTGTAGACCAGCACCGTGGCGGTCGCCTGCATGGATCCTCCGTGACATCAGTGTCGTACGGCCATGAACGGGCAGAGCCCGATGCGGCGGATGCTACTCCCTTGAACAGCCGGTCAACACCCGCTTGAACACCCCCGCGATGGGCCATACGGGCAGTACACACGCTGCGGACACCCCGAACGGCACCCCCGGGAGTGAGGGCGGGATAAGGGACCGACATAATGTCGGTCGTGGCGACAGCAACGACAGTAGAAACCGGGCACGCGCACCCGTCGGTCAACCGGCCGAACCTCACCAGCGTCGGAACCATCATCTGGCTGAGTTCCGAGCTGATGTTCTTCGCGGCCCTCTTCGCGATGTACTTCACCCTCCGATCGGTGACCGGTCCCGAGTTCTGGAAGGAGAAGGCAGACTTCCTGAACCTCCCGTTCTCGGCGACGAACACCACGATCCTGGTGCTCTCCTCCCTCACCTGCCAGCTCGGCGTTTTCGCCGCCGAGCGCGGTGACGTGAAGAAGCTCCGGATGTGGTTCATCGTCACGTTCGTGATGGGTGCGATCTTCATCGGCGGCCAGGTGTACGAGTACACCGAGCTGGTGAAGCACGAGGGCCTCTCGCTCTCCTCGGACCCGTACGGCTCGGTCTTCTACCTGACCACCGGTTTCCACGGTCTGCACGTGACGGGTGGCCTCATCGCCTTCCTGTTCGTCCTCGGCCGTACCTACGCGGCCAAGAGGTTCACGCACGAGCAGGCGACCGCAGCCATCGTCGTGTCCTACTACTGGCACTTCGTCGATGTCGTCTGGATCGGCCTCTTTGCCACGATCTACCTGATCAAGTAGCCGGGCCCGCTCCCGCACATTCCAGAAGCATCGACGCAGAAGATCCTGACACCGGGGTAATCCGTGAAAAAGCTCTCCGCACGACGACGCCATCCGCTGGCGGCGGTCGTCGTCCTACTCCTCGCGCTGGCGGCCACCGGGGGGCTGTACGCCGCGTTCGCGCCGGCGGACAAGGCGCAGGCCGATGAGACCGCCCAGTCCCTCACCATCGAGGAGGGCAAGAAGCTGTACGCCGTGGGCTGCGCAAGCTGCCACGGCACCGGTGGTCAGGGCACCACCGACGGCCCGAGCCTCGTGGGTGTGGGCGCCGCGGCCGTCGACTTCCAGGTCGGCACCGGCCGTATGCCGGCCCAGCAGCCCGGCGCGCAGGTCCCGAAGAAGAAGGTCATCTACACGCAGGCCGAGATCGACCAGCTCGCCGCGTACATCTCCTCGTTGGGTGCCGGTCCGGCCATCCCGACGAAGAACGAGTACAGCCCGGACGGAGCGGACATCGCCAAGGGTGGCGAGCTGTTCCGCACCAACTGCGCGCAGTGCCACAACTTCACCGGCAAGGGTGGCGCGCTGACGCACGGCAAGTTCGCGCCCGACCTCGAGGGCGTCGACCCGAAGCACATCTACGAGGCCATGCAGACCGGCCCGCAGAACATGCCGTCGTTCCCCGACACCACCCTGTCGGAGCAGAACAAGCAGGACATCATCGCGTACCTCGACGCGGTCAACGGGGAGGACACCGAGAGCCCCGGCGGCCTCGAACTGGGCGGACTCGGTCCGGTCAGCGAGGGTCTGTTCGCGTGGGTGTTCGGACTCGGTGCGCTCATCGCGGTTGCCGTCTGGCTCGCCGCCCGGACCGCAAAGGCCAAGAAGTCATGAGTAGCCAAGACATTCCGGAAGAGAACGAGAACCTGCCCGCAGAGCAGGACGCACATGGTGCGGTAAGCGTCGCGGACGACAAGCACCCGTTCGCCGACCCCGGCCTGCCGCCCCACGAGCACCGGGTCCAGGACATCGACGAGGTGGCCGCCCGGCGCTCCGAGCGTGTGGTCGCCTTCCTGTTCACGCTGTCGATGCTGGCCACGGTCGCCTTCATCGCCTCGTACGTGGCGGTGCCGCACGACAAGGCGATCTTCGTCTTCCCGATCGGTCACATCAACGCGCTGAACTTCGCGCTCGGTCTGACCCTCGGTGTGGCGCTCTTCTCGATCGGCGCGGGCGCGGTCCACTGGGCCCGCACGTTGATGTCCGACGAGGAGATGGTCGACGAGCGGCACCCGATCTCGGCCCCTGCCGAGG
Source organism: Streptomyces sp. NPDC002817 (assembly GCF_053592055.1). Taxonomy (NCBI): domain Bacteria; kingdom Bacillati; phylum Actinomycetota; class Actinomycetes; order Kitasatosporales; family Streptomycetaceae; genus Streptomyces; species Streptomyces sp. NPDC002817. Next base: position 4,996 of record NZ_JBSFUY010000023.1, read on the forward strand.
TCCGCGAGAAGGTCTTCGAAGACTGGAAGGCGGGCACCAAGGAGTCCGCGATCGGCCGTCGCAAGCTGATCCGCAACACGATGCTCGGTGCGCTCACCCTGGTGCCGCTCGCCGGAGTCGTGCTGCTGCGCGACCTCGGCCCGCTGCCCGGGACCAAGCTCCGCCACACCATGTGGAAGAAGGGGCTGCTGCTCGTCAACATGAACACGAACGAGCCGCTGCGCCCCTCGGACGTCGTCGTCGGTTCGCTGACCTTCGCCAAGCCCGATGGCCTGGAGGAGGACGACCACGAGTTCCAGACGGAGATCGCCAAGGCGGCCCTGATGATCGTCCGGCTCCAGCCGGACGACATCAAGGACAAGCGCGAGCTCGAGTGGTCCCACGAGGGCATCGTCGCGTACTCGAAGATCTGCACCCACGTCGGTTGCCCGATCTCCCTGTACGAGCAGCAGACGCACCACGTGCTCTGCCCCTGCCACCAGTCCACCTTCGACCTCTCCGACGGCGCCCGAGTGATCTTCGGCCCCGCCGGTCACGCCCTGCCGCAGCTGCGCATCGCCGTGAACGACGAGGGCTACCTCGAAGCGCAGGGCGACTTCGAAGAGCCTGTCGGTCCTGCCTTCTGGGAGCGCGGATGAGCACCAACGAGAACAACGAGCCCGCCCGCGACCGCGGGAAGGCGCCGGCCGGCGAGAAGCTCGCCGACTGGGCCGACGGCCGGCTGGGGATCTACTCCCTGGCCAAGGCCAACATGCGCAAGATCTTCCCCGACCACTGGTCGTTCATGCTGGGCGAGATCTGCTTGTACAGCTTCATCATCATCATCCTCACGGGTGTGTATCTGACGCTGTTCTTCCACCCGTCGATGAACGAGGTGGAGTACCACGGCAGCTACGTCCCGCTGCAGGGACAGCTGATGTCCGAGGCGTTCAACTCGACCATGCACATCTCCTTCGATGTGCGCGGTGGTCTGCTGATCCGGCAGATCCACCACTGGGCGGCGCTGATCTTCCTCGCCGGCATGTTCGTGCACATGATGCGCGTGTTCTTCACGGGTGCGTTCCGCAAGCCGCGTGAGGTCAACTGGCTGTTCGGCTTCCTGCTGTTCGTCCTGGGCATGTTCACCGGTTTCACCGGCTACTCGCTCCCGGACGACCTGCTCTCCGGCACCGGTGTCCGCTTCATGGAGGGCGCGGTCCTGTCCGTGCCGATCGTCGGCACGTACCTGTCGTTCTTCCTGTTCGGTGGCGAGTTCCCGGGCGGCGACTTCGTGGCCCGCTTCTACTCGGTCCACATCCTGCTGCTGCCGGGCATCATGCTCGGCCTGATGGTGGCGCACCTGATCCTGGTGTTCGTCCACAAGCACACGCAGTACGCGGGCCCCGGCAAGACCAACAAGAACGTGGTCGGCATGCCGCTGTTCCCGGTCTACACGGCCAAGGCCGGAGGCTTCTTCTTCCTGGTCTTCGGTGTCATCGCGGTCATCTCGGCGATCGCCTCGATCAACCCGATCTGGTCCATGGGCCCCTACCGGCCGGACCAGGTGTCCACGGGCGCCCAGCCCGACTGGTACATGGGCTTCTCCGAGGGTCTGATCCGAGTGATGCCGGGCTGGGAGATCAACTTCTGGGGTCACACGCTCGTCCTGGGTGTGTTCATCCCGCTGGTGATCTTCCCGCTGGTCCTGGTCGCGATCGCGGTCTACCCGTTCATCGAGGCCTGGGTCACCGGCGACAGGCGCGAGCACCACATCCTGGACCGCCCGCGCAACGCGCCGACCCGTACGGCCTTCGGCGTCGCGTGGATCACCTGGTACATGGTGCTGCTCATCGGTGGTGGAAACGACCTCTGGGCCACGCACTTCCACCTGTCGATCAACTCGATCACCTGGTTCGTCCGGATCGCGTTCTTCGTGGCCCCGGTGCTCGCGTTCATCGCGACCAAGCGCATCTGCCTCGGCCTCCAGCGCCGCGACAAGGACAAGGTGCTGCACGGCCGCGAGTCGGGCATCATCAAGCGCCTGCCGCACGGTGAGTTCATCGAGGTGCACGAGCCGCTCACCCAGGACGCGCTGCACACGCTCACCGCGCACGAGCAGTACGTGCCGGCCGAGATCGGCCCGACGGTCGACGACAACGGCGTGGAGCGCAAGGTGAAGGGTTCCGAGAAGCTGCGGGTCAAGCTGAGCAAGGCTTACTTCGGCGAGGAGTCCCAGATCCCCAAGCCGACCGCCGAGGAGTACAAGGAGATCACGAGCGGCCACGGCCACCACTGATCGCTGCGCTCGCCACGCGCGCCGAAGGGCCCCGTCCGAACAACGGACGGGGCCCTTTGCCGTGCCCTGCGGCTGGATAGGGTGGGGGCACACTCTTCTACGACATCCTGGAGCGGCCTTATGAGCGCTGTGACCCCCGCTGGAGGCGACATCGCGGCGGGCCGTTCCTGGCCCGACGTACTGAGCGCCCTGCTCGCCGGGCAGGACCTGAGTTCCGGTGACACGGCGTGGGCGATGGACCGCTTCATGAGCGGCGAGGCCACGGACGCCCAGATCGCGGGGTTCATGGTGGCGCTGCGGGCCAAGGGGGAGACGGTCGAGGAGATCACCGGTCTCGTCGAGGCGATGTACGCGCACGCGCAGCCGCTGGACATCCCCGGGCCGGCCGTCGACATCGTCGGCACCGGCGGCGACCGGGCGAAGACGGTCAACATCTCGACGATGTCCGCCATCGTGATCGCGGGCACCGGGGCGAAGGTCGTCAAGCACGGCAACCGGGCCTCGTCCTCGGCGAGCGGTTCCTCCGACGTCCTGGAGAAGCTCGGCATCAACCTGGACCTGTCGCCCGCGCGGGTGGCCCAGGTGGTGGACGAGGCCGGCATCACCTTCTGTTTCGCGGCCAAGTTCCACCCGTCGATGCGGTTCGTCGGCGGAGTCCGCCGGGATCTCGGGATCCCTACCTCGTTCAACCTGCTCGGCCCGCTGACCAACCCCGCGCGGGTCACCGCCTCGGCGGTCGGCTGCTTCGACACCCGGATGGCGGGGCTCATCGCCGGAGTGCTGGCCGAGCGCGGCTCCTCCGCGCTGGTCTTCCGCGGTGACGACGGTCTCGACGAGCTGACGACCACGGCCACTTCACGAGTGTGGATCGTCCGCGACGGCAAGGTGCGCGAGGAGGCCTTCGACCCGCGGGACGTCGGTCTCGAACTGGTGCCGGTGGAGGCGCTGCGGGGCGCGGACGCCTCGTTCAACGCCGAGGTCGCCCGACGTCTGCTGGACGGCGGGACCGGACCGGTGCGGGACGCGGTACTGCTCAACTCGGCCGCGGCGCTGATGGCGTTCGCACCGACGGAGGCACCGCTCGTGGACCAGATCCGGGCCGGCATGGTGAAGGCGGCCGAGTCGATCGACTCCGGCGCGGCCAAGCGGACGCTGGAGCGCTGGGCGGCGGCCAGCAACGCCTGACGTCCACCGATGGTCGTCCCGCGATCCGGACACGGGTTGCGGGACGACGATCACATCGCGTACGTTCCTGTACCAGGTCATGAGTGACAGTCATGAGGCCCCGGCCGACTGTCCGGCAACCCTCCGTCCGTGGCGGGGTGCCCCGGGTGAAGACCAGGCCGTAGGCAGCGAGGTCTACGGCAAGCGCGGGCCCCTCTCGAATCCAGGGGTCCTGGTCGTTCGAGGGAGTCTTCCGTGAGCAAGCGAATGCGATAGGGCTGCCGAGCCCCGCCTCCGCGCACCCTTTTCCTCACCTCCGCATGTCCTTCTTCGGCATGCTCTCTCACGGGAGTTCCCATGTCTGTCTCCACCGCTGCCGCCGCCCAGACCATTTGTGCCCCGCTGTCCGTTCTGGGAAGCGATGTCACCGTCCCGCTCGTCACCGGTGGCGAGGTCACCTACGCTGCCCTCGACTACGCGGCCAGCGCGCCCGCCCTGCAGCGCGTGTGGGACGACGTGGCGGCCTACGCTCCCTACTACGGCAGCGTCCACCGCGGCGCCGGCTACCTCTCCCAGCTGTCGACGGACCTCTTCGAGAACGCCCGGAACACGATCAGCGAGTTCCTGGACTGCCGCGCCGACGACCAGCTGATCTTCACCCGCTCGACCACGGACTCCCTGAACCTCCTCGCCCAGGCCCTCCCCGCCGACTGCCAGGTCTTCGTCTTCGAGACCGAGCACCACGCGAGCCTGCTGCCCTGGAAGGACGCCCGCGTCACCTACCTCAACGCCCCGCGCACCCCGCAGCAGGCCGTCGAGACCCTGGAGCAGGCCCTCGCCGCCCGGGACCCCTACGGATCGGCCCTGGTCTGCGTGACCGGCGCCTCCAACGTCACCGGCGAGCTGTGGCCGGTGCGCGAGCTGGCCGCCGCCGCCCACGCGCACGGCGCCCGGATCGTCCTGGACGCCGCTCAGCTGGCCCCCCACCACCCGGTCTCCGTGCAGGACCTGGACGTCGACTGGATCGCCTTCTCCGGCCACAAGCTGTACGCGCCCTTCGGCTCCGGTGTCCTCGCGGGCCGCGCCGACTGGCTCCAGGCCGCCGATCCCTACCTCGCGGGCGGCGGCGCCAGCCGCAAGGTCACCCGTCGTGAGGACGGCGGCGTGGACGTCGAGTGGCACGAGACCGCGGCCCGCCACGAGGCCGGCTCCCCGAACGTGATCGGCGCCTACTCCATCGCGTCGGCCTGCAAGGCGCTCACCGAGGCCGGCTTCGACACCCTGGTCGCCCGTGAGCAGTACCTGATCGAGAGGGTGAAGACAGGCCTCGCCGAGGTCCCGGAGGTCCGGATCCTCTCCCTCTTCGGGGACGACGCCCCGCGCGTCGGCGTGATCTCCTTCGTCGTCGAGGGCTGGAACAGCTCCCACTTCGCCGCCGCCCTCTCCGCCGAGTACGGCATCGGCGTCCGCGACGGTCTCTTCTGCGCCCACCCCCTCGTCCGCACCCTCCTCGGCAGCGACCCCCAGACCCAGGGCGAGTGCGGAGCTCCGGAGGCCGCGCCCGGCGAGAAGTCCCTCAACGCGATCCGGGTGAGCTTCGGTGCGGGGACGCCGGACGAGCACGTCGAGCGCTTCGTGACCGCCGTCAAGGAGCTCGTCCAGGACGGTGCGAAGTGGAAGTACCGCACGGAGGACGGCCGTTGCGTCCCGGCGGTCTGACCTGCTGACGGGCCTGCTATACCCTGCCTCCTCGACAGGTTCACGTTGACGGGGGAGCAGGAAGTGCAGGTGCTGCGCGCGACGGACCCACGCAGGATCGGCCCGTACGAGGTACGGGGCCGGCTCGGCTCGGGCGGCATGGGCGAGGTCTATCTCGCCGAGTCACGGGCGGGACTGCGGCTGGCGGTGAAGGTCGTGCGGTCCGAGTACGCCCAGGACCGCACCTTCCGCGCCCGGTTCCGGCAGGAGGTGCGGGCCGCGCAGACGGTCGGCGGGACGGGGACGTTCACCGCGCGCGTGGTCGACGCCGACCCCGAGGGCGAGCACCCGTGGATGGCGACGGAGTTCGTGGAGGGCCCGAACCTCCGGGACGCGGTGCTGGACGGCGGGGCGCTGCCGGAGGCGGCGGTACGGGTGCTGGCGGCGGCGCTGGGTGAGGCGCTGGGCGCGATCCACGCCAAGGGCATGGTCCACCGGGACCTCAAGCCCTCCAACATCCTGCTCGCGCCGGACGGCCCCCGGGTCATCGACTTCGGGATCGTGCGGGCGCTGGAGGCCACGGCGATGACCCGCACGGGCGCGATCGTCGGCTCGGTCGGCTATGTCTCGCCCGAGCAGATCCGCAACGGCGGCCAGGTCGGCCCGCCGAGCGACGTCTTCGCCCTGGGCGCGGTGCTGGCGTACGCGGCGAGCGGCCGCGAGCCCTTCGGCGAGGGCCAGGACTCGGTGATCCTGCTGCGGGTGCTGACCCGGGACTTCGACCTGATGGGCGTCCCGGACGGGCTGCTGCCGCTGGTGGAGTCCTGTCTGCGGGACGAGCCGGGGGAGCGGCCGACGCCGGAGGCGGTGGTCGAGGCCGTGGGGCATACGGCGGGGTCGCTGCGGGAGAGCGTACGGCCGGGCTGGTTCAGCGCCGCCTCGGCGGAGTCCGCGGCTGCCAGGGGTGACGAACGGTGGCTTCCGCAGGGGGAGTCGGGGGACCGGGAGAGCCGGGTCGAGTACGTGGCGCCGGTGACGGTGGCGGATACGCCGGTGCCGGACGCGTGGGAGGTGTCCGAGGGAGCGGCGGCCGCACCAGGTGTACGGCCGTCGCGCCGCGGGCTGTTGCGGGTCGCGGCGGGAGGAGCCGTGGTCGCCGCCGTCGGGGGAGCGGGCGGCTGGTGGTGGCTCGGGAGGCCGGACATCGATGCTGAGGGGAAGAGCGGGAGCGCGAGCACGCCGGGGGCCGTCGCCCGGAAGGCGGCTGTGAGCTGGACGTACGAGGCCGGCGGCGCGCCGAGCGTGGCCGGGGGTCCGTGCGGGGCGCTGTCCGCCGACGGTCGGACGCTGTACATCGCCGTGGCCGACGGGACCCTGCGGGCCGTGGGCAGCGACGGCAAGGAACGCTGGGGGGTGTCCCTCATCAAGGGGGAGGCCACCGTCACCAGGCCGGTCGTCACCGCCGACGGGATCTTCGTCGCCGTGGTCACCGACACCGTGAACGCGGACGGGGAACCGGCCGAACCGGGCCGGCTCATCGCGGTGAGCGCCGACGGCGAGCGGATGTGGACGCGGGATCTGCCCAGCCCGTACTTCCGGCAGCCCGCGGTGCTCGGGGGTGCCGTCGTCGTCGGCTCCGCTCTGAGCACCTTCGACGGTCCGGGTGTCGTGCGGGCGTACGGCGGCCGGGGCGAGGTGCGCTGGAAGGCTTCGCTGGGTGGTGCGCCGTACGAGGAACTCGTGGTGGCCGACCGCGTCCTCTACGTGCCCTGCTACGACAACCACCTCTACGGCATCACCGACGAAGGCGCCGCCACACCGTTGGACGCCGGACTGGACGGTGATGTCGGCCGCCCGGCCGTGAGCGGCGACACCGTGGTCGTGAGCACCGGGAACCAGGCGAACGAACTGTTCGGGCTGAACCTCGCGGGCGGCGTGAAGTGGAGGGAGCAGGGCATCGCCGGTTCCTACGTCCCGGCGAAGGCGGCCACCTTCGACTTCCTGGGGGTGACCGCCGCGGAGGCGACGCTCCGGGCGATCACCAAGGACGGCGAGGTGGCCTGGACGTACGGCGGCGGCGGGGCGTTCTCGGACCCGGTGCTGGTGGACTCCACCGTCTACGTGCGCACGGACACCGAGATCCACGCCCTCGACATACAGGGCAAGCTGCGCTGGAAGGCCGAGGTGGGTGCCGATCCGGGCGTCCTGCTGAGCCCCGTCGTCCGCGGCCGCCGTGTCTACGCCGGCACGAACAAGGGCATCGTCGCCCTCGACATGACCGTCTAGCTGTCCAGCCCGATCGCGAACGCCGCCTCCAGGTCGTGCTGGGAGTACGTGCGGAAGGCGACGTGGGTGTCGGTGCCCTCGACGCCCGGGATCTTGCTGATGCTGCCGGGGATGACCTCGGCGAGGTCCTCGTGCTGCTTGACCCGGACCATGGCGATCAGGTCGTAGGTGCCGGTGACGGAGAAGACCTCGCTCACGGAGTCCAGGGCCGCGATCGACTCGGCGATCTCGGGGATCCGGTCCACGCTGGTCTTGATGAGGACGATCGCGGTGATCACTGCTGGTTCTCTCCCTCGGGGGCCGGAGCTCGGGCGGTCTTCACTCTAGTGGCACGGCCGAATCGCACCCACGCGAAGGTGAAGCCCAGGCCGAAGCCCACCAGGTGCGCCAGATACGCCACCCCCGGGCCGTGCGACGCCTGTCCCGCCGCCAGCCACTGCAGGGCCGCCCAGAAGGGCAGCACGACCCAGGCCGGGAAGCGCAGCGGGAGGAAGAAGAGGAACGGGAGCAGGCTTGTCACCCGGGCCCCGGGGAACAGGTAGAGAAACGCTCCGAGGACCGCGGAGATCGCCCCCGAGGCGCCGACCAGCGACTGCTCGGATTCGGCGTTGGCGGCCGCGTAGCCCAGGAGGGCGAGATAGCCGCAGCCCAGGTAGAAGAGGGTGAACTGGACGCGGCCCATCCGTTCCTCGGTCAGCACGCCGAAGACATAGAGGAAGAGCATGTTGCCGAGGAGGTGGACCCAGCTGCCGTGGACGAAGAGCGCTGTCGCCGGGGTGAGCACGGCTCTGGCCGAACCCTCGAACAGTTCTGCGGGGACCACGCCCCAGCGGTGGAAGTAGGCGCGCTGGGCGGCCAGCAGCGCGTCGCCGGAGCCGTACGCCGGATTGAGGCCCGCCGCCGGGCCGATCACGAAGAGCGCGCAGCACAGGGCGATGAGGCCGTAGGTCATCGGCGCCGACCGCCACAGCGATCTGCTCGCCCGGGCGGCCACCACGCTCCAGTTGCTGATCATGAACACAGAGCATGACGTAACGGGACGCAAGCCGACAGACCGCCTCGCCGCCATGGACGGACCAGCGGCGAGTCCCTGCCAGGCCGTAGGGTTACGGCCACACGCGCCGGGAGACCGGTGCGTCACGGACAATAGAGACCTAGAAGGAATGAGCACAGTCACGATGACGGTTCCCCTGCCGACCGCCTCGACGCGGTGGCGCTGCACCCTCTGTGGCAACCTCACGCGCTTCGACGTGACCCGCTCGTCGAAGGTCGTCGAGTACGTCCACCTCGACCTCGCCGGTGAGCCGAAGGTCGAGGAGCGCGAGGTGGTCAGTGAGACCATCGAGTCGGTGCGCTGCCGCTGGTGCAATGCCGTGGATCAGGTGGAACTCGTGGACAGGCCGGGCGCCGGCTCCTGAGGGAGCGGGCCCCGCGGAACGGTTGGGGTGTTGACGGATGGTGGAGAGCGCAGGCGGGGGGCCGGGCGACGGCGCCGCTGAGGTGCTCGACCGTCCGCTGCCTGACGGCGTGCGCCGCCGGGTCGTACAGATCGTGTCCGACGGCTTCGGCGGGCTGACCGTCGGCGAACTGCCCGCACAGCTCAGACAGTACGCGCGGTTCGCGCCCAACCGGCGGGCCAAGTTCGCCGGCAACGCGATGGCCGCGGCACTGGAGACCGATCCGCTGTTCCGCCAGCGGATCGGGGAGAAGTTCAGAGAGACCCAGCCGGAGCTCTCCGGCGCCCTCGACTCCGGCTCACCGCCCCCGGCCGCGGATCCGCTCGATGTGGCGGCCGCGGCCTATGTACTGCGCCCCACCGGCTGGGTGAAGCTCGTGACGGCGGCCGGTGAGGAGGCCCAGCGGGCCGACGCCGAGCGCGCCGACGAGGAGAGCCGCGCCGAGCTGGAGCGACTGCGCGAGGAGCTCGCGCACGCGCGCGAGCACACCCGGACCGAGACCGAGCGGCTGCGCACCGAGCTGGAGTCGGCGAAGAAGGAAGCCGAATCGCTGCACCGGAAGCTGCGCGCCGCCCACAGCGACGTCAAGCGCGGTGAGGCCGCCCTGCGCAAGATCCAGGGCGAGATCGAGACCGTGCGCGCAGAAGGGCAGACCCAGGTCTCCGCCGCCGAGGTCGAGGCTCGGCGGCTCAAGGGCCGCCTGGGCGAGGTCGAGGCCGCCCTCGAGGCCACCCGCAGGGCGGCCCGCGAGGGGCGCAGCGTCGAGGACATGCGGGTACGGCTGCTTCTGGACACCGTGCTCGACGCGGCCCAAGGGCTGCGCCGGGAGCTGGCGTTGCCGCCGGTGTCCGTGCGGCCGGCCGAGACGGTCGACGCGGTCGAACCGGGACGAATGACCCCGAAGGACATCGCGGCGCGGGCCCTGTCCGAGAACGACCCCGCGATCCTGGACCAGCTTCTCGCCCTGCCGCAGGCGCACTTGGTGGTCGACGGCTACAACGTCACCAAGACCGGCTATCCCCAGATGCCCCTGGAGAAGCAGCGGCTCAGGCTGCTCGGACAGCTCTCGCAGCTCGCCGCCCAAACCGGGGCAGAAGTGACGTGTGTCTTCGACGGGGCCGAGCTGGCCGCGCCGGTGCTGCTCGCGCCGCCGCGCGGGGTGCGGGTGCTGTTCTCCAAGCCCGGTGTCACCGCTGATGAGTTGATCCGTCAGCTGGTGCGCGCCGAGCCGCCGGGGCGGCCGGTCATCGTCGCCTCCACCGACCGCGAGGTCGCCGACGGGGTGGCCAAGGCGGGGGCCCGGCCTGTCGCTTCGGCGATGCTTTTGAAGCGACTGTCCTGATCGTTTAACTTCCGGGTTTAATGCCCGAATTGGCGGAATCGTCACGCAACGTAGCGTCAATCGAGCATTACTGCTCGTGAGTTGTGTGTAAAGAATGCAGTCTGTGACGGGTTTTTTCTCGTGAGGATTTGAACTGATCACAAGAAGGTCACTAGGGTCTGGGCTCGAACCTCCGAACGGGTGATCACTCACAAGAAGGAGCTCACCTCCGTGGCGTCCCACCGTCGACCCAAGCAGCCGAGCCGCACGCGCGTGACCGTGCTGACCACAGCTGCTGCCGCTGCAGTCGCTCTGAGCGCCAACGCCGCCAACGCGGCACCGAGCGAGAAGCCCAGCAAGGACGAGGTCAAGTCCAAGGTCGACAAGCTCTACGAGGAGGCCGAGCAGGCCACCGAGAAGCTCAACGGCGCCAAGGAGAAGCAGGAGAAGCTCCAGAAGGAGATCTCCACCATCCAGGACAACGTCGCCCGCGGCCAGGAGGAGCTCAACGACCTCCGGGACTCCATGGGCCTGGCGGCCGCCGCCCAGTACCGCACGGGCAGCATCGACTCCTCCCTCCAGCTCTTCCTGTCGTCGAACCCGGACGACTACCTGGACAAGGCGTCCACCGCCGACCAGCTCAGCGCCCAGCAGGTCGACGCGCTGAAGAAGATCCAGGAGAAGCAGCGCGAGCTCGCCCAGGAGCGCTCCGAGGCCTCCGAGAAGCTCAAGGACCTCTCGAGCACCCGCACCGAGCTGGCCAAGAAGAAGAAGGAAGTCCAGGGCAAGCTCGGCGAGGCGCAGAAGCTCCTCAACACGCTGACGGCCGCCGAGAAGGCCGCCATCGCCGCCGAGGACGCCCGCGCCAGCCGCTCCGCCAGCGAGCGCGTCGACCTCGGCAGCACCGCTCCCGCCTCCGGTCGCGCCCTCGCCGCCTTCCAGGCCGCCCAGAGCAAGATCGGCTCGCCGTACGTCTACGGCGCCTCCGGCCCCTCCTCCTTCGACTGCTCGGGTCTGACCTCCTGGGCCTTCGCCCAGGCCGGCGTCGGCATACCGCGTACCTCGCAGGCCCAGGCCAACTACGGCACGAAGATCTACAGCCAGTCCGACCTCAAGGTCGGCGACCTGGTCATCTTCTACGGCGACCAGCACCACGTCGGCTTCTACGCCGGCAACGGTCAGGTCCTGCACGCCCCGCGCACCGGCACGGTCGTCCGCTACGAGTCGATCGGCAACATGCCGTTCCAGTTCGGCGTCCGGATCTGAGCCTCGTAGGCCTCGCACTCCTTCAAGATCGCGACACCGTGCCGCCCGTTCGGGCGAATCACCACGACGTGAACTGACCCCACGCCCCGCCCATGACCTGCGTCTGTGGCGGGGTGTCACGTTGTGTGCTCACGGAGGTCGTTGGTCGCCGCCCGGTCACAGGGTTACTGTCGGCCGCGTTTCCCCCTGAGCGCCTTCTGCTCGGGCGGGGAAGGTCCTTGTCCGCCAGCGGAAGGAGTGCGGCTTCCCGTGGGGTCCCATCGCCGCCTTGTACCGTCCGGGTTCGACCGGGGCGCGTCCGCCGCGCTCTGTGTCCTGTCAGCCACCGCCGCGGCCCTCGGAGCCGTACCGGCGTCGGCCGCGCCGCACGACGACACCCGTGCCGAGGTGGACCGTCTCTACGAGCAGGCCGAGCAGGCCACCGAGGCCTACAACAAAGCTGACGAACGCGCCGACACCCTCCGCAAGCAGGTCTCCACCGCACAGGACCGGATCGCCCGGCAGCAGGAGCGCATCAACTCCATGCGGGAGGCGCTCGGTTCGCTGGCCGGCGCCCAGTACCGCGCCGGCGGCCTCGACCCCTCCCTGGCCCTGCTGTTCTCCGACGACCCGGACGACTACCTCGACAAGGCCGCCGCCCTCGACCGGATCAGCGCCCACCAGGCCGGTGAGCTCAAGGACCTCCAGGAGGCGATGCGCGAGCTCACCCAGGAGCGCGTGGAGGCGGCCGGGCAGCTCTCCGAGCTGGAGAAGAGCCGCAAGGCGGTGGCGACCCACAAGCGGACCGTCGAGAAGAAGCTCGCCAAGGCCCGTGAGCTCCTCAACTCCCTGCCGTCCGCGGAGCGCGCCGCCTACGACCGGGCCTCGCGGTCGGGCCGTGCGGACATGCCCGACCTCGGCAGCGCGGTCCCGCCCAACGCCCGGGCCGGTGCCGCGGTCGCCGCCGCCCGCGGCGCGCTCGGCAAGCCGTACGTGTGGGGCTCCACCGGTCCCTCCGGCTTCGACTGCTCGGGCCTGATGGTGTGGTCGTACCGCCAGGCCGGTGTCTCGCTGCCGCGCACCTCGCAGGCCCAGCGCCACGCCGGCCGCCAGGTCCCGCTCTCCCAGGCCCAGCCCGGTGATCTGGTCACCTACCGGTCGGACGCCAGCCATGTCGGGATGTACGTGGGCAACGGCCAGGTCATCCACGCGCCCTACCCCGGCGCACCGGTGCGCTACGACCCGGTGGGCATGATGCCGGGGGCGACGGTCACCAGGGTCTGACCAACGCCTCGCCGCCGCCGTACGATCGGGAAATGGCTGGTCGAGGGCGGGCGTCGAAGCACGGTGTCGTGGCGCTGTGCCTGCTGCTGGTCTCCTTGGTGGGATGCGGCGGCGGGCCCGCCTCCGACACGGCCAGGGCCGATGTCCAGCGGCTCCTGGACCGGCGCTCGGCCGCCGTCCTGGACCGGGACCGGGCGGCCTTTCGCAGGACGGGGGACCTGGACTGGTTCGAGAACGCCCGTGGCGTGCCGTTCGCGGCCTGGTCGTACCGACTGACCGCCCTGCACCGCGACGGGGCCACGGCCACCGCCGAGGCCGAGCTCGACTACCGGATACAGGGCTACGACAACGCACCGGTCAGCGTCGGCCGCACTCTCACGCTGAGCCTGGACGCGAGCGGCCAGTGGTACGTGGACACGGAGAAGCCCGCCGAGAAGTCCGCCGAGCAGCTCTGGGACCAGGGCGAGGTGGCCGTCGTGCGCGGCGAGCACAGCCTCGTCCTGGGCGCCGAGCAGTCGACCGAGGTCCTGCACTCCTTCGCCGATCTGGCGGACCATGCCGTTCCGGCCGTCTCGGCGGCCTGGGGCACCGACTGGTCCCGGCATGTCGTCGTCCTCGTACCGACCTCCCTGGACGGCATGGCGCGGCTGCTCGGCTCGCCCGCCTCCTCGTACCGCGGGATCGCGGCCGTCACCACGGGCGAGACGGGCTCCCCGGCGAGCGCGCCCGCGGACCGGATCATCGTCAACCCCGACGCGTACGGTGTCCTCGGTGATGTCGGCAAGCAGGTCGTGCTCACCCACGAGACCACGCATGTCGCCACCCGCGCCCACACCAGCGCCGCCACGCCCCTGTGGCTGTCCGAGGGGTACGCCGACTTCGTCGGCTACCTCGGCTCCGGCCGCTCGCCCGCGCAGGCCGCCCCCGAGCTCTGGCGGGCGGTGACCGACGGGCGGGTGCCGGCGGCGCTGCCCGAGGACGCGGACTTCGGCTTCAGCGGCGACGCGACCGAGCTGGCGCAGGCCTACGAGAGCGGCTGGATGGCGTGCCGGATGGTCGCGGACCAGTGGGGCGAGCCGAAGCTGCGGGAGTTCTACGAGGCCGTGGGCGCCCACAAGGAGCGGGCCGGGGCGGTCGAGGACGCGCTGGAACGGGTGCTCGGCACGGACCTGGACGACTTCACCGCGCGGTGGAAGGACTATCTGCGCGCTCAGCTGGGCTGACCGAGCTTCTCGATCGCCTCCGTCAGCCAGGCGTGTTCCGCCGCCCCGGTGGCTCGCGCCACCCGCAGCATCCCCGCACGGAAAAGGTCGTCCGTCTCCTCCGCGCGGACCGGCTCCCCGCCGTCGTAGAAGAAGCTCGTGGGCGCGTTCAGGAAGTCCAGGCGGCGGCGCAGCACCTCGGCCTGTTCATGGCGGTCCGGCAGGTGTCGTAGGAACGACAGGACCGTGTTGAAGCGGACCTGGTCGGTGATCTCGGCCTGCTTGGGCCGGCGCAGGCGCTCCAGCAGGTCCTCGCGGCCCTCGTCGGTGAGGGAGAGGATGCGGCGCGGGGCCGCGCTCGCGCCCGGCTCCTCGTGCTGGTCGAGCTTGCCGGCCTTGATGAGGCGCGTGATCGCGGGGTAGAGGGCGCCGTCGCTGACCGGGCGGACATGGCCGCTGAGCGCCTTGATGCGCTCCTTCAACTCGTAGCCGTGCAGGGGCTCTTCGGCCAGGAAGCCCAGGATCGACAGCTCCAGCACCGTGGTTCCTCCTTGCGGGTGTCGTGACACCATGCTACCTCTTATCGAGCTACCTCGATTAGAGGTAGCTCGATAAGAGGGGGGTCCACCCGTGAACAGTCATCGCAAGCAGCTCATCGCCCTCGCTCACCCGGTCTACTTCTCGCTCCTGGCCTCCGTCGCCGCCGGGATCATCAACACCGTCTGGGTCTCCCGGCTCGGCGGCCCGGCCGTCGCCGCCGTCGCGGTGGCGACCAACGCCGAGAACGTGCTGCTCGGCGTCGCCCTGGTCTTCGGCTCCGGTACGACCGTGCTGGTCGCGCACGCCCGGGGCGCGCGGGATCCGGGGGCCGTGCGGGCGGCCGTGCGCGGGGGCTGGGCGGTGTTCGGGGCGATCACGCCGCTGGTGGTGGCCGGTGGGTTCCTGCTGCGGGAACCGCTCGCCCGGCTGGTCCTCGGCGGGGGCGAGGCGCTGCCGCTGGCGGTCGGGTACTTCGCGGTCTCGATGCCGGGCATCGCCGTGTTCTTCGCCCAGCAGCTGGTCGACGGGATCCTCAAGGGCGCGGGGGACACGAGGACCCCGATGCGGCTCGCGCTGCTCGCCAACGGGCTGATCCTGGTCTGCGATCCGTTCCTCATCCATCTCTACGGCGTCCGGGGCGCCGCCGCCTCGACGGTGCTGTGCCGGGGCGTGGCGCTGGGGGTGGGACTGGTGGCGCTACGGCGGAACGCGCTGCTGCGCACCGCCGCCGGGCCCGGGGTGGCCTTCTGGAGGACGCTGCGCACGGGGCTGCCCATGGCCGCCGACTTCACCGTGCGGCAGGGCGGGGCGCTGGTGCTGGTCGCGATCGTGGCGCGGCTGGGGGTGACGGCGGTGGCCGGGTACTCGATCGCGTACAAGGTCATGTACGTGGCCACCATGGGCTTCTACGCCGTACGCCAGGCCGCCTCCATCCACACCGCGCATCTGCTGGGCGCAGGCCGGGACGCGCGGCGGGCGATCGGGCGGCAGGCGGTGCTGGTGTCCGGGGGGTTCGCGCTGGGGGCTGCTGTCCTGCTGGCCCTGACCGCTCCCTGGGTCATGGCCGCCTTCGGTGCCGGGCCCGGGGTCGCCCACGACGGAGTGCTCTTCCTGCGCTGCGTCGGGCCCTATCTGCTGCTGATGGCCGGCTTCATCGCGCTCGGCGGGGTCTTCGAGGGCAGCGGGGGAGCGCCGGTGCTGCTGCGGGTGACGCTGCTCGGCACGGCGCTCCAACTGCCGTTGGCGTACGGGCTGTCGGGGCTCGGGCTGCCGGGGGTGTGCCTGGCGCTGGCGCTGGCCATGGCCGTGCAGTGCGCGGTGGTCGGTGCGGTGTTTCGCAAAGCCCGGCATCAGGAGGAGACCGAGGTCCTGGTGGCGCGGGCTTCGGTCTGAGGGGCGGCGATGTCCCGGGCTGGGGCGGTGCTGTCGAACGCCTTGGCCGCAGGGCACCGAGGGGTGCGGTGGCGATCGGCGGGCGGTGTCGGAGGGGGTGCGACGGGTGGTGGCGGAGCCCCGCTCCGAAGCGGCCGACGTCAGGAGGAGACCGAGGTCCTGGTGGCGCGGGCTTCGGTCTGAGGGGCGGCGATGTCCCGGGCTGGGGCGGTGCTGTCGAACGTCTTGGCCGCAGGGCACCGAGGGGTGCGGTGGCGATCGGCGGGCGGTGTCGGAGGGGGTGCGACGGGTGGTGGCGGAGCCCCGCTCCGAAGCGGCCGACGTCAGGAGGAGGCCGAGGTCCTGGTGGCGCGGGCTTCGGTCTGAGGGGCGGCGATGTCCCGGGCTGGGGCGGTGCTGTCGAACGTCTTGGCCGCAGGGCACCGAGGGGTGCGGTGGCGATCGGTGGGCGGTGTCGGAGGGGGTGCGACGGGTGGTGGCGGAGCCCCGCTCCGAAGCGGCCGACGTCAGGAGGAGACCGAGGTCTCCTCGGCGGTGAGCGCGGCCTGAGCGGGCACCGGCGTCTCGGCCTCGGGCGACACCGTCGAGCGCCACAGCTCGACGGCCGCGAGGACGGCCGCCACGACCAGCAGGCCGTTGCGGATGAACAGCAGGGTGACGCCGAGGCCGTCGCTGGCGACGACGTTGCCGAAGTAGATCGGGAACTCCAGCACCGTCACGAAGGACGCCACCAGCACGATCAGGGCGGGCACCCCCATCCGGCTCGCCCGGAAGCACAGGCACACGGCCGCGAGACCGATCAGCCACACCATGTACTGCGGGCTGATCACCCGGCTGGTCGTGGTGAACATCAGCACCGCCACGAAGGCCGCGTCGGCCGCGGTGTGCGCCTCGAACCGGGTGGCCGTCAGCCGCCACAGCAGCAGCCAGCCGAAGGCGAGACCGGTCAGGGCGAGGGCGGCCGTGCTGACGACGTTGACCCAGGGGCCGAGGAACTCGACCGAACCGTAGTTGAGCAGCACCTGGCCGTCCCAGCCGTACTGCCGGGCCACATGGAAGACGAGGGAGCCCAGCGACTCCACCTCGGTGCCCCGGTCGGCCTGGAAGGTCAGGAAGGCGAAGGCGCCGGGCATGGCGACGGAGAACAGGGCCGCGAGGCCGGCCGCGGTGACCGCCGTAGCCATCCAGGTGCTGCGCCTGCGGACGGCGACCAGCAACAGCGCCGGCCACACCTTGAGCATCGCCCCGAAGCCCACGAGAACGCCCATCACGCGGGGGTGCCGGGCGCCCGCGAGCAGCGCGGCCACCGCGACGGCGGTGACCATCACGTCGTAACGGGCGTAGACGGTCGGCCCGAGCAGCGGTACGCCCACCACCCACACCCAGGCGCCGCGCAGCGAGCGACCGGGGCGCAGGCCCGCGTACAGCAGCAGGGAGAAGGCGACCAGGTCGGCGAGGAAGGCGAGGACGAAGAACGCCGTCGCGTACGGGAGGAAGGGCAGCAGCCCGGGGGAGAGGATCGCGAGCGCGGCGGCCGGCGGGTACTGCCAGGTGACGTCGTCCAGCGGGAACGTTCCGGTGCGCAGGACGTCGTACCAGCCCTGGTAGATCACGGAGACATCGCTGGTGACGTCCGGGCCGGGGAAGACGAAGACCTTGAGCACGAACAGGAGCAGCAGCAGCCGCGTCAGCCCCCAGGTCACCAGCAGTCCGGCCGGAGACCGCCTCGCACCCGCAATGTCCACCGGAGCCCCTGTTCGCCCGTCGCCGTTCCTGAGATTGCCACTCTTGAGATGGCCATGATGTCCCGTCCACCTGTGTGCTTGCCATAAACGCGGCCGCGCCGAGCTGTGGGCGGGCCTTGGGCCAGGGCGGGCGGGTGCTTTGGATAGGGTCGGCGGCGATGCACAAGACCCTGATCGTGACGAACGACTTCCCGCCCAGGCCGGGCGGTATCCAGGCCTTCCTGCACAACATGGCGCTGCGGCTCGACCCGGAACGGCTCGTCGTCTACGCGTCCACCTGGAAGCGCGGCCGCGAGGGCGCCGAGGCTACGGCCGCCTTCGACGCCGAGCAGCCCTTCACCGTCGTACGCGACCGTACGACGATGCTCCTACCGACGCCCGCGGCCACGCGTACGGCCGTCGGACTGCTGCGGGAGCACGGCTGCACGTCGGTGTGGTTCGGGGCGGCGGCGCCGCTCGGGCTGATGGCGCCCGCGCTCAGGAGGGCCGGCGCGCAGCGCCTGGTGGCCACGACCCACGGGCACGAGGCGGGGTGGGCCCAGCTGCCCGCCGCGCGGCAGCTGCTGCGCCGGATCGGGGAGGGCACGGACACGATCACCTACCTCGGCGAGTACACGCGGTCGCGGATCGCCGGGGCGCTGACGCCCGCGGCGGCCTCGCGGATGGTGCAGCTGCCGCCGGGGGTGGACGAGAAGACCTTCCATCCGGGGTCGGGTGGCGATGCGGTGCGGGCCCGGCTCGGGCTGACCGACCGGCCGGTGGTGGTGTGTGTCTCGCGGCTCGTGCCGCGCAAGGGGCAGGACACGCTGATCCTGGCGATGCCGCGGATCCTCGCCGCCGAGCCGGACGCGGTGCTGCTGATCGTCGGCGGGGGGCCGTACGAGAAGGAGCTGCGCAGGCTCGCCGCGGAGACCCGGGTCGCCGACTCCGTCCGCTTCACCGGTGCGGTGCCCTGGTCCGAGCTGCCCGCGCACTTCGGCGCCGGGGACGTCTTCGCCATGCCCTGCCGGACCCGTCGGGGCGGGCTGGACGTCGAGGGGCTGGGGATCGTGTACCTGGAGGCGTCGGCGACGGGGCTGCCGGTGGTGGCGGGGGACTCGGGCGGTGCCCCGGATGCCGTACTGGACGGCGAGACCGGCTGGGTGGTGCGGGGCGGCTCGGTGGAGGAGACGGCCGAGCGCGTCGTCGTACTCCTCGCGGACGCGGAACTGCGGAGCCGGATGGGGGAGCGGGGGCGGGAGTGGGTCGAAGAGAAGTGGCGCTGGGATCTGTTGGCGGAAAAGTTGAAGACGTTGCTATAGCCGGAAGCGGATAATCCGCCGATGCTGCGCGCATGACAGCAAAACTGATGCAGCGTCAGCTGACGAGACGTCACATACTGGGCATGGCCGCCCTCCAGACGGCCGCCGCCGCAGGTCTCACCCGCATCGGTCTCCAGTCGGCACAGGCCGTAGAACCGGCCGCCGTCGACAACGCCCCCGCCATCGTGGTCGGTTCGGGCTACGGCGCCGCCGTGGCCGCCCTCCGCCTCGGCCAGGCGGGCATCCGCACGATCATGATCGAGATGGGCCGGCTCTGGAACACCCCCGGCTCCGACGGCAAGGTCTTCTGCTCCACCGCCGACCCGGACCAGCGCTCCATGTGGTTCCGCACCCGCACCGAGGCGCCGCTGGCCACCTTCCTGTGGCTGGACGTCGTCAACAAGGACATCGGCCTGTACCCGGGCGTCCTGGACCGGGTGCGCTTCGCCAACATGTCCGTGTTCGTGGGGCGGGGTGTCGGCGGCGGCTCCCTGGTGAACGGCTGCATGGCGGTGACCCCGCTGAAGTCGTACTTCGCCGAGCAGTTCCCCACCGTCGACGCCGACGAGATGTACGGCACCTACTTCCCGCGCGCCAACTCCATGCTCGGCGTCAACACCGTCGACCCCACGTGGTTCGAGTCGACGGAGTGGTACCGGTTCTCCCGCATCTCCCGCAAGCACGCCCAGAACACCGGTCTGAGGACCACCTTCGTGCCCAGCACCTACGACTTCGCCCACATGCAGAAGGAGGCCGCCGGCACGGCGACCAAGTCGGCTCTCGCGCAGGAGGTCATCTACGGCAACAACCACGGCAAGAGGAGCCTCGACAAGACGTATCTCGCCGCCGCGCTCGGCACCGGCAACGTCACCATCAACACCATGGAACGGGTCAGGGCCGTCAGCCGGGCGAGCGACGGCACGTACGTGCTGACCGCCGACCGCATCAACGACGCCGGCACGGTCGTCGAGACCAAGCAGTACGGCTGCACCTACCTCTTCCTCGGCGGCGGCAGCCTCGGCACCACCGAACTCCTCGTCCGGGCCCGGGACACGGGCACCCTGCCCGCCCTGGACGCGAGCGTCGGCGCCGGCTGGGGACCCAACGGCAACACGATGCTCGGCCGCGCCAACCACCTGTGGGACACCGTCGGGGCGAACCAGTCGACCATGCCGGTCATGGGCATCGACGACTGGGCGAACACCGCCAACCCCGTCTTCGCGGAGATCGCTCCTTTACCCACGGGACTGGAGCACTGGGTCAGCCTCTATCTGGCGATCACCAAGAACCCGCAGCGCGCGACGTTCACGTACAACAGCGCCACGGGCGGCGTGAACCTCGGCTGGACCGCCGCGCAGAGCGCCGTGTCCTCGGGCATGGCCAAGAAGCTCTTCGACCGGATCAACTCGGCGAACACCACGATCTACCGGACCGACCTGTTCGGCTCGACCAACCGGACCTTCGCCGACGACTTCACCTACCACCCGCTGGGTGGCTGTGTGCTGGGCAGGGCGACCGACAACTACGGGAGGGTGAAGGGGTATTCGAAGCTGTACGTCACCGACGGCTCGCTCGTGCCCGGATCGATCGGGGTGAACCCGTTCGTGACGATCACGGCGCTCGCCGAACGGACGATGGCGCGGGTCCTCGTGGAGGACACCGCGCCATGACGCTCTTTCAGAGGGCCTGCTACTTCTGGTAGATCGCCTCGACCTCGTCCGCGTAATCCTTCGCCACCACGTTGCGCTTGAGCTTCAGGGACGGCGTCAGGTGGCCCGAGTCCTCCGTGAACTGGGAGGAGAGAATGCGGAACTTCCGCACCGATTCCGCCTTCGACACCGCGGCGTTGCCGTCGTCGATCGCGGCCTGGATCGCCGCGTTCAGATCCGGGTCGTCGACCAGCGACGCCGCGGTGACACCCGCCGGCTTGCCGTGCTCGGCCGCCCAGCGGCCCAGGAACTCCTCGTCGATGGTGATCAGCGCGCCCACGAACGGCCGCCCGTCGCCCACCACCATGCACTCCGCGACCAGCGCGTGCGCGCGGATGCGGTCCTCGATCACGGCCGGGGCGACGTTCTTGCCGCCCGCGGTGACGATGATCTCCTTCTTGCGGCCGGTGATCCTGAGGTAGCCGTCCTCGTCGAGGGTGCCGATGTCGCCGGTGTGGAACCAGCCGTCGGCCAGCGCCTCCTCGGTCGCGCCCGGGTTGTTCCAGTAGCCCGTGAACAGGTGCTCGCCGTGCAGCAGGACCTCGCCGTCATCCGCGATCCGGACCACCGAGCCGGGCAGCGGCTGGCCGACCGTGCCGATCTTCTGGCGGTCCCAGGGGTTGAAGGCGGTGGCCGCGCAGGACTCGGTCAGGCCGTAGCCCTCCAGGACCGTGAAGCCGATGCCGCGGAAGAAGTGACCGAGGCGCTCGCCGAGCGGGGCGCCGCCGGAGATGGCGAACTCGCCCTTGCCGCCCAGGACCGCGCGCAGCTTGCTGTAGACCAGCTTGTCGAAGGTCTTGTGCTTGATCTTCAGACCCAGCGACGGGCCCGACGGGGTGTCCAGCGCCTTGCTGTACGCGATCGCGGTGTCGGCGGCCTTGTCGAAGATCTTGCCCTTGCCGTCCGCCTGCGCCTTGGCCCGGGCCGAGTTGTAGACCTTCTCGAAGACGCGCGGGACACCGAGGATCAGGGTCGGCCGGAAGGACGCCAGCTCGTCGGTGAGGTTCTTGATGTCCGGCACGAGACCGAGCTTGATCGGCGCCATCATCGGCGCGACCTGCACGAGCCGTCCGAAGACGTGCGCGAGCGGGAGGAAGAGCAGGACCGAGCAGTCGCCCGTGCGGAAGAGCGGGCGCAGGCGCTCCACGATGTTCCCGCACTCCGCGAAGAAGCTGCGGTGGGTCAGCACACAGCCCTTGGGGCGGCCGGTGGTGCCGGACGTGTAGACGATGGTCGCCGGGTCGTCGGCCTTGGCGAGCGAGCTGCGCTCCTCGACGGCGGCGTCGCTGATGTCCTTGCCGAGCCGGCCCAGCTCCTCCACGCCCCCGGCCTCGATCTGCCAGATGTGCTTCAGGGCGGGCAGCCCGTCGCGCACCGACTCGACGGCGGCCACGTGGGAGTCCAGCTCGACGACGATGGCGGTGGCGCCCGAGTCGGAGAGGATCCACTGGACCTGCTCCGCCGAGCTGGTCTCGTACACCGGCACGGTGATCGCGCCCGCGCACCAGATCGCGAAGTCGAGCATCGTCCACTCGTAGCGGGTGCGCGACATCAGGCCGACACGGTCGCCGGGCTGGACCCCGGAGGCGATGAGGCCCTTGGCGGCGGCGTGGACCTCGGCCAGGAAGGTCGTGGCGGTCACGTCCTGCCAGACACCGCCCACCTTGCGGGCGATCACGGCGACGTCGGGATGCTGCGCGGCGTTTCTACGGACGATGTCCGTGAGATTGCCGTCCGCAGGGACCTCGTACAAAGCCGGAAGGCTGAACTCGCGCAAGACTGCTGCTCCTCATAGGGCGCCGGCGCCACGACGTTGTGCGATGCGACGGTGCGGTCCAAGGCTCGGGCAGGTGCTCGGGATCTTCTGTGGTTGCGCCACTTGTTGAAATCCTGAGCACGACTGGACTGCCCGGACGTTACCCGCCGGTATGGCGTCTCCGACAGGGGGGTCCGGCGAGATGTTCGCTGCGTCACACAGATTGGTGCTTCTTTTCGCGCACAGTAGTCCACCCATTTGATGACTAGCCAGTAACCGCAGGCCCCATCGCCACTGTTCACGTATGCCGCACACGCCTACCCTTGATCGTCATGGCACCCACACCGGCCGGTAACCGGAGGACACGCGTACATGTGGTCAGCGACGTGCACGGCAACGCCCGTGACCTGGCCAGAGCCGGCGAGGGCGCGGACGCCCTGATCTGTCTGGGTGACCTGGTCCTCTTCCTCGACTACGCCGACCACTCGCGCGGCATCTTCCCCGACCTGTTCGGAGCGGAGAACGCCGACCGCATCGTCGAACTGCGCACGGCCCGCCGCTTCGAGGAGGCCCGCGAGTTCGGCGCCCGGCTGTGGGCCGGCATCGGCACCGACCGGGCGGCCGCGATCGAGAAAGCGGTACGCAAGCAGTACGCCGAGATGTTCGCGGCCTTCCCGACACCGACGTACGCCACCTACGGCAATGTCGACATGCCACCACTGTGGCCGGAGTACGCCGGACCCGGCACCACCGTGCTGGACGGCGAGCGGGTGGAGATCGGGGGACGGGTGTTCGGGTTCGTGGGCGGCGGGCTCAGGACACCGATGCGCACGCCGTACGAGATCAGCGACGAGGAGTACGCGGCGAAGATCGAGGCGGTCGGCGAGGTCGACGTGCTGTGCACGCACATCCCGCCCGAGGTGCCGGAGCTGGTCTACGACACCGTCGCGCGCCGCTTCGAGCGGGGCAGCCGGGCGCTGCTGGACGCGATCCGGCGCACCCGGCCCCGGTACGCCCTGTTCGGGCACGTCCATCAGCCGCTGGTGCGGCGGATGCGGATCGGGGCGACCGAGTGCGTGAACGTGGGGCACTTCGCGGGGAGCGGCAGACCCTGGGCCCTGGAATGGTGAGTGGGCGGTGAAGTCGGGCGCTCACGTGCGCGGTAGCCTTCACGCTGCACACACGTGCGCAGCACGACCTGCCCTACCGGCCCGCATCTGGAGGAGCCACAGCGATGGCGGAACACACCAGCTCGAGCATCACGATCGAGGCGGCACCGGCCGATGTCATGGGGGTGATCGCCGACTTCGCCCGCTATCCGGACTGGACCGGCGAGGTGAAGGAGGCGGAGGTCCTCGCGACCGACGCACAGGGGCGTGCCGAGCAGGTGCGGCTCGTCATGGACGCGGGGGCGATCAAGGACGACCAGGTCCTCGGATACACGTGGACCGGTGAGAACGAGGTCTCCTGGACGCTGGTGAAGTCCCAGATGCTGCGTTCGCTGGACGGGTCGTACATCCTGAAGGCGGTGGGCAGCGGGTCGACCGAGGTCACCTATCTGCTGACGGTCGACGTCAAGATCCCGATGCTGGGGATGATCAAGCGCAAGGCCGAGAAGGTCATCATCGACCGGGCGCTGGCCGGGTTGAAGAAGCGGGTGGAGTCGGGGGCGAAGTAGGGGGACTACCGTTCAGTCCCATGCACACCCTCCTGATCACCGGGCCTGGTGGTAGCGGTCGTACGACCGTTGCGGCCGCCACCGCTCTCGCCGCCGCCCTGTCCGGCGTTCGCACGCTCGTGCTGAGCGCCGATCGCACCGACAGCCTCGGCGCGGTGCTCGGAACGGCGACCGGGGCGACGCCGGTGCGGGTCCGTGAGGGGCTCACCGCCTGGCGGCCCGACGCCACCGCCGGGTTCCGGGACGACCTCGCCGCCTTCCAGGAGCGTGCCGCCAACGTTCTCGATCTTCTCGGTGCTTCCCGGCTGGACGCCGAGGAGGTCACCCCCCTCCCCGGCGCCGAGGAACTGACCCTGCTCCGCGCCCTGCGCGACGCGGCCCTCTCCGAGCGGCACGACCTGCTCGTCGTGGACCTTCCGCCCACTCAGCAGGCGCTCGCGCTGCTCGCCCTGCCCGAGGAACTCCGCCGCTATCTGCGCCGTCTCCTGCCGCCCGAGCGACAGGCGGCCCGTGCGCTGCGGCCCATGCTCGGACGGCTGGCCGGGGTGCCGATGCCCTCGGAGTGGCTGTACGAGACCGCCGCGCGGTGGGACATGGAGCTGGCCGCGGTCGAGGCGGTCGTCGCGGACCGGAACACCGTCGTACGGCTGGTCGCCGAGCCCGGCCCGGCCGGCGCCGACGCCGTGCGCTCCGCCGGCCTCGCCCTCGCCCTGCGCGGCCTGCGCCCCGACGTCCTGGTGGCCAACCGGGTCCTGCCCGAGCAGGCTCAGGACACCTGGCTCGCCGGTCTCGCCGCCCAGCAGCGCAAAGCGCTGGAGGAGTGGCAGGAGACGCACGCCGTACGACCGGTCCGCCACCTCGGCCACGACCCGCGCGGCACCGACGACCTCGCCGCCCTCACCGTCCCCGGTGTCGACGGCGCCACCTCCGCCGTCGAATGGTCCGTCGCCGACCGCCTCGCCGACGACGGTGTGCTCGTCTGGCACATCCCGCTGCCCGGCGCGATACGCGACGAGCTCGACCTCATCCGGCGCGGCGACGAAATCGTGGTCACCGCCGGGCAGTTCCGCCGTATCGTGCCCCTTCCCTCCGCCCTGCGTCGCTGCACCGTCGCCGGCGCCGCCCTGCGCGACGGGGAGCTGTGCATCCGGTTCGCGCCGGACCCGGACCTCTGGCCGGAGACACGGTGAACGTGGTACGCCCATTCGGGTAACGTCGTAGGGACGAACCGCAGTCAGGAGTCCGTCATGAGCGAAGAGCTCCCCCCGTCAGACGCCGTCGGTCGTGAGGCTGTCGACGAGGTGCGGGCCACCGACGCCGACGCCTGGGCGACGGCCTGTGCCGAGGACCTCGCGGCGGAGAAGGCCCGCCGTCGCGCCGAGTACGGCCAGCCCGCGGGGTCGGCCGCCGAGGAACTGCGCAAGCTCGTCGACGCCGTCACCGACAAGCTGTCCTCGCTCCAGTCGCCCCTCTTCGGAGCGGTCGCGGGACCCGCCGCCCAGCAGGTGGTGCACCAGGTCGTCCAGCAGGCCAAGGCCGCCGTCGAGCCCGTCATCGAGCGCAACCCGGACGTCTTCGACCACCTGGCCGCGGCGGGCACCGAACTGCTGGCCGCCTACCGCTCCGCCGTCCAGGCCCAGGAGCAGCGCTGGACCCAGCGGACCACCGATCCGAAGGCCCCGGAAGAGCCCCGTCAGGACCGGGGCGACGACTCCGGACCGGGCGAGCGCATCGACCTGGACTAGAGGTCCCTGCGGGCGGACGACGGGAGTCTGGCGGCAGGCCCTCGGGTACGGTGGGCCGTAGCGGGGCTCGACCGAAACTGAGGGATTCATGGGACTCACCATCGGCGTCGACATCGGCGGCACGAAGATCGCGGCCGGCGTGGTCGATGAGGAAGGCAACATCCTCTCGACCCACAAGGTGCCGACCCCGGGCACGCCCGAGGGCATCGTGGACGCCATCGCCTCCGCGGTGGACGGCGCGCGCGCCGGGCACGAGATCGTCGGCGTGGGTATCGGTGCTGCCGGTTACGTCAACCGGCAGCGCTCGGAGGTCTACTTCGCACCCAACATCGACTGGCGCAACGAGCCGTTGAAGGAGAAGGTCGAGGCCCGCGTGGGCCTCCCCGTCGTCGTCGAGAACGACGCCAACGCGGCCGCGTGGGGCGAGTACAAGTTCGGCGCCGGCAAGGGCCACCGCAACGTCATCTGCATCACGCTCGGCACCGGCCTCGGTGGCGGCATCATCATCGGCAACAAGCTGCGCCGCGGCCACTTCGGTGTCGCCGCCGAGTTCGGCCACATCCGGATGGTCCCGGACGGTCTGCTGTGCGGCTGCGGCTCGCAGGGCTGCTGGGAGCAGTACGCGTCGGGGCGCGCGTTGGTGAGGTACGCCAAGCAGCGCGCCAACGCCACCCCGGAGAACGCCGAGCTCCTCCTCGGCCTCGGCGACGGCAGCCCCGACGGCATCGAGGGCAAGCACATCTCCATGGCCGCCCGCCAGGGCGACCCGGTCGCCGTGGACTCCTACCGTGAGCTCGCCCGCTGGGCCGGCGCCGGCCTCGCCGACCTCGCCTCCCTCTTCGACCCGTCCGCGTTCATCGTCGGCGGCGGCCTCTCGGACGAGGGCGAACTGGTCCTCGACCCGATCCGCAAGTCCTACAAGCGCTGGCTGGTCGGCGGCAACTGGCGTCCGGTGGCGGACGTGATCGCGGCCCAGCTGGGCAACAAGGCCGGACTGGTGGGCGCGGCGGACCTGGCGAGGGAACCCGACCCGATCATGTAGTCGGGGGCAGGGTGACCCACTCAGGGGCGCGGGGAACTGCGCGACGAGCCACGACGATCCGGCAGTCGCACATCTCCCTCGCGCCCCTCGTCATCAGGCGTAAATTGCTCACCATGGCATCCGACGATTCAGCCCTCGTCCGAGTCCTGAGCTACAACATCCGCTCCATGCGGGACGACACCGACGCGCTG
Source organism: Streptomyces sp. NPDC002817 (assembly GCF_053592055.1). Classification (NCBI taxonomy): domain Bacteria; kingdom Bacillati; phylum Actinomycetota; class Actinomycetes; order Kitasatosporales; family Streptomycetaceae; genus Streptomyces; species Streptomyces sp. NPDC002817. The sequence goes on from NZ_JBSFUY010000023.1 coordinate 32,027, forward strand.
GCAAGGATCATCCGCGCCTGCGCACCGGACCTCGTACTCGTCCAAGAAGCCCCCCGCTTCTTCCGCTGGCGCAAGAAACTCGCCCGCCTGGCCCGCGCGGCGGACCTCGTCACCCTCACCGGCGGTGCCACAGCCGCGGGACCGGCGATCCTGTGCAACCTCCGCACCACGGTCGAGCGCACGGAAGACGTCCTTCTCCCACTCGCACCAGGACAGCACCGACGCGGTTTCGCCACCGCGGTCGTCCGGATCGGCGGCGCCCGCCTCGGCGTACTCAGCTGCCACCTCTCCCTGCGGAAGGACGAGCGCTACGAGCAGGGCGGCATGCTCCTGGACCGTCTGGCCGCACTGGGCGTGGAGCACGCGATCGCGGGCGGCGACCTCAACGAACGCCCGGGCGGCCGCACGTTCACCCGTCTCTCCGACACTCTCCAGGACTGCTGGGCCACGGCCCCCGACGGCGCCGAACACACCTGGACCCGCACCGAACCCCACCAGCGCATCGACGCGATCTTCGCGACGAAGGGCATCGAGGTGCTCGGCTGCGGCGTACCGCTCGAACTCCCCGGCGTCACCGGGACAGACCTGAGGGCGGCCACGGACCATCTTCCGGTCCTGGCCGCCCTCAGAGTTCCGGCGAGCTGAGACTCAGACGACAGCCCCGCGCCCCGGGTCGTCGTCCTCGTCCTCATCCGTCCGCATCCGCATCACGAGCGTCGCGAACCCGCCCAGGAAACCGCCGATGCCGATGGTGGCGAGCCACCAGGTCATGTCCCAGCTGAGCAGTATCGCCAGCAGGAGCAGCAGGGGGCCGCCCATGACAGCCAGCCACGCGAACTTCGCGGTGGTGTCCGCGGCCGGCAGCGGCGGCGGCTCCGGCGGGACGAAGTGGCCCTCGTCGTCCTCGTCGAAGTCCTCCTCCACCGGCTCGGGCGCCGTGTAGTCACGCGGGCCGACACCGGGCGCGAAGGCGACGGAGCTGCCCAGCGGTTTGGCCGAGGCGGGCTTCTCGTCCTCCTTCGGCTCCTCGGAGTTGGTCTCCGGCTCCAGCAGTGCCAGGTCCTCCACCGACTTGAACGGCTTGGAGCCCGGCGGATCCTTCGGCTCGTCGCCGTACCCGGCGACGATCGCCTCCCAGGCGGCCGCCTCGTCGAAGGGCACGCCCTGCTCGTCCGGCTCGCGGTCCTCGCGGTCGGAGTCGTGCTCAGCCACGTGCGGCCGTCCCTTCCTTGCCGATACCGGTTGCGAGCCGGCCGATGAACGCGAAGCTCTCCTCGAAGATCCGCTCCGCGTCATGGTCCAACGTCGCCACGTGGTAACTCTGTTCCAGCACGATCTCCGATACGTCCGTCGAGGACACCCGGCTCAGCACGCGCGCGGAATCGGCCGCCGGCACCACATGGTCCTCGGCGCTGCGCAGGAGCAGCAGCGGCTGGGTGACCTGCGGGAGCTCACCGTCGACCATGCGGAAGAACTGCCGCAGGGAGTGCGCGGAGTGCAGCGGCACCCGGGTGTATCCCAGCTCGTGAGCACCCTCCTTGGCGATGTCGTCGGCGATCCCCGGCGTCGTCCGCAGCAGATGGCGCACCACCGGAAGGGCGTACGGCGCGAGGCCGTGCATACGGTTCGCCGGGTTGACGACCACCACTCCACTGACCGCGTCTCCGTGCTTGGCGGCCAGTCGCAGGGCGAGGGCGCCGCCCATGGACAGACCCGCCACGAACACCTGGGCGCAGCGCTCGCGCAGGGCCCGCAGCTCGCGGTCCACCTCGGCGTACCAGTCCTGCCAGCCGGTGAGTGCCATGTCCTCCCAGCGGGTGCCGTGCCCCGGAAGGAGGGGCAGGGACACGGTCAGACCGCGCTCGGCGAGGTACTCCGCCCAAGGGCGGAGCGACTGCGGGGAACCGGTGAAGCCGTGGCAGAGGAGGACGCCTGTCTCCCCGCCCTCGTGGCGGAACGGCTCGGCTCCAGGGAGGACCGGCACCTTCGGTCTCCTGTTCATGAGAAGGATGTGAACGAGTCCAGGTGTGGTTCACCGTACGCGACCGCACTGACACCGACCAGGGTCGTCGGGCCCTTTGGCAGCGCTCCGGGTTAAGGTCTCACCGACAGACACAGGAGGCACGGGGTTGTTGTACGGAACGATGAAGGTCGCCATCGGCGGGCCGCTGAAGGTCGCTTTCAGGCCCTGGGTGGAAGGCCTCGAGAACATCCCCGCCGCGGGCCCCGCGATCCTGGCGAGCAACCACCTGTCCTTCTCGGACTCCTTCTTCCTGCCCGCGGTCCTCGACCGCAAGGTCACCTTCATCGCCAAGGCGGAGTACTTCACCACGCCGGGGCTGAAGGGCCGGCTCACGGCCGCGTTCTTCAAGGGCGCCGGTCAGCTCCCCGTGGACCGCTCCGGTGCGCGCGGCGCGGGCGAGGCGGCGGTCAAGGCCGGCATCGAGGTGCTGGAGCGCGGTGAGCTGTTCGGGATCTACCCGGAGGGCACGCGCTCGCCCGACGGCCGCCTCTACCGGGGCAAGCCGGGCGGCCTCGCGCGCGTGGCGCTCGCCACCGGCGCGCCCGTCATCCCGGTCGCCATGATCGACACCGAGAAGATCCAGCCGCCCGGGCAGGTGATGCCCAAGCTGATGCGGCCGGGCATCCGCATCGGCGAGCCGCTGGACTTCACCCGGTACCAGGGCATGGAGCACGACCGTTTCGTGCTGCGCGCGGTGACCGACGAGGTCATGTACGAAATCATGAAGCTCTCCGGCCAGGAGTACGTCGACATGTACGCGACCGCCGCCAAGCGGCAGATCTCGGACGCGGCGAAGGCCGAGAAGGAAGCGGAGAAGGCGGCGAAGGCCGCACTCGCGAAGGCTGAGAAGGAACGCTCCGAGTCCTGACGGGGCTTCGGGGCCGGGGGTGGGGACATGGCCAGGCGTGAGCGTGTGATGAGGATGTCGGTGGAGCTGCCGCTGTGGCGTGCGCTCACCGGATACCGGGTACTGACCATGCTGTACGCGGTCGGACTGTTCGCCACCAACTACGAGAACTACGACCGGCCGGGCATCGCCGTCGCGTACTACGTCGTCCTGTGCGGCTGGACGCTCGCCACCCTGCCCCGGGTCCAGAACGAGGCCGCCTGCACCAAGCGCTTCCTGGCCGTGGACCTCGCCGTCGCGATCACCGGCATCCTCCTGACCCCGCTGGCCGTCAGCGACCACCACATCGACACCGGTGGCCCCACCCTGCCGTCGATATGGACCGCCGGCTCGGTCCTCGCGTACGCCATCAAGGGCGGCTGGCGCTGGGCCGCGTTCGCCTCCACACCGGTCGCCGCCGCCAACCTGATCGAGCGCGGCCACCCGGCCCGGGACACCGTCCACAACGTCATCCTCGTCTGGGTCGCCTCCATCGCCATCGGCTACGTCGTCGAGGTCGCCCGCGCCTCCGAGCGCACCCTCGCCCGCGCCCTGGAGATCGAGGCCGCGACCAGGGAGCGGGAGCGGCTCGCGCGGGACATCCACGACAGCGTTCTCCAGGTGCTCGCCATGGTGCAGCGGCGCGGTGCCGTCATCGGCGGCGAGGCGGCCGAGCTGGGCCGGATGGCCGGCGAGCAGGAGGTGGCGCTGCGCACGCTGGTCTCCGGTGGGCTGAGGCCCGTCTCGTGGGTGTCCGAGGACGCGGCACAGGGTGCGGTCGTACGAGCCGTCGACGAGCCGGACCCCGAGGGTCCCGTCGATCTTCGCGCGCTGCTCGCCCCGTTCGCCGCCGCCAAGGTCAGCTTCGCCGAGCCCGGTGCCCCGGTGGAACTGACCCCGGCCGCCGCGAAGGAGCTGGCCGCCGCGGTGGGGGCCGCCCTGGACAACGTACGGAAGCATGCCGGTGAGCATGCGCGTGCGTGGATCCTCGTCGAGGACGAGCCCGACGAGGTCGTGGTGACCGTACGGGACGACGGGCCCGGCATCCCCGAGGGGCGGCTCGCGCAGGCCGAGGGGGAGGGGCGGATGGGGGTGGCCCTGTCGATCCGGGGGCGGTTGAGCGAACTCGGCGGCAGCGCCGAACTGATCTCGGTGCCCGGGCAGGGCACGGAGGTCGAGCTGAAGGTACCGAAGGTTTCACGGGGGAAGGCAGGACAGCGATGAGTGACCAGGGCCCGATCAAGGTGATGGTGGTCGACGACCACCCGATGTGGCGCGACGCGGTCGCCCGTGACCTGGACGCGTCGGGCTTCGACGTGGTGGCCACAGCGGGCGACGGCGACCAGGCCGTACGCCGTGCCAAGGCCGCCGGGCCGGATGTGCTCGTGCTCGACCTGAACCTGCCGTTGAAGCCCGGCGTCCAGGTCTGCAAGGAACTCGTCGGGCACAACCCGGCGCTGCGGGTTCTCGTGCTGTCGGCGAGCGGTGAGCACGCGGACGTCCTCGAGGCCGTGAAGTCGGGCGCGACCGGCTATCTGCTGAAGTCGGCGTCCACCGAGGAACTCCTGGACGCGGTGCGCCGCACGGCTGTCGGGGACCCCGTCTTCACGCCCGGCCTCGCCGGACTCGTCCTCGGGGAGTACCGCAGGCTGGCCTCCGAGCCCGCGCCCGCCCCGGACACCGACCAGCCCAAGGCGCCGCAGCTCACCGACCGGGAGACCGAGGTGCTGCGGCTGGTCGCCAAGGGCCTGAGCTACAAGCAGATCGCCGAGCGTCTGGTCATCTCGCACCGCACGGTCCAGAACCACGTCCAGAACACCCTGGGCAAGCTGCAGCTTCACAACCGGGTCGAGCTCGTCCGGTACGCCATAGAGCGCGGGCTCGACGACGAGTAGAAGCGCCGGCTTGACGACGCGTAAACCAACGACCCGCTGATTCACCGGAATTGCCCTTCCCACCCATCGCTGTGTGACCTGGATCACCATTAGCGTGACCCTCACAGGCAACCGCGGCGAAGGGACATTTCCATGCGGGTCGGAGTACTGACCGGAGGCGGCGACTGCCCCGGGCTCAACGCCGTCATCCGGGGCATCGTCCGCAAGGGCGTGCAGGAGTACGGCTATGACTTCGTCGGCTTCCGGGACGGCTGGCGAGGACCACTGGAGAACGACACCGTCCGCCTCGACATCCCCGCCGTGCGCGGCATCCTGCCCCGCGGCGGCACCATCCTCGGCTCCTCGCGGACCAACCCGCTGAAGGCGGAGGGCGGCATCCGCCGCATCAAGGAGAACCTCGCCAAGCAGGAGGTCGAGGCGCTCATCGCCATCGGCGGCGAGGACACCCTGGGCGTGGCCGCACGCCTCAACGACGAGTACGGCGTCCCCGTCGTCGCCGTACCGAAGACCATCGACAACGACCTGTCCGGCACCGACTACACCTTCGGCTTCGACACCGCGGTCGGCATCGCCACGGAGGCGATCGACCGGCTGCACACCACCGCCGAGTCCCACATGCGCGTCCTGGTCTGCGAGGTCATGGGCCGGCACGCGGGCTGGATCGCCCTCCACTCGGGGCTGGCCGGCGGCGCCAACGTCATCCTCATCCCCGAGCAGCGCTTCGACGTCGACCAGGTCTGCGCCTGGATCACCTCCCGCTTCAAGGCTTCGTACGCCCCGATCGTGGTCGTCGCCGAGGGGGCCATGCCCAAGGACGGCGACGTGGTCCTCAAGGACGAGTCGCTGGACTCCTTCGGACACGTCCGGCTGTCCGGGGTCGGCGAGTGGCTGGCCAAGGAGATCGAGAAGCGGACCGGCAAGGAGGCCCGTACGACGGTCCTCGGGCACATCCAGCGCGGCGGCACCCCCAGCGCCTTCGACCGCTGGCTCGCCACCCGCTTCGGCCTGCACGCCATCGAGGCCGTCCGGGACGGCGACTTCGGAAAGATGGTCGCGCTGCGGGGCACGGACATCGTGCGGGTGCCGATCGCGGAGGCGACGGCCAAGCTGAAGACGGTGGACCCGAAGCTGTACGAGGAGGTCGGGGTGTTCTTCGGCTGAGACCGAGGGCCGGGAACAACTCCCCTTCCTGTGACTCGAGTTGTGCGACATCTGAGCGCCGCCGCGGTTACCGTGGCGGCGTTCGGCATAGATGTCACGGGGGGAGGACCGATGGTCGGGTGGTGGAGCGGGCGGGAGCTGCGGGCGCTGCTGGAGCGGCACGAGGGGGAACTCGCCACGGTCTGGCCCGCCGTCCGGGACGGCGGGGTGCCGCCGACTCCCTCGCCGCGGCAGGTGGCCGGGCTCGGCGAACTGCTCCGGGCGGCCGGGCGGTCGGTCGACGCCAGGGGCGGGCGGGGCGGCCATCCGCCGGAGCACGCGGCGGTCCTGCTCGCCCTCGCCCTGCTGCACCGCGCGCGCCCCGCGGCCACGCCCCCCGACCTGCGCCCCCTGGTCGACCCGACGGCCCGCGTCGACGCGGAGACGGTGAACGCCGCCGGCCGCATGACCGCCGGATTCCTCGACCACGCCCGGGACGAGGGCACCCCCGCGCACCTCCGCCGCTGGTGCCTGGACGCCACCCTCCTGTGCGGCACGCGCTGTCTGAGCGGTTCCGCCCCGGACGACCCCCGGCGCGCCGCGATGCACGAACTCCTCTCACTCGCCGCGGAACAGCGCTTCCGGGACGGCGACGACTCCGGCGACGAGGACGCGGCCATCGCCCACGCCCGTGCCGCCCACGAATCCGCTCCGCCCGCGACACCCTCCGCCGCCCGCGCCTGCCGTCTCGCCGAGCTGCTCACCGACCGCGCCCGCCGAATGCGGAACCCCGCACTCCTCGCGGACGCTCCCCACCTCGCCCGGACCGCGCTCTCCCGTACCGACCCGGCGAGCCCCGAGTGGCTCTACTTCGCGACCCGGGCGATGAGCACCTCCATCGAGGCCGTCCTCGGGGCGGGCAACAGCGTCGAACGGTTCGACGAGGCACTGGAGCTGCAGCGCACGGTCCGCCGGCATCCGCTGTACCCCCGGATCAGGAACAGGGTGGAGCACGTGTACGCGGATCTGCTCGCCCAGCGCTTCGCCCGCCGGCACGACCCGGAGATCCTCGACGAGGCCATCGAGGCCTACGAGGAGCTCCACGCGGCCCAGCCGCTCAAATACGCCGCCCATCTCGGCCGGCATCTGCAGTACCGCTACCAGCTGCGCGGCGACACCGCGGACCGGCGGCGCGCGCTGGACCTCATGGCGGAGGGCCTGTCGGGGCCGGACACCTCGGCAGAGGCGGTCAGTTCGTACGGCGCCGCCGCGATGCACGAGTACCGCGAGACCGGCGACCACGAGGTGATCACCCGCGCTCTGACGACCGTGACCCGGCTGACTGCCCCCGACGGAGCGCACGCCGGCGACTTCAGGCCCCTGCGTGCGCGCTGTCTCCTGCTGCTCGCCCACTCCGAGGCCATGGCCGTGCCCGACTACGGCCCCGTCGAAGAGGCCGCCCGCCGCACCCTGGAACACACCCGCTCCGCCGCCGACCGAGGCCTGGCCCTGTCGCTGCTCGCCACGGTGCTCGTCCACCGCTGCCGCTCCGGCGGGGACCCGGCCGTGCTGGACGAGGCGGTGCACCACTGCCGTGAAGGACTCGCCGCTCTGCCCGACCACGGGAACGCCGAGCTGTCCGACCGCGGGAACACCGAGGCCCCCGACCAGTTGCGGGTCGCCCTGGTCCTGGCCCTGGCCGAACGGCACACCCGCACCGGGCACCTGGCCTCACTGCGCGATGCGGTGGACGAGGCGGAGCGGCTGGCCGGACACATGGCGGTCGTCGCCGCGGAGCTCCCGGTGCTCCTGGGCAACGCGACCTCCCTGCTGGTCCGGTACGCCCGCGAGACCAAGGACAGTGCCCAACTCGACCGGGCGCAGCGCCTGGTGGAACGAGCCATGACCACCACGGAGCCCAGCGGCCTGGCGGTCCCGCTCGGCAGCGTCCTCCTGGCCCGCGCCCAGCTGCCCGACGCCGGGATCGAGGCCGCCGAGACCGTCGTACGCCACTACGAGACGGCCCTGCGGGAGGCTCCGGCGGATGTGCTGCGCCGCACCCTCCTGTACGGCAACCTCTCGCACGCGCTGCGCGAGCGACACCGCATCGGCGGTGACCGGGAGGATCTGGACCTGGCTCTGGCAGCCGCCCGGAAGTGTCTGCGGCTCGCGCCGTCCGGGCATCCGCTGCGCGGCGGCGGCCTGGGGGCCGTGTCCTGGGTCCTGGGCGACATCGCGGCGGCGGACGGGAACCACGACGCCATCGTCGACCAGGCGATCGCCGTCAACGCCGAGCTGGCCGCCGATCCGGCCCAGCCCCCGGCCCACAACGTCTCGGCCGCGCTGCGGCTGGCGGAGGTGGCCCACGCCACCGGCGACACGGAGCGCGCCCTCACCGCCGCGCGGGCCGCGATCGAGACACTGCCCCTCGTGGTGTGGCGCGGCGCCGACCGTTCCGATCAGGAAAAGACGCTCAGCGAAACGGAGTTGGGGTCGCTCGCCGCGAAGATCGCACTGGCTGCCGGGAAACCGCGCGACGCGCTGGAGCTGCTGGAGGCCGGCCGCGGCATCCTCGCCGCCCAGGCTCTCGAACTCCGCACCGAGACCGAGGACCTGGCAGCCGCCGCACCCGAACTCGCCATCCGCTTCGACACGGTGCGCCGAGCACTCGAACAGGTCACCGACGACCCCTCCGCGGCGGCTGCCGACCGCCGGCACCGGCTGGCCCGTGAATGGCACGAGACCCTCGACGCGATCCGTGCCCGGGACGGTTTCACGGACTTCCTGCGGCCGCCCCGAGCCGGACAGCTCCTGCCCGCGGGAGTGCGGGGGCCGGTCGTGGTCGTCACCGTGAGCGAGGAAGGCACCGGGCACGCGCTGCTGCTCGACGGCACGGACCTCACGGTCTGCCCGCTGCCCGGCCTCACCCACGCAGAGGCCCGGGAGCGCGGCGAGCTGCTCTTCCAGGCGGTCGCCGCGGCGGGGCGCTCCGGGCTGGCCCGGGCCTTCGCCGAGCAGTCCGTCGGCGACCTCCTGGAGTGGCTGTGGAGCACGGTCGCCGAGCCGGTCCTCGACGCCCTCGACATCACCGGACCGCCCCCGCCCGGCCAGGAACCGCCCCGCCTGTGGTGGTGCCCTTCCGGACCGCTGACCTTCCTGCCGCTGCACGCCGCCGGCGCCGTGCCCGACCGGGTCGTCTCCTCGTACACCCCGAGCCTCACGGCCCTGCTGCGAGCCCGGGACCGTGCCGTGCCCGTGGACCGGGAGCCGCTCATCGTCGCCGTACCGGAGACGCCGGGCCAGGCCCCGCTGCCGGGCGCCCTGCGCGAGGCCGAGCTCGCCCACCGCACGGTCGGCGGCACGCTGCTGTCCGGGGACGCGGCCCACGCCGACGCCGTACGGGTCGCGCTCGCCGGGCACTCCTGGGTGCACTTCGCCTGCCACGGCGTCCAGGACCCCGAACAGCCCTCCGAGGGACGGCTGTTGCTGCCCGGCGGCACGCTGTCCGTGCGGGATATGACCCGACTCCGGCTGCCCGCCGCCGAGTTCGCGTATCTCTCGGCGTGCGAGACGGCACTGGGCGGAACCCGGCTGCCCGACGAGGCCCTGCACCTCGCAGGCTCCCTCCAACTCGCCGGTTTCTCGCAGGTGATCGGCACGCTCTGGCGGGCCGACGACGACACGTCGGCCGAGATCGCGGAGGGTGTCTACGGCGAGCTGGCGGCGGCGGGGCCGGGGGCGCCGCCCGCGGCACTCGCGCTGCACCGCGCCGTACGACGGCTTCGAGTGCGGTGTCCGGAGCGGCCGTTGAGCTGGGCGGCGCATGTGCATTCGGGGGCGTGAGAGGGGTGCGGGGTCCTACGATCGGACCATGGCACTTCCGGACGATCCCGCCGCGCTGAGCACGCTGCACGCCGATTTCTGCCGGGAGTTGGCAGTACTGCGGATGCTGAGCGGTCCCCGGCGGGCGGAGTTCGAACAGGCCGTACGGCGGCTGCGCGAGGGCGCGGACTTCGGTGAGGTGCTCCGCTCCCTCGCCCCTGCCATCACCGATCCGCTGCTCGGACGTCACGCCCCTACCCCGGTCGCCGCTCCCGGCCCGCCCGTCCCCGGCCGCTACCTCTGCCCGATCGATGCCTGTCAGCGTGTGGAGCAGCGCTTCGCCGGTGAGGGCCCACCCGAGTGCCTGCTCCACGAGCGTGTACTGACCTTCGTCCCCGACGTATGAGGGACATCCGGTGACGGGATTCCTCGCCGAGCTCGGCCGGAAGCTGGCCGAGCGGTGGTTCACCCTGCTTGTCCTGCCGGGCCTCGCCTATCTGCTCGTCGCGGCGGCCGTCGTGCGGCTCGGCCGGAGCGGCCGGCATGACTGGCGTGCCCTGTGGGACGGCTTCACCGCGCTCACCGAGGGCGACCCCGGGCAGCAGGACAGCGTGGTCGCCCGCGCCGTCCTGCTGATCCTCGCCGCGGTCCCCGTCTCCGCCGCCGTCGGCGCCCTCGCCCAGGCACTCGCCGGCCCGGTCGAACGAGCCCTGTGCGGCCCGTGGCCCCACCCCTTCACCGCCCTCTCGGCCCGCCTGACCGCCCGCCGCGAGAGAGCCTGGACCGCCGAGGACACCTCCTACCGCAGCCAGCGCGCCCTGGCGGAGGCAGCCGCCCGCAGACAGCTCACCTCGACCCAGGCCGCCCGCCACGCCGAGAGACAGACCGCTCGGACCCAGGCCACGGGGACCCCTCCCGCCGCCCGCTCAGCCACCACCCCGGACCCGGCCCACCCCACCGCCGGTCCCGACGCGACCCATGCCACTGTCCCGGACCCGGCCCGGTCCGGTGCGGCTTCGTCGGTCGATCCCGACGTGGCTGAGGGCGCCGGCTCCGTCGCGGCCCACGCCACCGGCCTCTCCGCCACCGGTCCCGACATCACCCAGCCCGCCACGACTCCCCTCCCCGCCCGGGCCCGCTCCGGTGCGGCTTCGTCGGTCGATCCCGACGTGGCTGAGGGCGCCGGCTCCGTTGCGGCCCACGCCACCGGCCTCTCCGCCACCGGTCCCGACATCACCCAGCCCGCCACGGCTCCCCTCCCCGCCCGGGCCCGCGCCGGTGCCGCTTCGTCCGTCGATCCCGACGTGGCTGAGGTCGCCGGCTCCGTCGCGGCTCGTACCGCCGGCTCCGTCGCGGCCCACGCCACCGCCCCCTCCGGCCCCGCCCCGGCCCGCCCCACCGGCAGCACCCCCGCTCGACCCGCGCAGCACCACGCCACCCGCGCCGCCCGCTACGCCGGGATCGCCGCCCACCACGACCGGCACGCCGCGGTCCATGCCGCCCGGCGCAACGCCCGCTCCCTGATCCGTCCCGAACATCCCACGCGCCTCGGGGATCGTCTCCACGCTCCCGCCGTCCGCCTCGGGGCCGAGTACGGCATCGACCTCGCCACCGTCTGGCCCCGTCTGTGGCTCCTTCTCCCCACGTCCACCCGCGACACCCTCACCGAGACCCGGACCCGCCTGGACGCCGCGTTCGCGCTGGGTGGCTGGGCGCTGCTGTATCTGCCGCTCGCCCTGTGCTGGTGGCCGGCCGCGCTGATCGCCGTGGTGACCGCCGCCGTCGCGCGGCGAAGGGCCGCGCTCGCCGCCGAGGCCTACGCGGAGCTCGTCGAGGCCACCGTGGACCTGCATCTCGCTCGTCTCCACAGCCGCCTCGCCGAACCCCGCCCGTCCCCGCAGCAGGGCCGCGCCCTGACGGAGCGGCTCCGTAGGGGTCTGTGAGATATTCGCCAGTACCAGACAATTCCGGCGCACCCCGGAGGGCCGCGTGGAGATTCTCGCCTTCGGTGTCCAGGCGGACGAGAAGCCCCTGATCCAGCGGGCCTTCCGGGACCACCACGAGGTCCGCTGCCTCGACGTCTTCCTCAACGAGGACACCGCCCCCATCGCGGCCGGCTACGAGGTGATCTCCACCAGCGTCAACGCCGAACTCGGCGCCCGTGTCCTGGAAGTCCTCGCGGCCGGCGGCACACGGATGATCGCCCAGCGGTCCACCGGGTTCAACAACATCGACCTCAAGGTCGCCGAACGGCTCGGCCTGACGGTCGCCCGGGTCTCGTACTACTCGCCGTACTCCGTCGCCGAGTTCGCCTGGACCCTCGCGATGGCGGTCAACCGCCGTATCGTCCGCGCCTCCACCCGCACCCGGGACTTCGACTTCCGTCTCGACGGCCTGATGGGCCGTGACCTGCGCGGCCGCACCGCCGGCGTCCTCGGTACCGGCAAGATCGGCGAGGCCTTCACCCGGATCGCCCACGGCTTCGGCATGCGATTGCTGGGATGGGACGTCGCCGAGAACCCCGCCTGCAGGGAACTCGGCATGGAGTACGTCCCCAAGGAACAGCTCCTCGCCGAGTCCGATCTCGTCACCCTGCACGTCCCGCTGATGCCGGAGACCGAGCACCTCATCGACGCCGACGCCCTGAAGGCGATGAAGGACGACGCGATCCTGGTCAACTCCAGCCGCGGTGGCCTGATCGACACCACGGCCCTCGTCGACGAGCTGCGCGCCGGCCGCTTCGCGGGCGTCGGCCTCGACGTGTACGAGGCGGAGGCGGGCCTGTTCTTCCTCGACAAGTCCCTGGAGGCCATCGAGGACGACACCCTGGCCCGCCTGGTCACCTTCCCGAACGTCCTGGTCACGTCCCACCAGGCGTACTACACCGAGGACGCCGTCGGCCAGATCGTCGACGCCACGGTGCGCAACGTCCTCGACTACAAGGCCGGCCGCCGCTCCGAGAACGTGCTCGTCCCGCGCAGCTGACCCACCAACTCCCGTACGACCGCGGCACCGTTCAGCGTGAGCACCGACTCCGGGTGGAACTGCACCCCGGCGAAGCCCGGCCCGCGCAGGGCATGCACCTCGCCCGCGGCGCTCCGGCTGACCTCGACCTCGTGCGCCGCCAGCTCGGCCGCCGTCTCGTCGTCGCAGTGCGCCACGAAGCTGTTGTAGAAGCCCACGGTCTCCGGCCGCCCGAACAGGTCGACCGTCGTCTGCGCGCCCTGGTAGGGCACTTCCTTCCGTACGATCTCCAGGCCCAGCTCGGCCGCCAGCAGCTCGTGCCCGAGGCAGACGCCGAGCACACCGTGCCGGTTCTCGCGGACGACGTGGGCGGTCAGGTCACGCAGGAAGCCCATCTTGGGGTCGGTCAGGTCGCAGGGGTCGCCCGGACCGGGGCCCAGGACCACCGGACCCTCATGGGCGAGGACCGCCTCGCGCAGACCGGGTTCGTCGTACCGCCGGACGGTGACCTCCAGCCCGCTGGACCGCAGGACGTGCGCGAGCATCGCCGTGAAGGTGTCCTCGCCGTCCACGACCAGGGCGTGGCCGGTGAGCTCCGCGTCCTTCCCGGGGGATTCCTGCATCCGCAGCCAGAACGGGGCGAGCGACGACCGGCGACCGTCGAGAGCGGCCCGCACCCGGGGGTCGTCGGCCAGCCGGGGACGTACGCCTTCCTCGCGCGGCCGCCGCGCACGCACGCCCAGCGCCGCCAGCACCCCCGCCGCCTTCGCGTGCGTCTCGGCCACCTCGCCCGCCGGGTCCGAGCCGCGGACGAGCGTGGCGCCGACCGGTACCCGCAGCCGGCCGTCCGCGTCGATGTCCGCGGTGCGGATGAGGATGGGGGAGTCCAGGGTCTGGGCCCCGCCGGAGTCCTTCCCCAGCAGCGCCAGCGCCCCCGCGTAGTAGCCGCGCCCCCCGACCTCGTGCCGCTCGATGACCCGGCAGGCGTTCTGCACGGGCGAGCCGGTGACGGTCGCCGCGAACATGGTCTCCTTCAGCACCTCCCGCACATCCAGCGATGACTTCCCGCGCAGCTCGTACTCCGTGTGCGCGAGATGAGCCATCTCCTTCAGCCGCGGCCCGATGACGACCCCGCCCATGTCGCCGACGGTGCACATCATCTTGAGCTCCTCGTCGACGACCATCGACAGCTCCTCGATCTCCTTGCCGTCGGCGAGGAAGTCGAGCAGGTGCTCGGGCGTCGGCCCCTCGGCGGGATAGCGGTACGTCCCGCTGATCGGGTTCATGACGACCGTGCCGCCGGACATGCGCACATGCACCTCGGGGCTGGCGCCGACGAGGGTCCGGTCACCGGTGTGGACGACGAAAGTCCAGTACGCGCCGCGCTCACCTTCGAGGAGTCGCCGGAACAGGGCGAGGGCATCGGCTCTTCCGAACCCCGGGATCTCACCCTCGTACGTCCGCCGGATCACGAAGTTCGCGCCCTCGCCCTGCCCGATCTCCTCCCGCAGCACGCGCCCGACGATCCCGGCGTACTCCTCGTCGCCGACGTCGAAGCCACCGCGCTCGACACGCACGTCGTGCGCCGGGAGCTGGGCCAGGACCTCCTCCAGATCCAGCGTGTGGGTCTCCTCGGGCGTCAGCACCGCGAGCGGCGTCCCGTCGTCCCGCACGTCGAAGCCGCGCTCGCGGATCTGGCGGAAGGGAACCAGGGCGAGGCCTTCGTCGGGGAGGTCGGCGAGACGGTCGTACGTGGTGACCGGGCCGAGCAGCAGCTCCACGGTCCGCTCGTCATGGCCCGGCGTACGACGGCGCAGCAGGGCGAACGGGCGGGGATCGTCGAGCAGGTCGATCAGATGCATGGGTCCGTTGTCCTTCTCGGTGAGAGTTCACTGGGAGGAACGGACCCCGGAAACGCCGAAGGCCGCCCCTCGGGCGGCCTTCGCGAAGTCTTGCGTACGCGCAGTCAGTGGGCCGCCGGATGAGCGGTCCACCACCAGTTCTGGGTCGAGTGCGCGAACATGCGACGCACCTTACCCCACGCGCACCTGAGCATGGGTGCGTCTCACCTGTCGAGCCGTGCGAAAACGACGCGACACGACCCCGTAATGTTGAGGCCGTGACCGTGAACGCTAAGACCGGCCAGAGCGCCGGCAACACCTGGCGAGACCTGCCCGCGGCGCAGCAGCCCGAGTACCCCGACACCGAGGCTCTGCGCGCAGTCGTTGCGGACCTCGAGTCGTATCCGCCGCTCGTCTTCGCGGGCGAGTGCGATCAGCTGCGCGCCCGGTTGGCGGCCGTCGCCAAGGGAGAGGCGTTCCTCCTCCAGGGCGGCGACTGCGCCGAGGCCTTCGACGCGGTGTCCGCCGACCACATCCGCAACAAGCTCAAGACCCTGCTCCAGATGGGCGCCGTGCTGACGTACGCCGCCTCGGTGCCGGTCGTGAAGGTCGGCCGTATCGCCGGCCAGTACTCCAAGCCGCGCTCCAAGGGCACCGAGACCCGTGACGGCGTGACCCTGCCGACGTACCGCGGCGACTCGGTCAACGGCTTCGAGTTCAACGAGAAGGCCCGCATCCCGGACCCCGAGCGCCTGAAGCGGATGTACAACGCCTCCGCCTCCACGCTCAACCTGGTGCGCGCCTTCACCACGGGTGGCTACGCGGACCTGCGCCAGGTGCACGCCTGGAACCAGGACTTCGTGAAGTCGTCCCCGTCCGGGCAGCGCTACGAGCAGCTGGCGCGCGAGATCGACCAGGCGCTGAACTTCATGCGGGCCTGCGGGACCGACCCGGAGGAGTTCAAGACCGTCGAGTTCTACTCCTCGCACGAGGCGCTGCTGCTGGACTACGAGTCGGCGCTGACCAGGGTCGACTCGCGTACGGGCAGCCTGTACGACGTCTCGGGCCACATGGTCTGGATCGGTGAGCGCACCCGCCAGCTGGACGGCGCGCACATCGAGTTCGCCTCCAAGATCCGCAACCCGATCGGGATCAAGCTGGGCCCGACGACGACGGCCGAGGACGCGCTCCAGTACATCGAGCGCCTCGACCCGGACCGCGAGCCGGGCCGCCTCACCTTCATCGTGCGGATGGGCGCGGACAAGGTCCGCGACAAGCTGCCCGAGCTGGTCGAGAAGGTCACCGCCTCCGGCGCGACCGTCGCCTGGATCACCGACCCGATGCACGGCAACACCTACGAGGCGGCCTCCGGCCACAAGACCCGTCGCTTCGACGACGTGCTCGACGAGGTCAAGGGCTTCTTCGAGGTCCACAAGGGCCTGGGCACCCACCCGGGCGGCATCCACGTGGAGCTCACCGGTGACGACGTCACCGAGTGCGTGGGCGGCGGCGACGAGATCTTCGTCGACGACCTGCACCAGCGCTACGAGACGGCCTGCGACCCGAGGCTCAACCGCAGCCAGTCCCTGGACCTGGCGTTCCTCGTCGCGGAGCTGTACCGGGACTAGTAGCAGATCAGCAGTGGATGCGCCTGTTACAGGAGCATGAGGTGGGGCGCGGATCACATACGATCCGCGCCCCACTCCACTTTTGCGGTTCCTGCGTGCCGGGTAAGGTTAGGTTAGCCTCACCGATTAATCGGGACGGCACCACTTATCGATCCCGGCGGGAGGTGAACCGCGTGTACGTCTGCAGTTGCTTCGGCGTCACCGAGCAGCAGGTCAAGAAGCACGCGGCGGACGGTGCCTGCACCCCGCGCCAGATAGCCTCCGCCTGCAAGGCGGGCACCGACTGCGGTTCCTGTGTACGGCGCATCCAGGCGCTGCTGGGCCGGGGCGCCTGCCCGACACGTGAGCTCGCCGATCAGGGTCAGCCGGTTCTTGCCGGGCTGGACGAGGCCGCCTAGCTCTCCGGCTGCTCGATCAGCTGCGCGATGTAGAGCGCCTCGCCGAGCTTCTCCACCAGCTCCAGCTGGGTGTCGAGGTAGTCGATGTGGTGCTCCTCGTCCTCGAGGATCGACTCGAAGATGTTCGCGGACGTGATGTCGCCCTTGGCGCGCATCACCTCGATACCGCGCTTGAGGCGGTCGATCGCCTCGACCTCGACCTGCCGGTCGGCCTCGAACATCTCTTTGACCGTCTGCCCGACCCGGACGTGGAACAGGCGCTGGTAGTTCGGCAGCCCGTCCAGGAAGAGGATCCGGTCGGTGAGCACCTCGGCGTGCTTCATCTCGTCGAACGACTCGTGGCGCGTGTACTTGGCGAGCTTCGTCCAGCCGAAGTTCTCCTGCATCTTCGCGTGCAGGAAGTACTGGTTGATCGCGGTGAGCTCGCCGGTGAGCTGCTCGTTGAGGAATTCGATGACCTCGGGGTCGCCCTGCATCGCAGAGGCTCCTTCCAACCGGGGGGAACTGGCAGGTTGCGCCGCATCCTTGCACCGGTATCGAAGATCGTCCAGTAAGTCTTCACTTAGTAAGTAAGGGCATGCTTAGTCCGGTTTGAGGCGAATTGGTCAGAGGTTGGTCATGTGCACTGCCCCGGGTCTGTCAGGATGGAGTCATGGGTCAGCCGGTGGAACGCGAGTCAGGAGAAGCGGCACAATCCGAGCTTCCGCCGGGACAGCGGATCCAGCGCGGCTGGCCGGTCACGCACTACGGACCCGTCCCCAAGTTCCGCCCCGAACGCTGGGAGTTCCGCGTCTTCGGAGCCACCGCCGACGGTGAGAAACAGTGCTGGAACCACGACGAGTTCACGGCTCTGACGCACACCAGCGTCGTGGCCGATCTGCACTGCGTCACGAAGTTCAGCATGCTCGGCGCCGAGTGGGGCGGCGTCCCCGCCCGGACCATCCTGGACATCGCCCCGCCGGCCCCGGCCGTCACCCATGTGATGGTGTGGGCCGAGTACGGCTTCAGCTCCAACCTGCGCCTCGCGGACTTCGCCGCCGAGCGCACGATCTTCGCCACCCACAAGGACGGCGAGCTGCTCACCGCCGAGCACGGCTTCCCGCTCCGGCTGGTGGTCCCCCATCTGTACGCCTGGAAGGGGCCCAAATGGGTCCGCGGCGTCGAGTACATGACCGCCGACCGCCGTGGCTTCTGGGAGGAGCGCGGCTATCACAACATCGGCGACCCCTGGCGGGAGCAGCGCTACTCCTACCAGGAGGTGCCCGGGGACGGGCCCGACCTCTAGGGTTCCGGCCGGTGCTGGTACTGGTCAGTGGTGGTACTGGTGCACCACCGCGTGGCCCTTGCCGCGGCCGATCATCCACTTGTTGACCGGCGTGGTGAGGACGAAGGCGATGGCCAGGGCGATCGCCAGCGCACCCCAGAACAGCGGGTCGGCGAGTTCGGCGTCCATGGCTCCCGGCCACAGCACGATCACTCCGTTGTCGACCAGCTCCATCACGGCGATGGACAGGGTGTCCGCGGCCAGCGCCACCTTCAGTGCGGCGCGCAGACCCAGGCCCGCCCTGATGACGCCGCGCAGGGTGAGCGCGTAGCCGAAGAAGAAGGCGAGGACGATCGCCAGGATCAGGGTCGGGGTGTTGCCCCAGCCGAGCGCGGTGCCGATGACCATGCCGAGCACCTCGCCGATGGCGCACCCCGTTAGGCAGTGGAGGGTGGCCCGGACGGCCACGGCCCAGCTGCCGCCTGTCTGGTGGTGAGCGTGTCCCGCGTGCGCCTCGTGTTGCATGAGTGCCCCCAATGTCAGGTGACGGTTCCTGCACCGAGCAAGAACCGTATACCCCCCAGGGGTATTCCGTGACGGGCTATGCGTCTCGCAGTTTCTTCAGCCGCTCCACGTCCGCCGCGTGTCCCTCCTTGCCGCCGGGCGTCTCGATGATCAGCGGTACGCCCTCGGTGGCGGGGTGGGTCATCAGCGCCCGGAACGGGTCCTCGCCGATGTGGCCGGCGCCGATGTTCGCGTGCCGGTCCTTGTGGGCGCCGACCACGTCCTTGGAGTCGTTGGCGTGGATCAGCTTCAGACGGCCCTCGCCGACGGTGTCCACCAGCAGGTCGAGGGTCTGGTGCATACCGGAGGGGCCGGTCAGGTCGTGGCCGGCCGCGAAGATGTGGCAGGTGTCGAGGCAGATGCCCAGCTTGGGGTGGGCGTCCAGCGCCTCGAAGTACGGACCGAAGTCCCAGGTCCGCGAGCAGAGCGAGGCGCCCTGACCGGCGGTCGACTCAAGGAGCAGATACGGGTCGTCGTCATGGGTGAGCTCGTCGAGCAGCGGCAGCATGTACTCCCGGACCTGCTTGAGGGCGACGGACCGGTCCCGTCCGCCGGTCGCGCTGCCCGTGTGCACGACGACACCGAGCGCCCCGATCTCCCGCCCGCGCCGCAGCGAGTGCCGCAGGCTCTCCACCGACTTCTCCACCGTCGCCTCGGTGTGCGAGCCGAAGTTGATCAGATACGGGGCATGGACGTACGCCGGGATCGACTCCGCCGCGCACGCCGCACGGAACTCCT
The DNA here is from genome assembly GCF_053592055.1 of Streptomyces sp. NPDC002817. Lineage (NCBI taxonomy): Bacteria > Bacillati > Actinomycetota > Actinomycetes > Kitasatosporales > Streptomycetaceae > Streptomyces > Streptomyces sp. NPDC002817. Next base: position 51,190 of record NZ_JBSFUY010000023.1, read on the forward strand.
CGTCCTGCCGCGGGTTGCCGGTGGGTGTGGCCCAGCCGCGCGGGTTGGCGACGAAGACCTGCACGGTCTCGGCCGCGAGATCACGGGCGTAGGACAGACCGACGGAGTTCAGACCGCCGGCCACGGGGACATGGCCGCCGACGGGGTTGCGCTGAGTCATCACCCGTCCAGGGTGTCACGCGGCGCGGGGTGCCCCGTCAGGGGATGGCGATCGGCCCGGTCAGCGGATCTCGATGGTGATCGTCGAGCCCTTGGGGGCGGTCTGGCCGCCCTCCACCGACTGGTTCTTGACCGTGTCGCCGAACAACCCGAGGAGCCCGCGGTCCTCGTCGACCTCGAAACCGGCCCCCTCCAGCTCGGCCTTCGCGTCGTCGACGCTGTCGCCGACCACGTCTGGGACCTCGACCATCTCCGGACCCTTGGAGATCGTCAGCGTCACGGTGTCGCCCTCGGCGGCCCTGCTGCCGTCCTGCGGGGTCTGCGCGGCGATCAGGCCCTTGTCGTACTCGGAGTTGACCTGCTCGGAGGCGACCTTCACCTTCAGGCCCGCGTCCGCCAGGTCCGCCTTCGCGTCCTCCAGGCTCTCGCCGGTGACGTCCGGGACGTCCACCGGGCTGCCCTTGCTGACGACCAGGGCGACCGCCGCGCCCGAACGGAGCGTGCTGCCCGCCTCCGGGTCGGTGCTGATCACGAAGCCCTTGATGACGTCCTCGCTGAACTCCCGGGTCACCATGCCCGGTTCGAGGCCGTCGCCCTTGAGCCGTGCCCTCGCCTTGTCGAGACGGAGGCCCTTCAGGTCGCCCAGCTTCACGGTCTCGGGGCCCTTGGAGACGGTCAGCGTCACGGAGTCGTTGCTCCGGATGCGGGTGCCCACGGTCGGGTCCGAGCCGATGACCCGGCCGCGCTTCACGGTGTCGCTGTACTCCTGCTTCACCTTGCCGAGTTCGAGGCCGGCCTCCTCCAGCCGGTCCCGGGCCTGCGTCTCGGTCTTGTCGATCAGCGCCGGGACCTTGGTGAACTGGCCGGAGTTGATGTACCAGACGCCGGCTCCGACACCGAGGATCAGCAGCAGGGCGACGACGATCGCGAGCGGCCCGCGAGGAGGTCCCGAACGGCGCCGGGGCGGCGGGGGCGGCGGAGACGCGAACCGGCTCGTGTGGTTGAGCACGGGCCCGTCCTCGTTGACCGGCAGCGGCCGTGGCACCGTCAGTGAGCGCGGGATCACGCTGGTGCGGTCCTCGGCGCCGCTGTGCGCGACGGACAGGGCCTGCGGCGGCACCAGGTCCAGCTGCTCCTCGCTGAGCGCGCCGCGCGCCGCGCGGGCCTGCGCGAGCAGCGCCACCGCGTCGTACGGGCGGATCTCCGGGGTGCGGGCGGTCGCCGAGGCGACCAGCTCGTCCAGCTCGAACGCCAGCCCCGGCACGATGCCCGAGGGCGGCGGGACGTCCTCGTGGAGGTGCTTGTAGAGCACCACGGCGGGGGAGTCCCCGTCATGCGGCTTCTCGCCGGTCAGCATCTCGTAGAGCACGACACCGCACGCGTACACGTCGACGCGGGGGTCGGCGGTGCCGCTCTCGATCTGCTCCGGCGCGAGATACGAGACCGTGCCGAGCACGGTGCCCGTGGTGTTCGTGACGGTGTCGACGGACCGGACGAGCCCGAAGTCGGCCACCTTGACCCGGCCGTCGTCCCCGATCAGCACGTTCTCGGGCTTCATGTCCCGGTGCACGAACCCCGCGCGGTGCGCGGCGCCGAGCGCGGCGAGGACCGGTTCCAGGATGTCGAGCGCGGCCCGCGGCTGCAGTGCGCCACGGTCGCGCAGCACGTCACGCAGGGTGCAGCCCGCCACGTACTCCATGGCGAGATAGACGTACGACCCGTCGGTGCCCTGGTCGAAGACCTGCACCACATTGGGGTGGGCGAGCCGGGCGACGGACTTGGCCTCGCGGATGAACCGGTCGACGAAGGTGACGTCGGCGGCGAGGCCCGGGTGCATCACCTTCAGCGCGAGCACGCGGTCGAGGCGGGTGTCCACGGCCCGGTAGACCGTGGCCATCCCGCCGACCGCGATCCGCGCGTCCACGCGATAGCGGCCGTCGAGCACCTGCCCGACCAGAGGGTCCTGAAGGGTCGTATCCACGCAGGTGAGTGTACGAGCCGCGACTGACAGGGCCGCGGGTTCGGGCGAGATCGGGGCGGGACTGAAGCCGTCCTGTGACGGACGTCGCAACGAATTCCGACCTGCGTCGAACGTACGTTCAGAACGCGGGGCGTTCGGGATCCAGTCGCGCCAACCCCTCCTTGGGGGACGAGGCTTCGGCGAAATGCCGCTTGGGGATGCGCCCCGCCCGGTACGCCAGCCGGCCCGCCTCCACCGCGTGCCGCATCGCGTGCGCCATCAGCTCCGGCTCCTGGGCCCGCGTCACCGCCGAGGCGAGCATCACACCCGCGCACCCCAGCTCCATCGCGAGCGCCGCGTCCGACGCCGTACCGGCCCCCGCGTCCAGGATCACCGGCACGCGCGCGTGCTCGACGATCAGCTGGAAGTTGTGCGGGTTGCGGATCCCGAGCCCGGAGCCGATCGGGGATCCCAGCGGCATGATCGCCGCGCAGCCCACGTCCTCCAGCTTCCGCGCGAGGACGGGGTCGTCGTTGGTGTACGGCAGCACCGTGAAACCGTCGTCGACCAGGGTCTCCGCGGCGTCCAGGAGCTCGATGGGGTCCGGCAGCAGGGTGCGTTCGTCGGCGATGACCTCCAGCTTGACCAGATCGGTGCCGAGGGCCTCGCGCGCGAGGCGGGCCGTCAGCACGGCCTCGCCCGCGGTGAAGCAGCCCGCGGTGTTGGGCAGCACCTCGATGCCGAGCCTGGTCAGCACGGAGAGGACCGAGCCGTGCACATTCGGATCCACCCGCCGCATCGCGACCGTGGTCAGCTCGGTGCCGGAGGCGGTCAGCGCCCGCTCCAGCACATCCAGGCTGGGCACGCCGCCGGTGCCCATGATCAGGCGGGAGGAGAAGGTCCTGCCGCCGAGGACGAAGGGATCGTCGGCCATGGGTCAGCCTCCTTGGACGGCGGTGAGGACCTCGACGCGGTCTCCCTCGCGGAGGGACGTCGACGGCCACTGTCCGCGCGGGACGACGGTTTCGTTGAGGGCCGCGGCCACTCCGGCGGGGGCCGGGGCGAGGGCCCGCACGACGGTGTCGAGAGCCGTGCCGGGAGCGATCTCCCGCGGCTCTCCGTTGACGGAGATGTTCATGCGGGCAGCTCCGTGAAGGTGAAACGCCGGGGGGTGAAGGGGCGGACCTCGTCCGGCAGTTCACCCGTGGTCAGCACATGGGCCATCGCGTCGCCGGTGACCGGCGTGAGTAGCACACCGTTGCGATAGTGGCCGGTCGCCAGGAGCAGCCCAGGGAGCTCGGTCGGTCCGAGCAGCGGAGCGTTGTCGGGGGAACCGGGGCGCAGCCCGGCGCGGGTCTCCGTGAGCGGCAGCTCCGTGATGCCCGGCACCAGCTCATGGGCGTCGCGCAGCAGCTCGTACACCCCGCCCGCGGTCACCGTGGTGTCCCAGCCCTGCTCCTCGCTGGTCGCCCCGATCACCAGCTCGCCGTTCTCGCGCGGCACCAGATAGACCTGGCTGCCACGGACCACGGCACGCACGGTCCGGTTCAGGAAGGGCGCGTACCGCTGCGGCACGGTCAGCCGCAGCACCTGCCCCTTCACGGGCCGCACCGGCGGCAGGACGTCGTCGGGAACACCGGCGAGCCGCCCGCTGAGGCTGCCGGCGGCGAGCACCACCTGGGCCGCGCCCAGCCGGGTGCCGTCGGTGGCCGTGATGCCGGCGGCCCGGTCCCCTACGAGGTCCAGGCGCTCGGCCCAGAGGCGGTGGAAGACCACGCCCGCCCGCTCGCAGGCGGCCAGCAGCGCCTTGACCAGCCGCCGGGGGTCGATCTGATGGTCGCCGTCGACCCGCAGCCCGCCACGCACGCCCGGCGCGAGCATCGGCTCCAGGCGCCGGCACTCCCGCCCGGACAGCCACTCCGACTCCAGGCCCGACTCCTGCTGAAGAGCGTGCAGTTCCCGCAGATGGGCACGGTCGTCGGCGTCCAGCGCGACGGCGAGCGTGCCGCAGCGGCGGTAGCCGAGGTCGTGGCCGGTGAGCTCGGTGAGCTCGGCCGCGAACTCCGGATAGCGGCGGGCCGAGGCCAGGTTCAGGCCCAGCAGGGTCTGCTCGCCGTAGTGCAGTTCCGTGACGGCGGCCAGCATCCCGGCGGCCACCCGGGCGGCCCCGCCGCCCGGTTCGGGATCGACGACGGCCGTGGCGAAACCGCGCTGCGCGGCCCGCCAGGCCGTGACAAGGCCGATGATTCCGCCCCCGACGACCAGGACGTCTGACGTACGTGAGGACATGGGCGTCCAGCCCCTCCCTTCGCCGGCATGACCCGGATCAGGTTCGTACGGTCGGAGGCCGCCAGCCTCCCTCTCAGCCCGGTGCGTCCGGGCTCCCGCGAGTGCTCTACGTTGGCCACCCTAGCTCTTGGTTTTGCGCTTGTGTAAGGGAGCCTGCTGCCATGCCCCGCTCGCTGGACGGCCTCGTCCTCGCCCCCGTCGTCGACCAGGCCGCAGGTCAGGTGGGTACCCGCACCCGGTTCACGTACCACGAGAAGAGCGGCGAGATCTGGGCCGAGTACGGGGGCGGCGACGTCGTGCGCGGGCATCTGGTGGGTACCCGGGAGGGCGACCGGCTCGACTTCCGGTACGTCCAGCTCAAGCACGACGGGACGACCTCGTCGGGGCACTGCGTGTCCACGGTCGTCGAGCTGCCGGACGGGCGGGTGCGGCTGGAGGAGAGCTGGGAGTGGGAGTCGCAGCCGGGCAGCGGGACGAGCGTTGTGGAGCAGGTCACGGTGCATGACCGCTGACTGACAAATTGTCAGTTGTCTATGGTGATCCGGTGAGCGAGCAGACGGAGCAGTCTCAGCGGCGCGTGGTCGTGGTCGGCGCGGGCATGGCCGGCGTGCAGACCGCGGTAGCCCTGCGCGAACAGGGTTTCACCGGCACCGTGACCCTCATCGGCGCGGAGCCGCATCAGCCGTACGACCGGCCGCCGTTGTCCAAGGCCGTACTGCTCGGCAAGGCCGAGGGCTCCGCCTTCGACATCGACTTCGAGGCGCTCGGCATCGCACTGGAACTGGGCCGCGAGGTGCTGGGCGTCCGCCCCGCCGAGCACGAACTGGACACCGGGTCCGGGCCCGTGCCGTACGACGTCCTGGTCCTCGCCACCGGTGCCGAACCGATCCGGCTGCCCGGCGCGGAGGGCGTCCCCGGCGTCCATCTGCTGCGCACCCTCGACGACGCCGAGCGGCTGCGGCCCGTACTCGCCCGGCAGCACGACATCGTGGTGGTCGGCGCGGGCTGGATCGGCGCCGAGTTCGCCACCGCCGCGCGCGAGGCGGGCTGCGCGGTGACGGTCGTCGAGGCCGCCGAAAGGCCGCTCGCGGGGGCGCTCCCTGCGGAGGTGGCCGCGCCGATGTCGTCCTGGTACGCCGACGCCGGTGCCACATTGCGCACCCACGCGCGCGTGGAGCGGGTGCGGCCCGGCGAGGTCCTCCTGGACGACGGCACACGGCTGCCCGCGGACGCCGTCGTGGTCGGCATCGGCGCCCGCCCCGCCACGGCCTGGCTGGCCGGCTCGGGCATCGAGCTCGGCGCGCACGGCGAGGTCGTGGCCGACGACCGCCTGCGCACCTCCGCGCCGGACGTCTACGCGGTCGGCGACTGCGCGTCCTTCCCCTCGGGAAGGTACGGCGAGCGACTGCTGGTCCACCACTGGGACAACGCCCTCCAGGGCCCGCGCACGGTGGCGGCCAACATCATCGGCGAGACGCCCGCGGTCTACGACCCCGTGCCGTACTTCTGGTCCGAGCAGTTCGGCCGCTTCGTCCAGTACGTCGGCCACCACACGTCCGCCGACACGGTGCTGTGGCGCGGCGACCCGTCCGGCCCGGCCTGGACGGTCTGCTGGCTGCGCGAGAACCGCCTCATCGCCCTGCTGGCGGTGGGCCGGCCCCGGGACCTGGCACAGGGACGGCGGCTGATCGAGGCGGGGCCGGAGCTGGACCCGGAGCTGCTGGCGGACCCGGCGAGGCCCCTGAAGGCGGCGACAGTGTAGTTCGAAAGCCCAGGTCGCGGGGGTCTGGCTTCCGACTGTCAGTGCGGGATGGCAGGCTTGATGTCGTGACCGAGATTGACGCAAAGATCGATGCTCTCGTCCCTGCCTGGCTCACCCTCCCCGACATCGCGGAAATCCTCGATGTCGAGGTGACGCGTGCGCGCCAGCTGGTCAAGGACGGCCAGCTCATCGCCGTACGCCGTGGTGAGAACCGCGCACTGCACGTCCCCGCCGCCTTCATCGACGGGGTCGAGCAGAAGGTCGTCAAGGGCCTCACCGGGACCCTGACGCTTCTGAGGGACGACGGCTTCTCCGACGAAGAGATGCTGGAGTGGCTCTTCACCCCCGACGACAGCCTGCCGGGCACCCCCGCCCAGGCGCTGAGCGAGAACCGCGGCACGGAGGTGAAGCGCAGGGCCCAGGCGCTCGCCGTCTGACCCAGGACCGCCGAACCGCCCGGCGCACGGTCCGCCACCCGCGCACCCGCACGGTCGCGACCGCCCCCGTGCGCAGGGCGGCACCGTGCCACAGCGGTGATGGGCGGACGCGTCCCACGCCCGGCGTCGATGACCTGCGGGTTCGTCGCCAGGACGTGGGTCGTGTCCGCCCGTCGCACCTGGGGCCGGGGCGTGGGCCGCGGAGCCGTCCCTGTGGTTCACTACGCCCGGCCCGCCCAGGTCGACCGCACCGGCCCGCAGCCCGTACGCCACCGACATCGGGGGACACCCATGCCCGTCACGTCCGACACCGACGCCCGCGCCCAGCTGGCCGACGCCCGGCTCTATCTCTGCACGGACGCCCGCAAGAAGCAGGGCGACCTGCCCGACTTCCTGGACGCGGTCCTGGAGAACGGCGTCGACTTCATCCAGCTCCGTGACAAGACCCTGGAAGCGGACGAGGAACTGGGCTGGCTGGAACTGTTCGCCGACAAGTGCCACATGTACGGCAAGGTCCTCTCGGTGAACGACCGCGCCGACCTGGCGCACGCGGCCCGGGCCACCCACCCCTGGCCGCCCGCCGTGCTCCACCTCGGCCAGGGCGACCTCCCGGTCCCCGCCGCCCGCGCGATCCTCGGCGACGACATCCTCGTCGGCCGCTCCACGCACTCCGAGGCCGAGGCCGCCGCGGCCGCCGTCCAGGAGGGCGTGGACTACTTCTGCACCGGCCCGTGCTGGCCGACCCCGACCAAGCCCGGCCGCCACGCACCCGGCCTCGACCTGGTCCGGTACACCGCTTCCCTCGAGACCGACCGCCCTTGGTTCGCCATCGGCGGCATCGACCTCGGCAACCTCGACGAGGTGCTGGAGGCGGGCGCCCGCCGGGTCGTCGTCGTACGGGCCATCACGGAGGCCGACGACCCCGGAGCCGCGGCGGCGGAGTTCGCGAAGAGGCTCAGGGACCCGGTGTGACCGGCCCCGGTGTCCGAAGGGTGGACAACAAGTCGACAAAACGGGCAAATTTCCCGGATCCGGTTGGGTGACCGCTGCCCCCTGGCTAACCTGCGGGTATGGCCCTCGGAACCGCATCCACCAGGACTGACCGCGCACGCACCGTGCGCGACATGCTCGCCACGGGCAAGGCGACGTACTCGTTCGAGTTCTCGGCGCCGAAGACCCCCAAGGGTGAGCGGAACCTGTGGAGCGCGCTGAGGAGGGTCGAGGCGGTCGCCCCGGACTTCGTCTCCGTCACGTACGGTGCCGGCGGTTCCACCCGCGCGGGCACCGTCAAGGAGACCGAGCAGATCGTCGCGGACACCACGCTCACGCCGGTCGCCCACCTCACCGCGGTCAACCACTCCATCGCCGAACTGCGCAACATCATCGGCCAGTACGCCGACGCCGGGATCCGCAACATCCTGGCCGTCCGCGGCGACCCGCCCGGCGACCCGATGGGCGACTGGGTGGCCCACCCGCAGGGTCTGACCTACGCCGCCGAACTCGTCCGGCTCATCAAGGAATCGGGCGACTTCTGTGTCGGCGTCGCCGCCTTCCCGGAGATGCACCCGCGGTCCGGGGACTGGGACGCCGACGTCGCGCACTTCGTCGACAAGTGCCGGGCCGGCGCCGACTACGCCATCACGCAGATGTTCTTCCAGCCGGAGTCCTATCTGCGACTGCGTGACCGAGTCGTCAAAGCGGCCTGCGAGACCCCCGTCATCCCCGAGATCATGCCGGTGACCAGCGTGCGGATGCTGGAGCGCCTGCCACAGCTCAGCAACGCGGCCATCCCCTCTGTCCTGAAAGAGCGGATCCTCACAGCAAAAGACGATCCGGCCGCTGTACGCTCCATCGGTATCGAGTTCGCCACGGAGTTCTGCGCCCGGCTGCTGGCCGAGGGAGTGCCCGGACTGCACTTCATCACGCTCAACAACTCCACGGCGTCGCTGGAGATCTACGAGAACCTGGGCCTGCACCACCCACCGCAGGCCTAGACCGGCCGCACCGATATACGACACACTGCGTAGCGGTCACTGGGAGAGGGGCGTACATGGGCTGGACGGTCCTCTACATCGCGTTCGGAATCGTCGCGCTGTGGTTGCTGGGCGAGGTGCTGCTGCAGTACAAGGCGCGGCTTCGCTGGCGACTGCTCGCCTTCGCCGGCTTCGTGGGCGTCGTACTCGGTGTGCTCATCCCGTCGGTGGTCGTCATCGGACTGGGCGCCATCGCCTTCGCGGTCGGCCAGACCTACGTCACCCTCTCCTTCCGCCGCGGCTTCGAACAGGGCTGGGCGGTCAATCCGCCGGAGGCCCTGGGCGGCCTCGTCGGCGGCAAGCGCGGCGGCCGCCGCGAACGCGGCCGCGAGGAGCCGACCCTGGAGGTCTCCGACCTCGAGGCGACGGACGCCGCCTACGGCGACGAGGGCAACTACGCCTCGAACGCGCCCGGTTACGGCCAGGACGACTACGACCGCGACGACGTGTTCACGCCCGCCCGCCCCGCGGCCGCCGAGGTCTACGAGCCGCAGCCGATGCCCGACGACACCGGCTCCTACGGCATATACAACGACGGCACGTACGCCGGCCAGGGCCAGACCCAGGACCAGTACGCGACGGCCGCCCAGGGCGCCGACCAGAACTACGGCTACGACGGCTACACCGGCTACGACCAGCAGCAGTACGGCTACGACATGGCCGGACAGCAGCAGTACGCCGCCTACTCCGACCCGTACATCGGCACCCAGACCTACGGCGGCTACGACACCTCCTACGGCGGCCAGCAGCAGTACGGTCAGCAGGCCTACGGCCAGGACCAGTACGGCAACCCCACCTACGGCGAGACCCCGGCCGGCGGCGTGTGGGTCCCGCAGCAGCGCACCGACGAGACGTACGGCGGCGAACTGCCGCAGGAGCAGCAGTACCCCTACCAGGGCAACGGCCAGCAGGGGAACGGCCAGCAGGGCAACGGCTACGACGAGCAGTACCGCTTCTGACCAGCGGTCACCGAGAGCCCCGGAACTCCGGCCCCTCCACGATCAGCCCGGCCACCAGCGCACCCGACATCCCGGCGTGCGGGAGGCCTCCGCCCGGGTGGGACCAGCCGCCGACGGTGAACAGACCGGACAGCCCGGTGGTGTTCGCCGGGTGCAGCAGGCGACCTTCGGCCGCGGCGAGAGCCGGGGCGGGAACCGCGCCCCCCTCCGCACCGGTCGTCTCCGCGATGTCGGCCGGGACACGCACCTCGTGCCAGAGAAGGCGCTCGCGCAGGTCCGGTACGGCACGCTCGGCAGCGGTGATCAGCTTGTCCGCGTGATCGTCGAAGACCTCGGACGTCGGCCGGTCCCGGTCGGCGTGGGCGGGCACCGTGGCGGTGAGGGTGATCGCCTCGTGGTCCGGGCTCGGGACCACACCCGGGTCGTCGGGGCGCAGCACGGTGAGCGTGGGGCGTACGTCGAGCCCCCGGGACGAGCCGAACAGCAGGTCCAGCTCGCGCTCCCGGTCCTCCGCGTGCACGACCGTCCGGTGCGCCGCTCCCTGTGGGCGCCCGCCGCGCAGCGCCACCAGCACCGTCATACGGCTCGGCAGCCCGCGCAGCGGAGGAACCGCACCGTCCTCCCGCACCGCGGTGCCCCGCACGCAGCGGCTCAGCACATCGGGAGCGACACCGGCGACGACGAAGTCCGCCTCCGCCACCTCCCCGTCGGCCAGTTCGAGCCCCGCAGCCCGGCCGTCCTTCTCCAGCACCCCGGTGACCTCGGCGCCGAAGTGGAACTCCACCCTGCGCGCCACACACCGCTCGTGCACCGCGCGCGCCAACTCCCGCATGCCGCCGCGGACATACCAGGTGCCGAAGGCGTGCTCCATGTACGGCAGCACCGCCGCGCTCGCCGGGGCGACGCGCGGGTCCAGGCCGTACGCGAGGGCGTGGCTCTCCAGGAGGGCGACGAGTCTCGGATCGCGCAGCTCCCAGGCGCCGACCTCGGCGAGCGTGCCGGCCCGGCGGGTGCGGAGCAGCTTCTTGTGCGGGACCGACGGATAGGGCTCGCGGTCGGCCAGCACCGACCAGTTCGGCCAGAGGGGTTCCTCCAGGAGCGGCCTGCGGGTGCGGTCCCAGGCCTCGCGGGCCCGGACCAGGAAGTCGCCCCAGCGGGCGCTCGCGTCGGAGCCGAGTGCCTCGTCCAGCGCCGAGACGACACCCGCGCGGGAGGCGTTCGGCAGACTGACCTCGGTGCCGTCCGCGAAGAGATGCCGCGTCGACGGGTCGACCTGGACCAGCTCGACGACCGACTCCAGCGGCTCCTTGCCGGTCTTGACGAACAGATCGCGGTAGACCGCGGGAAGTGTGAGCAGCCCCGGTCCGGTGTCGAAGGCGAAGCCGTCGCGCTCGAGGCGGCGCACCGCACCGCCGTACGTCTCCGTACGCTCGTACACCGCCACCCGGTGGCCCGCGACGGCCAGCCGGGCGGCGGCCGCCATCGCGCCCATCCCGGCGCCGATCACCGCAATCCGTGCCATGCCTGCGACTTTATCGGCCACCACCGACAGCCCCGGCCGCGGGCACCGTCCGAGGGCTGCCGGGGGTCACCAGCCCGGTGGGTGTCCCGTCCGTCCCGCGAGCCGTTTCTCCTCCCGCCGTTGCGCCCGGCGGCGCAGGAACCGTCGGATCCGGGAGATCAGGAAGACGAGTATCACCAGGCCGCCGACCAGCAGTACGCCTGCGATGATCGCCGCCGCCTCCGGGTGGAATATGGCGAAGGTGACGATCCCGGCGACCCCGAGATCCTCGGCCAGGCTCACGATCACGTTGCTCAACGGCTCGGGCGAGGTGTTCACCGCCATCCGCGTCCCGGCCTTGACGGCATGGCTGGCCAGCGCCGTCGAACCGCCGACCAGACCCGCGACCACGTCGTTGAGCGAACCGCTCTGCCCGGCGAGCACCGCACCGACCCAGGCGCCCGCGGCAGGGCGGATCAGCGTGTGGACCGAGTCCCACGCCGAGTCGACGTACGGGATCTTGTCCGCGACCGCCTCGCACAGGAACAGCACACCGGCTGTGATGAGGACCTCAGGGCGCTGGAGCGTCTCGGGGACGTCGTCGCTCAGCCCGGTCGCGCCGAAGACGCCGAGCAGCAGCACGACGGCGTAGGCGTTGATTCCGCTGGCCCAGCCGCTGGTGAAGACGAGAGGGAGTACCGACACGGAGGCGATCGTAACCACTCGGCAACGGAGCGTCCTGGGCCTGAGTACGCAGGTCTGAGTATCCGTACCTAGTGGGCGAGATGAGTACGCGCGCGGATGGGGGCCGACCTGCGCGAACGAGAGAGTGGAGCCACGGAGAAGGGGAACGGCTCGGCACCGGCGACACGGGGCGCCGGAGCGGAGCCGCCCCGGATCCGCTCCTTCCGCCGGCGGAAGTCGGCGGGAGCGAGGCACGGGGGGCCCGGGGGAACGACCGAACGGGGGTCCAACGGGGGAATCGGGGGAGCACGGGGGAGCAGGAGAAGGCGCCGGTTCGAGGTGGCCCGCGGGGGACGCGGCCACAGCGGACCGGCGCTTTCGTCTGTCTACGCGCGCGTACCGCCGGCTCAGCCCCGGCCGCTCACCCGTCCTTGCAGCAGCCGCGACAGTGCCGAGTGCACATCGTCCAGGGAGCGCTCCGCCTGGAACGCCTTCCAGTCCAGGGCCGCCACCAGCACCATGCCGACCAGGGCGGACGCGGTCAGGGAGACATCGATCGCCTCGTGGAACTCGCCGTTCGCGATGCCCTCGCGCAGCACGTCCTCGACGACCGCCACCGCCTGCTGCCGGACCACCATGAGCGTGGACTGCCAGGCCCGGTTGGTGCGCCAGAGCTCGGCCACGTACAGCTGGGTGAAGGCCGGATAGCGGTCGATGAAGACCAGGCCGGCCCGGATCATCGCGTCCAGGGCGTCCGTCTTGCTGCCGCCCTCCCGCGCCGTCCGCTCCGCGGCCTCCCGGAGGGAGGCGGTGAGCAGTCCCACACCGTGCCGCAGCAGCTCCTCGAACAGGACGGACTTGCTCGCGAAATTGTAGTAGACCGTGCCCTTCGCCACCCCGGCCCGCTCGGCGATCTCGTCGACGGTGGTGGCGGAGAAGCCCTGCTCCGCGATGAGCGTGACGGCCGCCTCGTAGAGTTTCTGCCGGGTGGCCTCGCGGCGCGTGCTGCCGCTGCTGCTTTCCATGCCCCCGATTCTCACAGCTGCCGGAGACCCGGCGGTCGTCGAGGTCACAGGCTCAGCTCCGGGTGCAGCCGGTCGAGCGTCCACACCTGGCGACGGCGGGCCGACAGCGCGGTCAGTGCGAGTGCGCCCGCGGTGAAGGCGACGAGCACCACGCACGCGTGCCAGACCGGACCGAGACCGCCGCCCGTGATGAGCCTGCGGAGCGCCTCGACGACGTAACTCATCGGCAGGAAGGGGTGGAGCGCGTTGAAGAAGCCAGGGCTGGTCTGCACGGGGTACGTGCCGCCCGCGGACGTCAACTGGAGCATCAGGAAGGCGAGGACGAGGATCCGTCCCGCCGCCCCGAAGCGGGCGTTCAGCCACTGCACGATCGCCGCGAAGCACGCCGTCACCAGGAACAGGAAGCCCACCGTGCCGACCGCCCGCACCATCTGCAGGCCGATCGCCCAGTGCAGCACCGACATCAGGGCCACCGTCTGGAGCACCCCGACCGCCACCACCGGCAGCCAGCCGGCCAGCGCTATCCGCCACGCGGGGGCGCCCGCGGCGAGCGCGCGCCGGTTCATCGGTGCGACCAGCATGTACGCCACCATCGCGCCCACCCACAGGGACAGCGGGATGAAGTACGGGGCGAACCCGGTGCCGTAGTTGGGCGCCTTGTGCATGTCCTTGGAGACCAGCTGGACGGGGTCGGCCATGACCTCGGTCCGCTCGTCGCGGTCCCGCTTGTCGTAGTCGGGGATCTGGTCGGCTCCGTCGTGCAGCCCGTCCGAGAGCTTCCCGGAGCCGTCGACCAGCTTGTACATGCCGCCGTTCAGATCGGCGGCGCCGGTCCTGAGCTTGCCGACCCCCTCGTCCAGGTCACCGGCACCGGTCTTGGCCGTGCCGAGCCCCGTGTGCAGCTTCTTGGCGCCCGCGGCGACCTTCCCCGCGCCCGTGTTCAGTTCGTTGACCTTGGAGACGGCGTCGTCGAGGTCCTCGGAGAGGTGCGGCGCCCGGTCGGCGATCGCCTGGGCCTGCTTCTGCAGGTTCGCCAGGTTCTTGTCGAGCTTCTTCAGGTCGCCGTCCTGGTCGCCCACGAGGGTGTTGAGGTCGTCGGCGATGGTCGCCACGTCGGAGGCCGCGTCCTTGGCCTTCTCCAGGTCGGCGCAGGCCGCGTCGGGCAGTACGGCCTTCTCGCAGCGCGTCCGATGGATCTCGTCCAGCGTTTCGGAGGCCGTGCGGGCGCCCTTGGCGGCCACGGGGGCCGTCGTCACCAGGGTGTCCAGGTGCTTGCGGATCGCCTTGCTGGAGTCCGCGACGAGCTGGGCGGTGTCACCGATCGTCTTCTCGTTGTCCTCGAGGAACGGGCCCGCCTTCGCCGCGACCCCGTTGACCTTGTCGGCGAGCGTCTGGGTGCCCTCCGCGACCTGCTGCGAGCCGTCCTCCAGGTCGCCCGCGCCCTTGTCGAGCTTCTTGAGCCCCTTGGCCAGATCGCCGCTGCCGCTCTTGGCGTCCGTCAGCCCGTCGGCGAGGTCCTTGGACCCCTTCTCGGCCTTTCCGAGCCCGCCCTCGAGCTTGTCGGCCCCCTTGGCGGCCTTGACCGTCGCGCCGTGGATGTCGGAGAACGAGATGAAGATCCGGTCCAGGAAGGACCGCGACGCCTTCGTGGACGCGGCCTGGCGCACCTCGCTGAAGACCGTGCGCGAGATCTGCCCGACGATGTAGTTGTTCGCGTCGTTGGTCCGCACCTGGAGTGCGCCCGTCTCGGGGGAGTCGCCCGCGCTGGACGCGATCCGCGCGCTGAAGTCGGTCGGCACGGTCAGCGACAGGTAGTACGTGCCCTCCTCCACACCCGCGCGTGCCTCGGCGGCGCTCACCTCGTGCCACTCGAAGACGTCGCTGTCGTGCAGCCCCCGGGTGATGTCGTCGCCCGCCGCGAGCTTCCTCCCGTCGGCGGTGGCTCCCTTGTCGTCGTTCACGAGCGCCACGGGGATGCGGTCCAGCCGGCCGTACGGATCCCAGAACGACCACAGATACAGGGCGCCGTAGAGCAGGGGCAGCACCAGCAGCGCGACCAGCGCGGCCCGCGGCAGCTTCCCCCGTCCGAAACGCCGCAGCTCAAGCGCGGCCAGTCGCGGCGAGCGCATCGACGTCCTCCTTCTTCTTCTGAGCCGAGCCCTGAGGGGCACTTTGAGTGGACACCTTCACGGCAGCCTCCTCGGGTGCCTCACTGCACACCGCCACGACCGTGGTCCCCGCCTCGGTGATCGACGTCAACAGCGCCCAGACCTCGGCCCGTTCCGCGTCGGACAGCTTCAGATCGGTGTCGTCGACGCCGAGCAGCCGCGGCCTCCCGATCAGGGCGAGCGCGACGGACAGCCGCAGCGCCTCCAGCCGCTCCAGATCGCGTACGGCCGTCCGGGAGCCCTTGGGCAGGGCATCCCGGTCGAGACCGGCGGCGCTCAGGGCGGTGTCGATCCGCAGCTTCGCCTCGTTCGCGCGCTCGGCACGCGGCCGCAGCAGCCCGCGCAGGGAGTCGCCGAACCGGTGCTGCAGCAGCGCCCGTTCGCGCAGGTGCTCCCCGACGGTCAGGGCCGGGTCGAGGTCGGTGACACCGGCGACGTTGGCCACGGCGCTCATCCGCCGCACCGCCGCGAGCTGCTTCGGCAGCCGGGCCCCGCCCACGGCCGCCGTCCCCTCGGACGCCTTCATCCGCCCGGTGAGCGCGAGCAGCAGACACGTACGGCCCGACCCCGACACCCCCTCGACGGCGATCAGCGCCCCGGGCTCCGCATCGAGGCCGATCCCGCGGAACGCCCAGCCGCGCGGCCCCTTGAGCCCGAATTCCTCGGCTGTGACGGCGACTCCGCCCACAGCCCACCCCCTGATGTCCAGAACTGCCGGAGTTTTTGAACTGACTGGTCAGTGCAAAAACTAACCCGAACCTTCGATCGAAGCAAAAGCCCAGGTCAGAACGGATTGTCAGTGGCATACCTCACGATGGGCACATACGGCATCCCGTATCGGGACGTGCCGTCACACAGACGACAGGAGGTTCGTCATGGCCACCTACCACGCAGCAGCCGCCCGCCGGCGCCGCGCCACCGGCCCTGCCCCCTCACTGACCGGACCGGCGAGCGACGTACACCCCGTGCTCCGCCGGACCACGGCCCCGCCCGCCGCCCTCGATCTGCTCGCCCAGGCCCGTGCCGGACTCGACGAGGCCGCCGTCCTGGAGACACCGAACGAGCGCTATGCGACGGCCCACCTCGCCGCCCTGCGCACCGCCGCCGCCGTGCTCGCCGCGCGCGGGCGTCCGGAACCCTCGCCACGACGCCGGGCCAAGATCCGGAGCGCCTGGGAAGTGCTCCCCGAAATAGCCCCCGAGCTCGCCGAGTGGAGCGCGCTCTTCGCCGCCGGCGCCCGGCGCCGCGCCCGTGCCGAGGCAGGCATCCAGGGTGCGGCCACGCGCCGGGACGCTGACGACCTCATACGTGACGTGGCGATGTTCCTGCGCCTCGTCGAACGAATGCTGGTCCTCCAGCCGGTCCTGCCCCAGCCCCGCCAGGACACGGACCGGCCGGAGCCCGACGACCACGACACGGGCCGGGACATGCCGGACGCGGGCTGACCCCGCCGGCACGGCACGGGCGCTGCCACCTGGATGCCACGGTGGTCGGGCGAGGTGACGGAGGCAATAGGGTGGAGGGCGCCTGAAGCCCTCCTTCTCCGGTACCCGGGCGGGGAGGGCAGACCGATCGCTCCGCCGTGCAAGAGGCGGTGCCGCGACGAGGAGTCAACTGCCGTGTCGGACCCGCTGCGACCCCGCGCCTCTCTCCGTACCGCCGTGGTCTGGGAGGTCCTCCAGGACGCCCTCGAACGGCGGGTCAAGGCCACGGGCCGGGACGCCCTGGACGTCCTCGACACCGGCGGCGGCAGCGGCAACTTCGCCGTGCCCGTCGCCCGGCTCGGCCACCGGGTCACCGTCGTCGACCCCAGCCCCAACGCGCTGTTCGCCCTGGAGCGCCGCGCCGCCGAGGCCGGCGTCGCCGACCGGGTGCGCGGTGTCCAGGGCGACGCCCACGGTCTCTTCGACGTGGTCGAGCGCGGCGCCTACGACGCGGTGCTGTGCCACGGCGTCCTGGAGTACGTGGACGACGCGGCCGAGGGCATCCGCAACGTGGTGGCCGCCCTGCGCTCCGAGGGCGTCCTCAGCCTGCTCGCGGCGGGCCTCGGCGGCGCCGTGCTCGCCCGCGCCCTCGCCGGCCACTTCAAGGAGGCCAAGCAGGCGCTCGAGGACCCGAACGGACGATGGGGCACCGGTGACCCCGTGCCGCGGCGTTTCACCGCCGACCAGCTCACCGAGCTGGTCGAGGGCGCGGGCCTCGAGGTCGGTGCCGTGCACGGCGTGCGGGTCTTCGCGGACCTGGTCCCCGGCGTGCTGGTCGACACCGAGCCCGGAGCCCTGGAGGCCCTGCTCAAGCTGGAGGAGGCGGCGGCCGAACTCCCCGCCTTCCACTCCGTGGCCACGCAGCTTCACGTGCTCGGTGAGACCCGAGGGACCGTCGAGGCCTGAGGCAGCTCTCCTGGTGCAGCGCTGATCAGGGACTTGGGTGCAGATGGAGTACGCCACAGGCCCCCCGATCGGGCGCCTGGCGCCGTATGATCGAGGGAGACCGTCCGGCATGACGGGTCGGCCGCTGGGGAATGCAAGATCTAGCGGGCCGGGACGTGCATGGCGGAATCCCGGTTGGCCAATTGGCGTAGAGGGGCGGGTTTCACGGGGGCGATTCCCTGCCTATCCTGAAGGGACCCCCCGGGTCGCCCCGGCGACTGCACGATGAGGAGGATTCCGTGCCGCTCTCGGAGCACGAGCAGCGAATGCTCGAGCAGATGGAGCGAGCGCTGTACGCCGAAGATCCCAAGTTCGCGACAGCGCTTGAGGGAAGCGGGCTGCGCACGTACACCCGGCGACGGGTCTACCAGGCGGTCGCGGGCTTCCTCGTGGGTATCGCGCTCCTCATGGCAGGAATGGTCGCCAAGCAGGTCTGGCTCAGCGTGGTGGGCTTCCTCGTCATGCTGGGCTGTGCGGTACTCGCCGTGACCGGCTGGCGCAAGGCCCCCAAGCCGGGTGAACAGCCCGCGGCCGGTGCCCCGCACGCGCGCCGTCAGGCCAGGCAGAAGCGCTCCATGATGGACCGTATCGAGCAGCGCTGGCAGAAGCGCCGCGACGAGCAGGGCGGCCATTAGCTCGACCAATAGCTGATGCGTGAGGGGGTGACCACCCGGCGGGTGGTCACCCCCTCACGCACGCCCTTTTGACGGCGCCGATCGCCCCTTCGGTGATCGCCCGATCAGCGTCCGACCCAACGGCTGAGGCCCCGACCCGCTCGCACGGGTCGGGGCCTCAGCCGTTGCTCCGCGGACTCAGCCCTCCTGGCCCGACGGCTGCTTGCGCAGCGTCGGCCTGGCCGCCGCCGCACGGGCCGTCACACCGGTCCACCACTCCGAGACCGCCCACACCACTCGTACGGTTGAACGCGGCGCGAACATCGCCCGCAGCTTCGTACGCCGGGTCACCGGGACGGCCAGTCCGGCGATCGCCTGTCGGACGTCTTCCGCGAGCCCCGCCGTCGGGCGCGGCCGCGGCGCGTAGAGAACCTGCTCCACCGCGTCCGCCACCCGGTGCACCGCGGTCGCGGCCGTCGGGTCGAGATGCCCCAGTCTCACGATCCGCGCCGCCGCCTTGCGCGGGGTCTGCGAATCGTCCGGCAGGATCCCGAAGTCCCACGCGGTATCGGTCAGTTCCAGCCAGACCGCCAGGGTGTGCAGCGCCGCGTCCGCCTCGCTGCGGCCGTGCGCCCCCAGCCGTACCGCCCGGGTGCGGCGGCGCCACACCATCGGGGCCAGCGGGATCGCCAGCGCGGCGAGCCCGCCGAGGACCCATGCGAGCACGACGGTCCACTTCGGACCACCGCCGTCCGTGACCGGCAGGGCCGCGGCGGACTCGCTCGGGCACGCCTCCAGCTTCTTCTGCTCCGCCGTGCAGCTCTCGCTCGCCGAGGGGGCGGTGGAGGGCGCGGCGCTCGCCGACCGGGACGGGACGCCCGGGTCGGGCAGGTTGCTGTCGGGGCTGTCCGTCTGCGTGTACTCGGGCTGGGTGCCCCGGGTCGGGGTGGGCTCGAAGCGGGTCCAGCCCACGCCCTCGAAATACAGCTCGGGCCAGGCGTGGGCGTCCCGCAGCCCCACCGACACCGTGCCGTCGGCCTGCGGCGTACCCGGCGCGAAGCCCACCGCCACCCGGGCCGGGATGCCCAGGGTGCGGGCCATCGCCGCCATCGCGAAGGAGAAGTGGACGCAGAAGCCCTGCTTGTCCTTCAGGAACCGGGCGATCGCCTGGGAGCCGGAGCCGACCTGCACCTGGGTGTCGTACTGGAAACCGCCCGTCAGGGAGAAGTACTCCTGGAGCTTGACCGCCTGCTCGTAGTGGTTCGCGGAGCCCTGGGTGACCTCACGAGCCGTGGTGGCCACGACCGCCGGAAGCGAGTCGGGCACCTCGGTGTAGTCGCGCCTGATGTCCCCGGGCGGCGCCGGGGCGGCCGCCAGCTGCTCCGCCGTCGGCTGCACGACAAGGCTCTTGACCTCGTACGCCGCCCCGCTCGTGGTCTGGTCGTGGTCGCCGACGAGGGTCATGCCCTCGGGTTCGTAGCGCCAGTCCCCGTCGATCCGCACACCGCTGGGCGGGTACGGCATCGGCAGCCAGTCCTGGCGGTAGTCCTTGGCGGCCGTGACACTGGTCGTGATCTCGGCGCGCCGGATGTCGGCGCCGAGGCCGATCGGCGTGGGCAGCTGGTCCGGCACCTTCTCGATGTTGCGCTTGGACGGCTTCCAGGTCCGGCCGTCGAAGTCGTCCAGCGAGACGATCCGCAGATAGAGGCTGCCCTGGTCCTCGGGCTCGGTGCGCAGGGACAGGACCTGGCGGTCCTCGTCCACGTTCAGGTTGTCGCGCAGGGACACCAGCGGGTTCACCGCGGAGATGGTGCCGCCGCTCCCGCTGCCACCGCCCACACCCGCCCCGGTGCCGTCCAGGAGGCCGCCGTCCATCGCGGGCAGCGCGACCGGCACCACCAGGGCGAGCCCCAGCGCGACCGCGCCGATGCGCCGCCCGGTGCGGACCGGCGCCACCACGCCGGGCTCGCCGCCCGGGGTGCGCGGTGCCCCGCCGAAGACCCGGCCCCACTGGGAGAGCCGGTCGCGTCCCTCGGACAGCAGCAGCATCAGATAGCCGGCCGCCGCGACCAGGAACCACAGCCAGTCGGCGCCACCGTCGGAGAGCCCCGCTGCGACGGAGTACAGCGCCAGCAGCGGCAGCCCGGCCGGAGCCGCGCTGCGGAAGGTCACGGCGAGGGTGTCCACCGCGAGGCCGATGACCAGCACACCGCCGAGGATCATCAGCCGGATGCCGTCGGACTCCAGCGGTGCCGGGATCGCGTACCGCGCGACGTCGTCGCCGCCCTGCTGGAACAGATCGGCGAACCGCTGGAACGCCTCCGGACCCGGGACCAGCCCGGCGACCGCCTGCTCCCGGGTGAAGACCAGGGTCAGCATCATCAGCGTGACCAGGGCCTGTGCGGCCACGGTCAGCGGCCGCGCCAGCGGCACCCGCCGGGTCGCCGCGCCCACCAGCGACTGGACACCGAGCAGCAAGGCCGCCTGCAGGATCCACGAGGCCGGTTCGACCAGGGGCAGCAGGGCGCAGGACGCCATCAGGGTGGCCGCCCAGGCGCACAGCGCCAGTCGTGCCCGCCCGCTCATGCGCGTGCCCCCTCACTGCCCGGCCCGCTCGTCGCACCGATGCCGGTGCGCTCGCGGTCCGCCTGGCGCCACAAATCGCTCAAGGAGGCGCCACGCGGCACGCTCAGCGCCGTCCAGCCCGCCTCGCGCAGCATCCGCAACCGCTCCTCGCTCCTGTCCAACGGGCCGGCCACATCGGTCGGTTCCCGCCCCCAGCGGCCGCCGTCCAGCACGAAGGCGACCGCGCCGCCACTGCGCTGACGCATCTTGGCGGCCACCGCGGCCTGCTCCTCGTCGAGGTCGCCGAAGAAGGCGATCAGCAGTCCCTCGTTGCCCCCGCGCAGCAAGTCGTAGGCCCGGGACAGACCCGTGCCGTCGGAGTGGTCGATCACCGCGAGGGTGTCCATCATCAGCCCGGCCGCGTCCGCCGACTCCTGGCTCGCGCCCGCGAAGCCGTCCGCGCCCTCGCCGGGCACCGAACTGCCGGTGTCCGTCAGCAGTCGTACGGAGAAGCCCCGTTCGAGCATGTGCACCAGCGCCGACGCCGCGCCCGACACGGCCCACTCGAAGGGCGAGTCGGGGCCCGCGCCGCGGAAGGCGAGGCCCCGGGTGTCCAGCAGCACCGTGCAGCGGGCGCGCTGCGGCTGCTCCTCGCGGCGCACCATCAGCTCGCCGTAGCGCGCGGTGGAACGCCAGTGCACCCGCCGCAGATCGTCGCCGTAGCGGTATCCGCGCGGGATGACGTCGTCCTCGCCGGCCAGGGCGAGCGAGCGGTTCCGCCCGTCGCCGTAGCCCTTCGCCTCACCGGCGAAGCGCACCGGCGGCAGTGGCTCCACGCGCGGGATCACCGTCAGGGTGTCGTACGACGAGAAGGACCGGGTCAGCTCGCACATGCCGAACGGGTCGGTCAGACGCAGCTGGAGCGGGCCCAGCGGATAGCGGCCGCGCAGGTCGGAGCGGACGCGGTAGGACACCTCGCGGCGGCCGCCCGCCTCCACCCGGTCCAGCACGAAGCGGGGACGCGGGCCGAGGACGTACGGCACCCGGTCCTGGAGCATCAGCAGACCGGTGGGCAGCCGCGAGACGTTGTCCATCCGCAGATGGACACGGGCCTCGCTGCCGGAGGGCACGCGCGCGGGGGAGAGCCGGCGGCTGCCGGCCACCCGGTAGCGGGTGCGGTAGAGCACGGTCGCGCAGACCAGCGGCAGCAGCGCGAGGAGCAGCCCGACCCGGAGCAGATCGCTCTGCCCCAGGACGTACGCGCAGATGGCGGCTGCGATCCCGGCGGCCAGGAACGAACGGCCGCGGGTCGTCAGACCGGCCAGCGCGGTGCGCACCCCGCCCTTGTCGCCCCGGTCGGCCTCGCTGTGGGCCGGCCCGGCGGCGGTGGTCATCACAGCCTCCGCGGCGGCTGCTGGCCGTACGCCTGCGTGCCGTGCCCGAGCCCGGCGCCGCCCTGCTGCTGGGGCACCGGGGTGCGCTGCAGGATCTCCTGCACCACCTGCTCCGCCGTACGCCGGTTGAGCTGTGCCTGGGCGGTGGGCAGCAGCCGGTGGGCCAGGACAGCGACGGCGAGCGCCTGGATGTCGTCCGGCAGCGCGTACTCCCGGCCGCTCAGGGCGGCGGATGCCTTCGCCGCGCGCAGCAGATGCAGCGTCGCGCGCGGGGAGGCGCCGAGTCTGAGGTCGGGGTGGGTGCGCGTGGCGGCGACCAGCTCCACCGCGTACCGCCGGACCGTGTCGGCGACGTGGACGCCGCGGACGGCGTCGACCAGCTTCACGATGTCGTGCGCGTGCGCCACCGGCTGGAGGTCGTCCAGGGGGCTCGCCCCGCCATGGATGTCGAGCATCTGCAGCTCGGCCTCCGCGCTGGGGTAGCCGATGGAGACCCGCGCCATGAAGCGGTCGCGCTGGGCCTCCGGCAGGGGATAGGTGCCCTCCATCTCGACCGGGTTCTGTGTGGCCACCACCATGAACGGGCTCGGCAGCTCGTACGTCTGCCCGTCGATGGTCACCTGCCGCTCCTCCATGGACTCCAGGAGTGCCGACTGGGTCTTCGGCGAGGCGCGGTTGATCTCGTCGCCGATCACGATCTGCGCGAAGATCGCCCCCGGCTTGAACTCGAAGTCCCGGCGCTGCTGATCCCAGATGGACACCCCGGTGATGTCCGAGGGCAGCAGGTCGGGCGTGAACTGAATACGCCGCACCGAGCAGTCGATGGACCGCGCCAGTGCCTTCGCGAGCATGGTCTTGCCGACGCCCGGTACATCCTCGATCAGAAGATGCCCTTCGGCGAGCAGTACGGTCAGCGAAAGCCGTACGACCTCGGGCTTGCCCTCGATCACACCCTCTACCGAACTGCGGACACGCTCCACAGTGGCAGTCAGATCTGTGAGGCTCGCTCGATCGTCATAGGTCGTCACCCGGCCCTCCTCGGCCCGTTCTTTCTCCGGGCCGACGCTCTGCGTTGCGGACCGGCCCACCCCGAATCACGGACACCGCCCGGAAAAGGTTCCGCGCGACGTCCATCCACGCATTCTGGCTGCCGTTACCGATTCGTGTCACTCGCCTGTGGACAACTGCCCGCGATATGTCGGGGCTTGCGGCCTTTTGGGCACCCCTGAACCGGAAATCAACAGGAGAACGACAGCTTCGGTGGTGGGTCAGGAGGGGTCGATCTCGCGCAGCAGGCCCGTCTTCACGTCGAACACGAAGCCACGGACGTCGTCGGCGTGCAACAGGAACGGCGAGGTGCGCACCCGCTGCATGGACTGCCGTACGTCCTGGTCGACGTCCCGGAAGGACTCCACGGCCCAGGCCGGGCGCTGGCCGACCTCCATCTCCAGGTCGGTGCGGAAGTCCTCGGTGATCTGCTCCAGGCCGCAGCCGGTGTGGTGGATGAGCACGACGCTGCGGGTGCCGAGCTTGCGCTGGCTGATGGTGAGCGAACGGATCACGTCGTCGGTGACCACGCCGCCCGCGTTGCGGATGGTGTGGCAGTCGCCGAGCTCCAGGCCGAGCGCCTTGTGCAGGTCGAGACGGGCGTCCATGCAGGCCACCACGGCCACGTGCAGGACGGGACGGGCGTCCATGCCGGGGTCGGTGAAGGCGGAGGCGTACCGCTCGTTCGCCTCGACGAGACGGTCGGTGACGGTGTCGCCCGGTATGGCGCCTTCGGTTGCGGTGGCGCCGGATGCAGAAGTCGTCATAGCCACGACGGTACTGGTCACAGCCGTTCCGGTCCTGTCGTGAGAAGGGAAAAAGAGCGTCATCACGTCCTTCGTGTGAGGTAACCCACAGCGGGCGGTATGCGTCCGAGCGGGTGATTTCCGGTGGCCCGTCGCTCCGTCCCGGAGCCGGGCCGCGACGCGCAGGCCGGTTGATTGACCGCGAGTCACCGTGGACTAAAGTGACGCGAAGCGGGAGGCGAGGTCTCCCTGCTGGACTGAATTCCCCAGGAGAAACCGGCCAGGTCGCCGGATCTCCCCACGTGCGCGGCGCGCACGTACGGCTCGGCCTCCTCCCGCTCCCGGCCGGCTGACGCTCTTGGCGCCGGCAGGCCTCCCCTTCACGAGCGGGCGGGGACCCGGCGGTGCGTACCGCCTCGCCGGATCTGAGAGGGCCCCTTGAGCCAGAGTCGACACGTCCCGGTGATGCTCCAGCGGTGCCTGGACATGTTGGCCCCCGCCCTCCAGGCCCCCGGAGCGGTCGTCGTCGACTGCACGCTCGGCCTCGGCGGCCACAGCGAGGCCCTCCTCCAGCAGTTCCCCGAGGCCCGGCTCGTCGCCCTCGACCGCGACAAGGAGGCCCTGCGCCTGTCCGGCGAGCGCCTCGCGCCGTACGGGGAGCGCGCCACCCTCGTCCACGCGGTCTACGACGAGCTGCCCGAGGTGCTGGAGCGGCTCGGCCTCCCGCGCGTGCAGGGCGTCCTCTTCGACCTCGGCGTCTCCTCCATGCAGCTCGACGAGGCCGACCGCGGCTTCGCCTACGCCCAGGACGCCCCGCTCGACATGCGCATGGACCAGACGACCGGCGTCAGCGCCGCCGAGGTCCTCAACACCTACCCGGCCGGCGAACTCGTACGGATCCTGCGGGCGTACGGCGAGGAGAAGCAGGCCAAGCGGATCGTGTCCGCGATCGTGCGCGAGCGCGACAAGGAGCCCTTCTCCTACAGCGCGCGGCTCGTCGAGCTGATCCGGGACTCCCTGCCGCAGGCCGCCAAGCGCACCGGCGGCAACCCGGCCAAGCGCACCTTCCAGGCGCTGCGCATCGAGGTCAACGGTGAACTGGCCGTCCTGGAGCGGGCGATCCCGGCCGCCGTGCAGGCCCTCGCGGTCGGCGGGCGGATCGCCGTCCTGTCGTACCACTCGCTCGAGGACCGCCTGGTCAAGCAGGTGTTCGCGGCCGGTGCCGCCACCACCGCGCCCCCCGGGCTGCCGGTCGTCCCCGAGCAGTACCAGCCGCGGCTCAAGCTGCTCACGCGCGGTGCCGAACTTCCCACGGAGGAAGAGATCGCCGAGAACCGGCGAGCGGCTCCCGCGCGGTTGCGCGGCGCCGAGCGCATCAGGGAGGCGCTGGAATGACGGACACGAGGGGGCCGGGGCGCGTGAGCGAGTACGGAAACCGGACTCACTGGAGGTGCAGTGAGCAGGAAACCTGAACTCAAGGGCCGGGCCGCTCGGCTGGCACGGCTCTTCCCGACCACGGGGGGCCGAGGGCAGGCCGCCCGCACCCCGTTCGTCCTCCTCGTCGTCCTGCTTCTGGGCGGCGGTCTCATCGGGCTCCTCGTGCTGAACTCCGCGCTCTCCGAAGGGTCGTTCAAACTCGACGACCTCCAGAAGGAGACCAAGAGCCTCACCGACCAGGAGCAGGCCCTCCAGCGGGACATCGACTCCTACTCCGCCCCGGACGCCCTCCAGCGCCGCGCCCGAGAGCTCGGCATGGTCCCCGGCGGCGATCCCGCCTTCCTCGACCCCGACGGCACCGTCAAGGGCGTCCCGGGCGCCGCGGCCGAACAGTCCTCGGCCCAGGTCGTACAGCCGCCCGAGGCGATCGTCCCGCTGACCGCCACGTCGGCGCCCCCTTCGCCGTCGCCCACTCCGACTCCCACGCCCACCCCCTCCACCGCCCCGTCCTCCGCGACCCCGACCCCCGGCAGGTGACGGAAGTGTCCGACAGGGAACCGCCGCGCCGCCGCGTGCCCGGACCCACCAGGCCCGCCCCCGACGCCCGACGGCGCCCCGCGGGCCCCGGAGCCCGCCCGGCCCGCCGCCCGGCGCCCCGCCCCCAGGCCGCGCGCCCCACTGGCCCGCGCATCATCCGGCTCGGCAGTCCCCGGCCCCGGCTCCGCATGGTCGGCCTCGGCCTGACCCTCGTACTGATCGCCTTCTCCGTACGGCTGCTCCAGGTCCAGGCCGTCGACGCCGGCACCTACGCCGCCAAGGCCGAGCAGAACCGGTACGTCGGCTACACCCTGGCCGCCGAGCGCGGCCAGATCACCGACCGCTCCGGCGTGGCCCTGGCGACCAGCGTGGACGCGTACGACATCACGGCCGACCCCACGCTCTTCAGCCGCGAGCAGCTCAAGATCGACGACGGACCCGAGCAGGCCGCCGCCCTGCTCGCCCCGATCCTCGGCCAGGACCAGACCGGGCTGACCGAGAAGCTGCGGACCAAGGGGCAGTACGTCAAGCTCGCCGGCCGGCAGACGCCGCAGGTCTGGAAGCAGATCAAGGACCTCAAGAGCGCACTGGCCACCAAGGCCGACGACGACCGCACCACCGTCAATGTCCTCGCCGGTGTCTTCGCGGTCGCCACCAGCAAGCGCGTGTACCCGAACAGCGACCTCGCCGCCGGGATACTGGGCTGGGTCAACGCAGACGGCAAGGGCGGCGGCGGGGTCGAGCAGAAGCTGAACACCCTGCTGTCCGGCAAGGACGGCAAGATCCGCTACGCCCAGTCCGGCGGCCGCCAGGTCCCGACCGCGGGCTCCACCGAGACCCCGGCGGTCCCCGGCAGCGACGTCGAGCTCACCATCGACCGGGACATCCAGTGGGCCGCGCAGGACGCCATCACCGAGCAGGTGAAGAAGTCCAAGGCGGACCGCGGGTACGTGATAGTGCAGGACACACAGACCGGCGAGATCCTCGCCATGGCCAACTCGCCCGGCTTCGACCCGGGCGACCTGTCCCAGGCCGATCCGAGCACCCTGCACAACTGGGCTCTGGAGGACGCCTACGAGCCCGGCTCCACCGCCAAGGTCATGTCGATGGCCGCCGTGCTGGAGGAGAACGTCGCCACGCCGCAGACGCACGTCGTCGTGCCCAACCGGCTGCACCGCGGCGACCGGCTCTTCAAGGACGACATCGACCACGAGACCTGGTACCTCACGCTCAACGGCGTGCTCGCCAAGTCCAGCAACATCGGCACCATCCTGGCGACCGGCCAGCTCGGCAAGACCCAGGCGCAGGCCAACCAGGTCCTCTACTCGTATCTGCGCAAGTTCGGCCTGGGCAGCTACAGCGGCCTCGGCTTCCCCGGCGAGACCAAGGGCATCCTCGCGGCGCCGCAGGACTGGTCGACCTCGCAGCAGTACACGATTCCTTTCGGCCAGGGCGTCTCCCTCACCGCGATGCAGGCCGCGTCCGTCTACTCGACGATCGCCAACGGCGGCGTACGCGTCGAACCCACGCTCGTCCGCGGCACCCAGGGACCCGACGGACGCTTCACGCCCGCCGCGAAGCCCGAGAAGTCCAGGGTGATCAGCGAGAAGACGGCGAAGACCCTCGCCCGGATGCTGGAGTCGGTCGTGGACGACCGGGAGGGCACCGGCGCCAAGGCGCGCATTCCCGGCTACCGGGTCGCGGGCAAGACGGGTACGGCCAACCGCGTGGATCCGGCCACCGGCAAGTACCACGGCTACACCTCCTCGTTCGCCGGATTCGCGCCCGCCGACAACCCCCGCGTCACCGTCTACTGCGCCATCCAGAACGCCACCAAGGGCAGCTACTTCGGCGGCCAGATCTGCGGACCCGTCTACAAGCAGGTCATGGAGTTCGCCCTGAAGACCCTCCAGGTCCCGCCCACCGGGGCCAAGTCCGCCAGCCTCCCCGTCACCTTCAAACCCTGACCTGCACTGCTCGGCACGGAACCACCCAGGAACCAGCTCGTGACAACGATCACTCCCGATTCCGGGAACCAGGGCGCGCCCGTGCCCTCACTTCGCTCCGAACGGGGTGTGCCCGGTACGCTCACCGCCGTGCCACACGCTGATCAGTCCCAAACCACCCAGAAGGGCCATCCCGTGACATATCCCGGGCCGCCCAGGCCGGTTCAGGTCTCCGCCACACCCCTCGCGGAGCTCGCCGGTCAACTGGGTGCCGAACAGCCGGGGAACACCGCGGAGGTCACGGGCATCACCCATGACTCGCGGGCCGTCCGCCCCGGCGACCTGTACGCCGCCCTCCCGGGTGCCCGCCTGCACGGCGCCGACTTCGTCACCCAGGCCGCCGGCCTCGGCGCGGTCGCCGTGCTGACCGACCCGACCGGCGCCGAACGCGCCGCGGCGACGGGGCTTCCGGTGCTGGTCGTCGACGACCCGCGCGCGCGGATGGGCGAACTCGCGGCCACCATCTACGGCCGTCCGGGCCGCGATCTGCTCCAGATCGGCATCACCGGCACCTCCGGAAAGACCACCACCGCGTACCTGGTGGAGGGCGGCCTGAAGGCCGTCCGAAACACCGGACTCATCGGCACCGTCGAGATGCGGATCGGTGACGAGCGCATCAAGTCCGAGCGCACCACCCCCGAAGCCACCGATCTCCAGGCCCTGTTCGCGGTCATGCGCGAGCGCGGTGTCGAGGCGGTCGCGATGGAGGTGTCCAGCCACGCGCTGGTGCTCGGCCGGGTCGACGGCTGTGTCTTCGACATCGGCGTCTTCACCAACCTCAGCCCGGAGCACATGGAGTTCCACTCCGACATGGAGGACTACTTCCGGGCCAAGGCACAGCTCTTCACGCCGAAACGCAGCCGGCTCGGCGTGGTCAACGTCGACGACGAGTACGGCCGCAGGCTCGCCAAGGAAGCCACGGTCCCGGTCGTCACCTTCTCCGCCGAGGGCCACCCCGACGCCGACTGGCGTGCCGAGGACGTCCAGGTCGGTCCGATGGACTCGACGTTCACCGTGGTCGGCCCCAAGGGCGAGCGGATCGCCGCCAGGTCACCGATCGCCGGGCCCTTCAACGTGGCCAACACCCTCGCCGCGATCACCGCTCTCGCCGCCGCGGGCCTCGACCCGCAGACCGCCGCCGACGGCATCGCCGCGGTGCCGGGCGTGCCGGGGCGCCTGGAGCGCGTGGACGCCGGTCAGCCGTATCTCGCGGTCGTGGACTACGCCCACAAGACGGACGCCGTCGAGTCCGTTCTCAAAGCGCTCCGCAAGGTCACCGAGGGCAAGCTGCACATCGTGCTCGGCTGTGGCGGGGACCGCGACACGACCAAGCGCGCGCCGATGGGCGCCGCCGCGGCCCGGCTCGCCGACACCGCCGTACTGACCTCCGACAACCCCCGCTCGGAGGACCCGCTCGCGATCCTTGCAACCATGCTCGAGGGTGCGGCGTCCGTACCGGCACACGAGCGCGGCGAGGTCCAGGTCTTCGAGGACCGGGCCGCCGCGATCGTCGCCGCCGTCTCCCGCGCACAGCCGGGCGACACCGTGCTGGTCGCGGGCAAGGGCCACGAGCAGGGCCAGGACATCGCCGGAGTGGTCCGTCCCTTCGACGACCGCCAGGTGCTTCGAGAAGCCATCCAGAAGACCCAGGGATGAACTTGTGATCGCCCTCTCTCTCGCCGAGATCGCCTCAGTCGTCGGCGGGCAGACCCACGACATACCGGATCCGTCCGTCCAGGTCACCGGATCCGTGGTCCGGGACTCCCGCGAGGTGGAGCCCGGCAGTCTCTTCGTCGCCTTCGTCGGCGAACGCGTCGACGGCCACGACTTCGCGGAGCAGGTCGTCGCGTCGGGCGCGGTCGCCGTACTGGCGTCGCGGCCCGTCGGTGTGCCCGCGATCGTCGTGGACGACGTGCAGCGGGCCCTCGGTGCCCTCGCCCGTCATGTCGTACGACGTCTCGGCGCGACCCTCGTCGCCCTGACCGGCTCGGCGGGCAAGACCAGCACCAAGGACCTGATCGCCCAGGTGCTGCAGCGCAAGGCCCCGACGGTGTGGACCCCCGGCTCGCTCAACAACGAGATCGGGCTGCCGCTGACCGCCCTCAGCGCCACCGACGAGACGAGGTTCCTCGTCCTGGAGATGGGCGCCCGCGGCGTCGGCCACATCCGCTACCTCACGGATCTGACGCCCCCGAAGATCGGCCTCGTCCTCAACGTCGGCACCGCCCACATCGGCGAGTTCGGCGGCCGGGAGCAGATCGCGCAGGCCAAGGGAGAGATCGTCGAGGGTCTGCCGGCGGACGGCACGGCCGTTCTCAACGCCGACGATCCTCTCGTACGGGCCATGGCATCCCGTACGAAGGCGAAGGTGATCCTTTTCGGAGAGTCCGACGAAGCGGACGTACGCGCCGAGAACGTGAGACTCACGGACACCGGACAGCCCTCCTTCAGGCTTCGCACACCCTCCGGTGCAAGCGACGTGACCATGCGCCTGTACGGTGAGCACCACGTGTCGAACGCGCTCGCAGCGGCCGCCGTCGCCCATGAGCTGGGTATGTCCGCGGAAGAGATCGCCACCGCGCTCTCCGAGGCGGGCTCCCTCTCCCGCTGGCGGATGGAGGTCACCGAGCGCCCGGACGGCGTGACCGTCGTCAACGACGCCTACAACGCCAACCCAGAGTCCATGCGGGCCGCCTTGCGCGCCCTGGCAGCCATGGGCCGGGGGCGGCGGACCTGGGCGGTGCTCGGCAAGATGGCCGAGCTCGGGGACGAGGCGCTCGCCGAGCACGACGCGGTCGGACGGCTCGCCGTCCGGCTCAACGTCAGCAAGCTCGTCGCGGTCGGGGGCAGGGAAGCGTCCTGGCTCCAACTGGGCGCATATAACGAGGGTTCGTGGGGTGAGGAGTCGGTGCACGTGTCCGACGCACAGGCGGCGGTCGACCTGTTGCGCAGTCAGCTGCGCCCGGGAGACGTCGTACTCGTGAAGGCGTCCCGTTCGGTCGGCCTGGAGAGCGTCGCCACGGCGCTGCTCGGCGCCGAGGGTGAGGTTGCCGCCCGATGATGAAGCAGATCCTGTTCGCAGGAGTCATTGGTCTGTTCCTGACCCTGGTCGGCACCCCGCTGCTGATCAAGCTGCTCGCGCGCAAGGGGTACGGCCAGTACATCCGCGACGACGGCCCGCGTGAGCACGCCAGCAAGCGCGGTACGCCGACGATGGGCGGTATCGCCTTCATCTTCGCGACGGTGGCCGCCTACTTCCTGTCCAAGATCATCACCGGCTACCCGCCGACCTACTCGGGTCTGCTGGTGCTCGGCCTGATGGTCGGCATGGGTCTGGTCGGCTTCCTCGACGACTACATCAAGATCGTCAAGCGGCGCTCGCTGGGCCTGCGGGCCAAGGCCAAGATGGCCGGTCAGCTGATCGTCGGCATCAGCTTCGCGGTGCTCGCGCTGATGTTCCCGGACGCCCGCAACAACACCCCGGCCTCCGACAAGCTGTCGTTCATCACGGACTTCGGCTGGAAGATCGGCCCGGTGCTGTTCGTGGTCTGGGCGCTGTTCATGATCCTCGCGATGTCGAACGGCGTGAACCTGACGGACGGTCTGGACGGCCTGGCCACCGGCGCCTCCGTACTCGTCTTCGGTGCCTACACCTTCATCGGTGTCTGGCAGTTCCAGGAGTCCTGCGCCAACGCGACCACCCTGACCAACCCGGGGGCCTGCTACGAGGTGCGAGATCCCCTGGACCTCGCGGTCATCGCCTCGGCGCTGATGGGCGCCTGCCTCGGCTTCCTGTGGTGGAACACCTCGCCGGCGAAGATCTTCATGGGCGACACCGGTTCGCTCGCCCTCGGCGGTGTCCTCACGGGCCTGGCGATCTGCTCCCGCACCGAGCTCCTCGTGGCCATCATGGGCGGTCTGTTCGTCCTCATCACGATGTCGGTCGTCATCCAGGTCGGCTCCTTCAAGCTCACCGGCAAGCGTGTCTTCCGAATGGCGCCGCTCCAGCACCACTTCGAACTCAAGGGCTGGTCGGAAGTCCTTGTCGTGGTCCGTTTCTGGATCATCCAGGGCATCTGTGTGATCGTCGGCCTGGGGCTCTTCTACGCGGGATGGGCAGCGGAAAAGTGACCGACTGGCAGGGGAAGCACGTCACCGTCGCCGGACTCGGCGTCTCCGGCGTCCCGGCGGCCAAGGTGCTGCACGCGCGTGGAGCGATCGTCACGGTCGTCAACGACGGCGACGACGCACGCGCGCGTGAGCAGGCCGCCGAACTGGAGGCACTGGGCATCCCGGTGCGTCTCGGCGACGGTGCGACCCTGCCCGAGGGCACCGAGCTCATCGTCACCGCACCCGGCTGGAAGCCCGACAAGCCGCTGTTCACGGCGGCCCGCGAGGCCGGCGTCGAGGTCTGGGGCGACGTGGAGCTCGCCTGGCGGCTGCGCGGCCCCGACGCGGCCCCCTGGCTCGCGATCACGGGCACCAACGGCAAGACCACGACCACCCAGATGCTGGCGTCCATCCTGAAGGCGGCCGGCCTGCGCACCGCCGCCGTCGGCAACATCGGCGTCTCCCTGCTGGACGCGGTGCTCGGCGAGGAGCAGTACGACGTACTCGCCGTGGAGCTGTCGAGCTACCAGCTCCACTGGGCCCCCTCCCTGCGCGCCCACTCCGCCGCCGTCCTGAACCTGGCGCCGGACCACCTCGACTGGCACGGCTCCATGCAGGCGTACGCCGCCGACAAGGGCCGTATCTACGAGGGCAATCGCGTCGCCTGTGTCTACAACGTGGCCGACAGGGCCACCGAGGACCTGGTGCGCGAGGCGGACGTCGAGGAGGGCTGCCGGGCCATCGGCTTCACCCTCGGCGCCCCTGGCCCCTCCCAACTCGGCGTCGTGGACGGCATCCTGGTCGACCGCGCCTTCGTCGAGAACCGGCAGAAGAACGCCCAGGAGCTCGCCGAGATCTCCGACGTCAACCCGCCGGCCCCGCACAACATCGCCAACGCCCTTGCCGCGGCGGCGCTCGCACGCGCCTTCGGGGTGCCCCCCAAGGCCGTACGGGACGGTCTGCGGGCCTTCACTCCGGACGCGCACCGCATCGCGCACGTGGCCGACGTGGACGGCGTCGCCTATGTCGACGACTCCAAGGCCACCAACACCCACGCGGCGGAAGCCTCGTTGGCGGCGTACGAGTCCATCGTCTGGATCGCGGGCGGGCTCGCCAAGGGCGCTTCCTTCGACGAACTGGTCGCCAAGTCGGCAAAGCGACTTCGTGCTGTCGTTCTGATCGGCGCCGACCGGGCTCTGATCCGCGAAGCCCTCGCGCGACACGCGCCGGAAGTACCCGTGGTCGACCTCGACCGGACCGACACTGGGGCGATGCTCCAGGCGGTGACGGAGGCGAAGCGGCTGGCACAGCCCGGCGACACGGTGCTGCTGGCCCCGGCCTGTGCCTCCATGGACATGTTCACCAACTACAACAAGCGCGGTGACGCGTTCGCGGAGGCGGTTCGCGAACTCGGCTCCTGACCGACGTAGCGGAGGCTCTGATGCCCAGCAGCCGTACCGGCCGACCGCCCGTGCAGCGGGCCGTCAGACGCCCCGCCGCTTCCCGGACAGCGCGCCAGAATCCCGTCCAACGGCTCTACACACGCGCGCGCAACGCCTGGGACCGGCCGCTGACGGCGTACTACCTGATCCTCGGCGGCAGTCTGCTGATCACCGTGCTCGGTCTGGTGATGGTCTACTCGGCCTCCCAGATCAAGGCGCTGCAGATGTCGCTGCCGGGCTCGTACTTCTTCCGCAAACAGCTCCTGGCCGCCGCGATCGGCGCCGTACTGCTGCTCGTCGCCTCGCGGATGCCGGTGAAGCTGCACCGGGCGCTGGCCTACCCGATCCTCGCGGGCGCCGTGTTCCTCATGGCGCTGGTGCAGGTGCCGGGGATAGGGATGGCGGTCAACGGCAACCAGAACTGGATCGCGCTCGGCGGTTCCTTCCAGGTCCAGCCCAGTGAGTTCGGCAAGCTCGCCCTGGTGCTGTGGGGCGCCGACCTGCTGGCCCGCAAACAGGACAAGAAGCTGCTGACCCAGTGGAAGCACATGCTGGTGCCGCTCGTCCCGGTCGCCTTCATGCTGCTCGGGCTGATCATGCTCGGCGGCGACATGGGTACCGCGATCATCCTCACAGCGATCCTTTTCGGCCTTCTGTGGCTCGCGGGGGCGCCGACCCGGCTGTTCGTCGGGGTACTGTCGGTCGCCGCCGCGATCGGCGTGATCCTCATCAAGACCAGCCCCAACCGGATGGCCCGGCTCCAGTGCATCGGCGCCACCGACCCGGGCCCGGGCGACGCCTGCTGGCAGGCCGTGCACGGAATCTACGCGCTCGCATCCGGCGGAATCTTTGGCTCCGGGCTCGGCGCCAGTGTGGAAAAATGGGGCCAACTCCCGGAAGCGCACACGGACTTCATCTTCGCCGTCACCGGTGAGGAGCTGGGCCTGGCGGGGACGCTGTCGGTGCTGGCCCTCTTCGCGGCTCTAGGCTATGCGGGTATCCGCGTGGCCGGCCGCACGGAGGACCCCTTCGTCAGGTATGCCGCGGGAGGCGTGACCACTTGGATCACCGCACAAGCGGTGATCAACATCGGTGCGGTGCTCGGCCTGCTGCCGATCGCCGGTGTCCCGCTCCCGCTGTTCTCCTACGGAGGATCCGCCCTGCTGCCGACCATGTTCGCCATCGGGCTGCTGATCGCCTTCGCACGTGACGAGCCCGCTGCACGGGCAGCGCTTTCGCTGCGGCAGCCCCGCTTTGGTAGAAAGCGGGGTGGCGGGGGGCCCACGGGGCCTCGGAGATGGAACACGATGCGACGGCGTGCCTCGGCGCGTTCGTCCGGAGAGCGGTGAATTTCGGTGCATGTCGTACTCGCCGGTGGGGGGACCGCCGGCCACATCGAGCCCGCGCTCGCCCTCGCGGACGCCCTGCGCAGGCAGGACCCGACCGTGGGGATCACGGCCCTCGGCACGGAGCGCGGCCTGGAGACCACGCTCGTCCCGCAGCGCGGCTATGAGCTCGCGCTGATCCCGGCGGTGCCGCTGCCACGCAAACCCACCCCTGAGCTGATCACCGTCCCGGGCCGGCTGCGCGGCACGATCAAGGCCGCCGAGCAGATCCTGGAGCGCACCAAGGCGGACGCCGTCGTCGGCTTCGGCGGTTACGTGGCCCTGCCCGGCTATCTCGCCGCCAAGCGGCTCGGGGTGCCGATCATCATCCACGAGGCCAACGCCCGCCCCGGCCTCGCCAACAAGATCGGCTCGCGGTACGCCGCCCAGGTCGCCGTCTCCACGCCGGACAGCAAGCTCCGGGGCGCCCGCTACATCGGCATCCCGCTGCGTCGCACGATCGCCACCCTCGACCGGGCCGCGGTCCGCCCCGAGGCCCGCGCGATGTTCGGCCTCGACCCCAACCTGCCGACCCTCCTGGTCTCCGGCGGCTCCCAGGGCGCCCGCCGGCTCAACGAGGTCGTCCAGCAGGTCGCCCCCTGGCTCCAGCAGGCCGGCATCCAGGTCCTGCACGCGGTCGGCCCGAAGAACGAACTGCCGCAGGTGCACCAGATGCCGGGGATGCCCCCGTACATCCCGGTACCGTACGTGGACCGGATGGACCTCGCGTACGCCGCGGCCGACATGATGCTCTGCCGTGCGGGCGCGATGACCGTCGCCGAACTCTCCGCCGTCGGACTGCCGGCCGCCTACGTCCCGCTGCCCATCGGCAACGGCGAACAGCGGCTCAACGCCCAGCCGGTGGTCAAGGCCGGCGGCGGTCTGCTGGTCGACGACGCGGAGCTCACCCCCGAGTGGGTCCAGCAGAACGTGCTGCCCGTGCTCGCCGACCCGCACCGGCTCTACCAGATGTCCCGCGCCGCCGCCGAGTTCGGCCGCCGGGACGCCGACGACCTGCTCGTCGGCATGGTGTACGAGGCGATCGCCGCCAACCGTGCACACCGCTAGGCACATGTGACGAAGGGCAGGCAGCGTGGCCGGAACGACGACCGCCGAGCGCGGTGAACGCCAGCAGGAGTCGTCCGGCCCGCCCCCTGTCCGACGGTTGAGGGTGCCTCGGCCTCGTACGATCATCGTTCTCGCCGTCGTGCTGGTCCTGCTGGGCGCGGGCGGCGTCTGGGCCCTGTACGGCTCGCAGTGGCTGCGCGTGGAGCGGGTGGCAGTCTCCGGTACCGATGTTCTTACGCCCGGACAGGTACGCGAGGCGGCCGACGTACCGGTCGGATCGCCGCTGGTTTCCGTCGACACCGATGCGATTGAGGCACGGTTGCTCCGGAAATTGCCCCGAATTGACTCGGTTGACGTGGCCCGCTCCTGGCCTCATGGAATCGACCTGAAAGTGGTCGAGCGCACTCCGGTTCTGATTGTCGAAAAGGGCGGAAAGTTTGTCGAAGTGGACGACGAAGGCGTCCGTTTTGCCACGGTTTCCCAAGCCCCGAAAGACGTTCCCGCACTGGAATTGACGGTCTCCGAGTCGGGCTCCGCGGCCGCAAGTCTGCGCCGCTTCGGCGAGGACCGGCTCGTGCGCGAAGCCGTCCGGGTCGCCGGTGACATTCCGGCCGCCGTCGCGAGGAGTGTCCGGACCGTCAAGGTGCGTTCGTACGACGACATCTCACTGGAGTTGGGCGACGGCAGGACGGTTGCGTGGGGGAGTGGCGAGAAGGGTGCCGCCAAGGCCCGTACGCTCACCGCTCTTCTGAAAGCGGCGCCCGATGCGCGGTACTTCGACGTCTCGGTCCCCACCGCCCCTGCGTCATCAGGGAGTTGACGTACATTCGCGCAGGCCAGCACCCTGGTTGGCTACCGCTACGGCTGATCACATAGGGTGAAAAGAAAAACGGGAGGTTCGGCGTGTTCGTTGAACGTGCGCCACTTGTCGACTTAGTGTCCTGTTCAGAAGACTCCAGGGAACAGACACACTGGTAACCCTAAACTTCAACGTTAGGGTTCGGGTCGGCGCTATGGACCGTCCCATTCGGCATCCGTCGCGTATCGCATCACCCGCGAGACGACGACACGTAACTCGAGGCGAGAGGCCTTCGACGTGGCAGCACCGCAGAACTACCTCGCAGTCATCAAAGTCATCGGTGTCGGCGGCGGTGGTGTCAATGCCATCAACCGGATGATCGAGGTCGGTCTCAAGGGCGTCGAGTTCATCGCCATCAACACCGACGCTCAGGCGCTGTTGATGAGCGATGCCGACGTCAAGCTCGACGTCGGCCGCGAACTCACCCGCGGACTCGGCGCCGGAGCCAACCCGGCCGTCGGCCGCAAGGCGGCCGAGGACCACCGCGAGGAGATCGAGGAGGTCCTCAAGGGGGCCGACATGGTCTTCGTGACGGCCGGCGAAGGCGGCGGCACCGGTACCGGCGGCGCGCCCGTCGTGGCCAACATCGCCCGCAATCTCGGCGCCCTCACCATCGGCGTGGTCACCCGCCCCTTCACCTTCGAGGGCCGCCGTCGCGCCAACCAGGCCGAGGACGGCATCGCGGAACTCCGCGAAGAGGTCGACACCCTCATCGTCATCCCCAACGACCGGCTGCTGTCCATCTCGGACCGCCAGGTCTCGGTCCTCGACGCCTTCAAGTCGGCCGACCAGGTCCTGCTCTCCGGTGTCCAGGGCATCACCGACCTCATCACCACGCCCGGTCTGATCAACCTCGACTTCGCCGACGTCAAGTCGGTCATGTCCGAGGCCGGTTCGGCGCTCATGGGCATCGGCTCGGCCCGCGGCGACGACCGCGCGGTGGCCGCCGCCGAGATGGCGATCTCCTCGCCGCTCCTCGAGGCCTCCATCGACGGCGCCCGCGGCGTCCTCCTGTCCATCTCCGGTGGTTCCGACCTCGGTCTGTTCGAGATCAACGAGGCCGCCCAGCTGGTCTCCGAGGCGGCCCACCCCGAGGCCAACATCATCTTCGGCGCGGTCATCGACGACGCCCTCGGCGACGAGGTACGTGTCACGGTGATCGCGGCCGGCTTCGACGGCGGCCAGCCGCCGGCCCGTCGGGACACCGTCCTCGGTTCGACCTCGACCTCGGCCCGCCGCGAGGAGCCCACTCCGGCACGGCAGACCGAGTCCCGCCCGTCCTTCGGCTCGCTCGGCAGCGTCACGCCGAAGGAGGAGCCGGAGCCCGAGCCGGTGGCCGACCTCCCGGTCGCCCCGCCGGTCCCGCCGTCGCGGACCTACTCGGACAGTGCGGCCGAGGAGCTGGACGTGCCGGACTTCCTGAAGTGATAGGACAGCGCGACACCGTGAGCGGCGCGCACTTCGCCTTCACCGACAGGTGGGGCGGGGTGAGCGCCGTTCCGTACGAGGAGCTCAACCTCGGCGGGGCGGTCGGCGACGACGCCGGCGCCGTACGCACGAATCGCGAACTGGCCGCCAAGTCGCTGGGGATCGACCCCGGCCGGGTGGTCTGGATGAACCAGGTGCACGGGGCGGAGGTGGCCGTGGTCTCCGAGGCATGGGGTGACCGTCCGGTGCCGGAGGTCGACGCCGCCGTCACCGCCGAGCGCGGCCTCGCCCTCGCCGTCCTCACCGCCGACTGCACGCCCGTTCTGCTCGCCGACCCCGTCGCCGGAGTCGTCGGCGCGGCCCACGCGGGGCGGCCCGGCATGATCGCCGGGGTCGTTCCCGCCGCCGTACGGGCCATGACCGAACTCGGCGCCGAGCCCGCCCGGATCGTCGCCCGCACCGGACCCGCCGTCTGCGGCCGGTGCTACGAGGTGCCGGACGCGATGCGCGCCGACGTGGCCGCCGTCGAACCGGCGGCGTACGCCGAGACGAGCTGGGGCACTCCCGCGGTGGACGTGACCGCCGGAGTGCACGCGCAGCTCGAACGGCTCGGGGTGCGCGACCGGGAGCAGTCGCCGGTGTGCACGCTCGAGTCGGGCGACCACTACTCGTACCGCCGCGATCGCACCACGGGGCGACTCGCGGGATATGTCTGGCTGGACTGAGAGAGCATGACGGACCGTAAGGGCGAACTCGCCGCAAACCTGGCGCAGGTGGAGGACCGGATCGCCGCCGCGTGCGCGGCCGCGGGCCGCAAGCGCGAGGAGGTGACCCTGATCGTGGTCACCAAGACCTACCCCGCGAGCGATGTGCGCATGCTGTCGGAACTCGGGGTGCGCGACGTCGCCGAGAACAAGGACCAGGACGCGGCACCCAAGGCCGCCGAGTGTTCGGATTTGCCGCTGACTTGGCATTTCGTGGGCCAGCTGCAGACCAACAAGGTGCGTTCTGTGGCTGGTTATGCCGATATGGTGCAATCCGTCGACCGTGGTCGACTCGTCACGGCGCTCTCCAGGGAAGCGGAGCGGCAGGGGCGGGAACTCGGCTGTCTGATCCAGGTCGCGCTCGACGCGAGCGAAGGCGGACGCGGGGAGCGCGGGGGCGTCGGACCCGATGGAATCGAAGAGTTGGGCGAACTCGTGGCGGAGGCGCCGGGTCTGCGGCTGGCGGGTCTGATGACCGTCGCGCCGCTCACCGGTGTTTACGCGGGACGCGAACTCGCTGCGTTCGAGCGGTTGATGGATTTGTCGACCGACCTGCGCCGAGCCCATCCGGCTGCGAACATGGTGTCGGCAGGGATGAGTGCGGATCTCGAGCAGGCCGTGGCGGCCGGAGCGACACATGTGCGCGTCGGTACGGCGGTACTCGGAGTCCGCGCGAGGCTCGGGTAACGTCGCCAGGAAGTCGGACCACAGCAGAAAATATGGTCATTACCGCCGAAAGGCGGGTGTAACGACCACGTGGATCGCGGGCACTTGGCAGTTCGTCAGCCGATCCACCACAGAGCGGAGGACTCAGAGCATGGCCGGCGCGATGCGCAAGATGGCGGTCTACCTCGGCCTCGTGGAGGACGATGGTTACGACGGCCGCGGTTTCGACCCCGATGACGACTTCGAACCCGAACTGGACCCGGAGCCCGAGCGTGACCACCGGCGGCATGAGCCGGTGCACCAGGCGCACAGCGCACATCAGTCCCAAAGGGACGAAGAGGTGCGAATCGTACAGCCGTCGGTGTCGCGTGAGCCGATCGCCCGTTCCGCTTCGCTGGCCGCTGAATCCGGACGTCCCGCGCGGATCGCGCCCGTGGCGTCCATCACACAAGAACGTCAAAGCCTGGAGAAGAACGCACCGGTGATCATGCCCAAGGTCGTGTCGGAACGAGAGCCTTACCGGATCACCACGCTTCACCCGCGGACCTACAACGAGGCCCGTACCATCGGGGAACACTTCCGTGAGGGCACCCCGGTGATCATGAATCTGACTGAGATGGATGACACAGACGCCAAGCGACTTGTCGACTTTGCGGCTGGTTTGGTGTTTGGTCTTCACGGCAGCATCGAGCGGGTGACGCAGAAGGTGTTCCTGTTGTCGCCTGCTAACGTCGATGTCACGGCGGAGGACAAGGCCCGTATCGCAGAGGGCGGGTTCTTCAATCAGAGCTGAGACAGCCGACCGGTAAGAAGTAGGAACAGGGGAGAGGGAAAGACAGGCCATGGGCGTGTTCGCGCAGGTGATCTACATCGCGCTGATGGTGTTCCTCATCGTGCTCATCTTCCGGTTGGTCATGGACTACGTCTTCCAGTTCGCCCGCTCGTGGCAACCTGGCAAGGCGATGGTGGTCGTTCTGGAGGCCACCTACACTGTCACCGATCCACCGCTGAAGCTTCTGCGGCGGTTCATCCCGCCGCTGCGTCTCGGGGGCGTGGCGCTCGACCTGTCCTTCTTCGTACTGATGATCATCGTCTACATCTTGATCTCCATCGTGGGGAATCTCGCGAGGTGACAGTGGACGATACGGTCTTGCCGACTGCCGATGACTACGTTGAGGTGAAGAGATGCCGTTGACCCCCGAGGACGTGCGGAACAAGCAGTTCACGACCGTCCGCCTCCGAGAAGGCTATGACGAGGACGAGGTCGATGCCTTCCTCGATGAGGTCGAAGCCGAACTGACGCGCCTGCTGCGCGAGAACGAGGACCTGCGCGCCAAACTGGCCGCGGCGACGCGTG
The DNA here is from genome assembly GCF_053592055.1 of Streptomyces sp. NPDC002817. Taxonomy (NCBI): domain Bacteria; kingdom Bacillati; phylum Actinomycetota; class Actinomycetes; order Kitasatosporales; family Streptomycetaceae; genus Streptomyces; species Streptomyces sp. NPDC002817. The sequence continues at coordinate 92,021 of NZ_JBSFUY010000023.1, forward strand.
CTGCTGCCCAGAACCAGCAGAACATGCGCAAGCCTCCGGAGGGCCCCGGCGGCCCCCAGGACCAGCAGCAGGGCGGAATGCAGCAGCAGGGTATGCCGCAGCAGGGTATGCCCCAGCAGGGTGGAATGCCGCAGCAGGGCATGCGTGGGCCCGGCGGCCCCGTGCCGGCCGGCATATCGGGCCCGCCGCAGCAGCAGATGGGCGGCCCCATGGGTGGCCCGCCCCAGCTGCCGAGCGGTGCGCCGCAGCTGCCTGCCGGTCCCAGCGGTCAGGGTGGCCCGCAGGGTCCCGGCCCGATGGGTCAGGGTCCCGGTCCGATGGGTCAGGGTCCGATGGGCCAGGGTCCGATGGGTGGCCAGCCCCCCATGCAGCAGCAGATGGGCGGCCCCATGGGCGGTCCGATGGGTGGCCCCATGGGCGGTGGCCCCATGGGCGGCCCCGGTCAGGGTCCCGGTGGCGACAGCGCCGCGCGTGTCCTCTCGCTGGCCCAGCAGACCGCCGACCAGGCGATCGCCGAGGCGCGTTCCGAGGCCAACAAGATCGTCGGCGAGGCGCGTTCGCGTGCCGAGGGTCTTGAGCGTGACGCCCGTGCCAAGGCGGACGCCCTGGAGCGGGACGCGCAGGAGAAGCACCGCGTCGCGATGGGCTCCCTGGAGTCCGCCCGCGCCACGCTGGAGCGCAAGGTCGAGGACCTGCGTGGCTTCGAGCGCGAGTACCGCACGCGGCTGAAGTCCTACCTGGAGTCGCAGCTGCGTCAGCTGGAGACCCAGGCCGACGACTCGCTGGCCCCGCCGCGCACGCCCGCGACCGCGTCGCTTCCGCCGTCCCCGGCGCCTTCCATGGCCCCGGCCGGCGCGAGCGCCCCGTCGTACGGCGGCAACCCGGGCGGCATGGGCGGAGCCCCGGCTCCGGCGGCGCCGTCCTACGGTGGCCAGCAGCAGATGTCGCCCGCGATGACCCAGCCGATGGCTCCGGTCCGGCCGCAGGGCCCCGGCCCGATGGGCCAGGCCCCGTCGCCGATGCGCGGGTTCCTCATCGACGAGGACGACAACTGACGAGTTGTAGTACGCCTTAGGCGTCGGCAGCGTTCAAAGGGGCGAGCCCTGGACTCCGGTCCGGGGCTCGCCCCTTTTACGCGTGTTGATCGCCGTGCCTGTGCTTGCGCCTGCGCTTGTGTCTGTGCAGGCGAGGGAACCGGAAGGGCCCGGCCCCCCGAGTGGGGGGACCGGGCCCTCGGCTGTCCTGCGGTTACGCCTTGCGCAGGCGGAACGTCAGCGACAGACCCTCGTCGGTGAAGGCATCGCCGTATGTGGCGTCCGCCTCACCCTGGTTGAAGGCGGTCGCCAGGACCTCGTCGGCGATCAGGCCCGCGTGCTCGGTCAGGGCCGCGATCACCGCCGGGTCCGTGGACGTCCAGCGCAGCGCGATGCGGTCGGCCACGTCGAGGCCGCTGTTCTTGCGGGCCTCCTGGATCAGACGGATCGCGTCACGGGCGAGGCCTGCCTGCCGCAGCTTCTCGGTGATCTCCAGGTCGAGAGCGACCGTCGCACCCGAGTCGGACGCCACCGACCATCCCTCGCGCGGTGTCTCCGTGATGATCACCTCGTCCGGGGCCAGGGTGATCGTCTCGCCGTCGACCTCGACCGACGCCGTGCCCTCGCGCAGGGCGAGGGACAGGGCGGCCGCGTCGGTGTTCGCGACGGCCTTCGCCACGTCCTGGACGCGCTTGCCGAAACGCTTGCCCAGGGCGCGGAAGTTGGCCTTGGCGGTGGTGTCCACCAGGCTGCCGCCGACCTCGCTCAGCGACGCCAGGGACTCGACGTTCAGCTCCTCTGTGATCTGCGCGTGCAGTTCACGGTCGAGGGCGTCGAAGCCGGTCGCGGCGATGAGCGCACGGGACAGCGGCTGACGGGTCTTCACGCCCGACTCCGCGCGCGTGGCCCGGCCCAGCTCCACGAGCCGGCGCACCAGGACCATCTGCTTCGACAGCTCCGGGTCGATGGCGTCGAGGTCCGCCTCCGGCCAGGACGCCAGGTGCACCGACTCCGGGGCGCCCGGGGAGACCGGAACCACCAGGTCCTGCCAGACCCGCTCGGTGATGAACGGGGTCAGCGGGGCCATCAGCTTCGTCACCGTCTCGACGACCTCGTGCAGCGTGCGCAGCGCGGCCTTGTCGCCCTGCCAGAAGCGGCGACGGGAGCGGCGGACGTACCAGTTGGACAGGTCGTCGACGAACGCGGACAGGAGCTTGCCGGCGCGCTGGGTGTCGTACGCCTCCAGAGCCTGCGTCACCTGGTCGGTGAGCGCGTGGAGTTCGGACAGCAGCCAGCGGTCCAGGACCGGGCGGTCGGCCGGGGCCGGGTCGGCCGCGGACGGCGCCCAGTTCGACGTACGCGCGTACAGGGCCTGGAAGGCGACCGTGTTCCAGTACGTCAGGAGCGTCTTGCGGACGACCTCCTGGATCGTGCCGTGGCCCACGCGGCGGGCCGCCCACGGGGAACCGCCGGCCGCCATGAACCAGCGCACCGCGTCCGCGCCGTGCTGGTCCATCAGCGGGATCGGCTGCAGGATGTTGCCCAGGTGCTTGGACATCTTGCGGCCGTCCTCGGCGAGGATGTGGCCGAGGCACACGACGTTCTCGTACGAGGACTTGTCGAAGACCAGGGTGCCGATGGCCATGAGGGTGTAGAACCAGCCGCGCGTCTGGTCGATGGCCTCGGAGATGAACTGCGCCGGGTACCGGCTCTCGAACAGCTCCTTGTTCTTGTACGGGTAGCCCCACTGCGCGAAGGGCATCGAACCCGAGTCGTACCAGGCGTCGATGACCTCCGGCACGCGCGTGGCGGTCTTCGCGCACTGCGGGCAGTCGAAGGTGACGTCGTCGATGAACGGGCGGTGCGGGTCCAGGCCCGCCTGGTCCGTGCCCGTCAGCTCGGTGAGCTCCGCGCGGGAGCCGACCACGGTCAGGTGGTCGTCCTCGCAGCGCCAGATCGGCAGCGGGGTGCCCCAGTAGCGGTTGCGGGACAGCGCCCAGTCGATGTTGTTGTTCAGCCAGTCGCCGTACCGGCCGTGCTTGACCGTGTCCGGGAACCAGTTGGTCTTCTCGTTCTCCTGGAGGAGACGGTTCTTGACCTCGGTGGTGCGGATGTACCAGGACGGCTGCGCGTAGTAGAGGAGCGCGGTGTGGCAGCGCCAGCAGTGCGGGTAGCTGTGCTCGTACGGGATGTGCTTGAAGAGGAGGCCGCGCTGCTGGAGGTCCGCGGTGAGCTGTTCGTCCGCCTTCTTGAAGAAGACGCCGCCGACGAGGGGGACGTCCTCCTCGAAGGTGCCGTCGGGGCGGACGGGATTCACCACGGGCAGGCCGTACGCGCGGCAGACCTTGAGGTCGTCCTCACCGAAGGCGGGGGACTGGTGGACCAGGCCCGTACCGTCCTCGGTCGTGACGTATTCGGCGTTGACGACGAAATGTGCCGCTTCCGGGAACTCCACGAGCTCGAACGGACGTTGATAGGTCCAGCGTTCCATCTCGGTGCCGGTGAAGGACTGGCCGGTGGTCTCCCAGCCCTCGCCGAGCGACTTGGCGACGAGCGGCTCGGCGACGACGAGCTTCTCCTGGCCGTCGGTCACCACGACGTAGGTGACGTCGGGATGGGCGGCGACCGCGGTGTTGGAGACCAGCGTCCAGGGCGTGGTCGTCCACACCAGGAGCGCGGCCTCACCGGCGAGCGGACCGGAGGTGAGCGGGAAACGGACGTACACGGACGGGTCGACGACCGTCTCGTAGCCCTGCGCCAGCTCGTGGTCGGAGAGGCCGGTGCCGCAGCGGGGGCACCAGGGGGCGACACGGTGGTCCTGGACCAGCAGGCCCTTGTTGAAGATCTCCTTGAGCGACCACCAGACCGACTCGATGTACTCGGGGTCCATCGTGACGTAGGCGTCGTCGAGGTCGACCCAGTAGCCCATGCGGGTCGTCAGCTCGGAGAAGGCGTCGGTGTGGCGCAGCACGGAGTCGCGGCACCTGGCGTTGAACTCCGCGATGCCGTACGCCTCGATGTCCTGCTTGCCGGAGAAGCCGAGCTCCTTCTCCACCGCGAGCTCCACCGGGAGGCCGTGGCAGTCCCAGCCGGCCTTGCGGGCCACGTGGTAGCCGCGCATGGTGCGGAAGCGGGGGAAGACGTCCTTGAAGACGCGCGCCTCGATGTGGTGGGCGCCGGGCATGCCGTTGGCGGTGGGCGGGCCCTCGTAGAACACCCACTCGGGGCGGCCCTCGGACTGCTCCAGGCTCTTGGCGAAGATCTTCTGCTCGCGCCAGAAATCGAGCACGGCGTGCTCGAGGGCGGGCAGGTCGACCTGGGCGGGCACCTGGCGGTACGTAGGCGATGTCATCAGCGAGCTTCCTCCGGCGGACTTGCTGCCTTCCGTCCGGAGGGACGAGAGCTGTCTTGTGTACGCCGGTTTCGGCGCGCTCCCGCGGTACCACCCTCCTTGGCTCCCCGGTGCGCCTTCCACACCGATGAGCCCCCTCATTGGGGTCGCGATGCCGGGTCTACCACCCCACGTGGGGGCTTCTTCCGGCGGCTCCGGGGTGATCTTCACGTCGCGCTCGCCCCCGGGCTTCCACCGTCCCCGGGTCGCTCTGGGCTGCGTACGCCGCTACTCGTCCCCATCCATGCTTTTCGCTCCGCCCAGTGTACGGCGCCGCACGGACAGCGGCCGACCGGTTTTCCGGGCCCGGGGGACGCGGGCGTCGCACGGCGGGGAGTGACCCGAATGGAGCGGTACGCACGTTCGGATTCTGGGACGCACGGCACGGCGGATTACCCGGCGGGGAGCTGGGCACAACGCATGCAGGTTCGGCGCGCCCCGTGCGCGAGCCGGGCGAATCGGGCGGTGTGCCCCGTTGCCGTGGGACTCGAGTCGATTTATCGTCCCAGCACGATTCGCGTGCAAGATCACAATATGTGAAGGGGCCGCGGCCATGGTGGCGAAGAAGACCGCCGTACAGCAGTCGGCGTCGGGCAGTTCGGGGGCTGCCAAGGCCTCCGGTGGTGCGGCCAAGGACGTGGGTGGGAAGAAGAGCGCACAGGGGGGTGCCGAGGGGGGTGCCGCCAAGGCCGTGAAGACGGTGGGCGGCGCCGCGAAGAAGACCCCGGCCAAGAAGGCCACGGCGTCCGAGGCGGCTCCCGCGCGGAAGGCCGTCGAGGAGGAGGGGTCCGAGAGACCGGCGGCCAAGAAGGCCGCCGCGAAGAAGACGGCGGCCACGAAGACGGCGGCCACGAAGACGACTGCCAAGAAGGCGGCTGCCAAGAAGACGACTGCCAAGAAGGCGGCTGCCAAGAAGACGACTGCCAAGAAGGCGGCTGCCAAGAAGACGACTGCCAAGAAGGCGGCTGCCAAGAAGGCGGCTGCCAAAAAGACGGCAGCCAAGAGGACCGCTGCCGCGACGAGCACCTCGACGAAGAGCACCTCCACGAAGAGTGCGGCCGGCAAGAGCACGGCCGAGAAGGCGGGCGCGGCGCAGGCCGCGAAGCAGACGGGAGCCACGACGGTGGTTGCGAAGAAGACTCCTGGCACGGCCACGGCGGCGAAGACCGCCGTTCCCAAGGCACGCCTCGCCGCGGCGGTGGAGCCGGGCGAGCTCGCGGTCCGCCCCGGCGAGGACCCCTGGACGCCGGAGGAGGTCGCGGAGGCGCGTGCCGAGCTGCAGTCCGAGGCGCTGCGGCTGGGCGCCGAGATCACGACGTCCGAGCAGTCCCTGGTGGGCCTGATGCGGGACTCCGGGGACGGCGCGGGCGACGACGACGCCGATACCGGCACGAAGAACATCACACGCGAGCACGAGATGGCCCTCGCGGCCAACGCGCGCGAGATGCTGATCCAGACCGAGCGCGCCCTGGAGCGGCTCGACGCGGGCACCTACGGCCTGTGCGAGAACTGCGGCGACGCCATCGGCAAGGCGCGTATGCAGGCCTTCCCGCGGGCCACGCTCTGTGTGGAGTGCAAGCAGAAGCAGGAACGCCGGTACTGAGGGTGCGGTGGGGCGTGCCGTACCCTCGTCCTCAGTCAGGTACCTAGGTCGAGGGACTCACGTGGCAGAGGCGGAGCGCATCATCGGTACGCCGGACTCCCCGGAGGGAGCGGAGACCGAGCCGGAGCAGTCGTCCGGTGCGGAGGGGCAGGGCAGCGCCGAGGCGCGGCCCAGGGGAAAGCGGCGGATCGCCGTGCTGTTCGCGGTCGCCACGTTCGCGTACGTCCTCGACCTGGTCAGCAAGATGATCGTGGTCGCCAAGCTGGAGCACCATGCGCCGATCGAGATCATCGGGGACTGGCTGAAGTTCGAGGCGATCCGCAACGCGGGCGCGGCCTTCGGCTTCGGCGAGGCCTTCACCGTGATCTTCACGGTGATCGCGGCCGCCGTGATCGTGGTGATCGCCCGGCTCGCCCGCAAGCTCTACAGCCTGCCCTGGGCGATCGCGCTGGGCATGCTGCTGGGCGGTGCGCTCGGCAACCTCACCGACCGGATCTTCCGCTCGCCCGGCGTCTTCGAGGGCGCGGTCGTGGACTTCATCGCGCCCAAGCACTTCGCGGTGTTCAACCTGGCCGACTCGGCGATCGTGTGCGGCGGCATCCTGATCGTGCTGCTGTCCTTCAAGGGCCTCGACCCGGACGGGACCGTCCACAAGGACTGAGGGGCCGAGGGGTCCCGGCCGAGGGTTTTCCACAGGCTCGCGTCGGGGCCGTCGGCGCTGTCCTGCATACTCGTCGGGTGAGCCCGATTCCCGAGATCCGTACCCTGCCCGTGCCCGACGGCCTGGAGGGCGAGCGTGTCGACGCCGCCATCTCCCGCATGTTCGGCTTCTCCCGTACCAAGGCCGCCGAACTCGCCGCCGCGGGGAAGGTCGCGGTCGACGGGTCGGTGGTCGGGAAGTCCGAGCGGGTCCACGGCGGCGCCTGGCTCGAGGTGGAGATGCCACAGGCGCCGGCGCCCGTGCAGATCGTCGCCGAGCCCGTCGAGGGCATGGAGATCGTGCACGACGACGATGACGTGGTCGTGATCGTCAAGCCCGTCGGCGTCGCCGCGCACCCCTCGCCGGGCTGGAGCGGGCCGACCGTCATCGGCGGTCTCGCCGCCGCCGGCTACCGCATCTCGACCTCCGGCGCCGCCGAGCGCCAGGGCATCGTGCACCGGCTGGACGTGGGCACCTCAGGCCTCATGACGGTCGCCAAGTCGGAGCGGGCGTACACCTCGCTCAAGCGCCAGTTCAAGGAGCGCACGGTCGACAAGCGCTACCACACGCTCGTGCAGGGCCACCCGGACCCGACGAGCGGCACCATCGACGCGCCCATCGGCCGCCACCCCCAGCACGACTACAAGTGGGCGGTCACGGCCGAGGGCAAGCCGTCGATCACCCACTACGACCTCATCGAGGCGTTCCGCGCGGCCTCCCTGCTCGACGTGAAGCTGGAGACCGGCCGCACCCACCAGATCCGCGTCCACATGGCCGCCCACCGCCACCCCTGCGTCGGCGACCTGACCTACGGCGCCGACCCGACCCTCGCCAAGCGGCTGCACCTGAGCCGCCAGTGGCTGCACGCCGTCCGCCTCGGCTTCGAGCACCCCGGGGACGGACAGTGGGTCGAGTTCGAGAGCGACTACCCGGCCGACCTGCAGAAGGCCCTGGACCAGGTCCGCGAGGAGACGTACGGATGAGCCTGCCGTCGTACGCGGTCCGGGTCGCCGAGGACCCCGCCGACCGCGAGCTGTGCTTCGCGGTGCGCAAGGAGGTCTTCGTCGCCGAGCAGGGAGTGCCGGAGGACCTGGAGTACGACGCGTACGACGCCGTCGCCGTGCACGTGCTGGCCGTGCGGGACGACGGGGTGCCGCTGGGCACCGGACGGCTGCTGTACGGCTCTCCCGCCGCGGACAAGGTCGGCGGTGACCTGACGCTGGGATCGCTCGGGCGGCTCGCCGTCACCCAGGATGCGCGCGGCCTGGGGGTCGGTGTCGCGCTCGTGCGGGGCATCGAGGACGCGGCACGCGCGCTGGGGCTGGCGGCGGTGGATCTGCACGCGCAGACACATGCGCTGGGGTTCTACGAGCGGCTGGGGTACGAGGCGTACGGGCCGGAGTACCTGGAGGCGGGGATAGCGCACCAGGGGATGCGGCGCGCTCTGTAGCGCGGAGTGCGCTCTGTGACACAGGGTGCCGAAACGCTGGTGAGAACCGTGGCGTGGCAGGCTTGAGGTCTGTCGTCCGAACGCCCCAGAGCTCATCGGAGTCCTGACCGTGGATCAGTTGGCCCTGCTGTTCGTGCTGTTGCTCGGGGCCGTGGTGAGCGTCCCGGTCGGGGACCGGGTCGGGTTGCCGGCACCGGTGCTGATGACCCTGCTCGGGATCGTCCTCGCGCTGCTCGACTTCGTGCCCAACGTCGAGATCTCGCCGGAGCTGATCCTGCCGCTCCTGCTGCCGCCGCTGCTCTACGCCGCCGTACGGCGGACTTCCTGGCGGCAGTTCGCGGCCAACATCAGGCCGATCTTCCTGCTCGCCGTGGCGCTGGTGTTCGTCACCACCCTGTGTGTGGCCGTCGTCGCGGGCGCGATCGTGCCGGGGCTGCCGATCGCCGCCGCCGTGGCCCTCGGGGCGCTGGTCGCACCGCCCGACCCGGTCGCGGCGACCGCCGTCGCCGGGCAGCTCGGGCTGCCGCGCCGACTGGTGTCGATCCTGGAGGGCGAGGGGCTCTTCAACGACGTGACGGCGATCGTGCTGTACCACGTGGCGATCGCCGCGGCCGTCAGCGGCACGTTCTCGCCCTGGCGGGCCGGCCTGGACCTGGTGCTGTCCGCCGTGGTCGCCGTCGTCGTCGGCGTCGCCCTCGGCTGGGGCGCCAACAAGCTCATGGATCTGCTCGACGACGCGACCCTGCAGATCGGCCTCACCCTCCTCGTGCCGTACGCCTCCTATGTGCTGGCCGAGGAGCTGCACGGCTCCGGGGTGCTCGCCGTGCTCACCACCGCCCTCTTCCTCGCCGAGTACGCCACCGACGCCGACGACGTGCTCACACGGCTCGCCGGGCACGCGTTCTGGGACATCGTCGACACGCTGGTCACCGGCGTGGCCTTCGGGCTGATCGGGCTCGAACTGCACAACGCCATCCGGACCGCGTCCGGGCGGTGGGGCGAGATGCTCGGCTGGGCGGCCGCGATCGTGGGGGTCGTCGTCCTCGTACGGCTGCTGTGGCTGCTGCCCGCGACCTGGGTCGCCAAGCGGCTGCACGCCAAGCAGGACTACGACGAGGAGATCCCGATGACCTGGCGGGAGACCGTCGTCATGTGGTGGTCCGGGATGCGCGGGGTGGCGTCCGTGGCGCTGGCCCTGGCGATCCCGCTGAAGACCGACGACGGGTCCGCCTTTCCCGACCGGGACGAGATCGTCTTCATCGCGTTCGGCGTCATCATGGCGACCCTCGTGCTCCAGGGACTGACCCTGCCCTGGCTCGTGAAGAAGCTCGGCGTGAAGGCCGACACCGAGCGGGAGAAGGAGTTCGAGAAGACGCTGGCGATCCGGGCGGCCAAGGCGGCCAAACGCAGGCTGAAGGAGATCGAGGAGGTCGAGGAGCTGTCGGAGGAGCTGACCGAGCAGCTGCTGCGGCGGGCGTTCGAGATCGGGGTGCGGATCAGCCCGGACATGGCGGACGAGGAGCGGCGGGAGGCGCACGAGCAGCGGGTGAAGCGGCTGAGGAGGATCCGGCGGATCCAGGGCGAGATGATGAGCGCCGCGCGGCACGAGGTGCTGGCGGCACGCAGTGAGCCGGGAGCCGATCCCGAGGTCGTGGACCGGGTGCTGAGACACCTCGACGTGCGCAGCCTGCGGTGATCTGTCCGTCGTATGGCAATCGTGTGAAGGGCGGCGACGATGCGGGCGGCCCTTCCTAGGGTGGGGGCATGTCTCGCAACATCGTGATCAGTGGTGGCGGTACGGGGATCGGGCTCGCGGCGGCGCAGGCCTTCGCGGCGGACGGGGATCGGGTGCTGCTGCTCGGGCGGCGGGCCGAGGTGCTGGAGAAGGCCGGGGTGCCGGGGGCGCTGACGTACGCGGCCGATCTCAGCGATACGGCGCAGGTGCGTGAGGTCGCCGGGTTCGTCGCCCGGGAGCTGGGGACCGTGGATGTGCTGGTCCACAGCGCGGGCGGGACCGGGCAGCTCGAACCGCCCGCTTCCGGGGACGATCCGCTGGACGCCGTCGCGCACGCCTGGACCGTCAACTTCCGGCTCAATCTGCTGACCGCGGCGCTGCTCACCGAGGCACTGAAGGACCGGCTCGCCGAGTCCGGCGGGCGGGTGCTGTTCGTCAGCTCCATCGCCGCCTACCGGGGGTCCGGCAGCGGGGCGTACGCGGCGGCCAAGGCCGGACTGCATCCGTACGCCCATGACCTGGCCCGGGAGCTCGGACCGCGCGGGATCACCGTGAACGTCGTCGCGCCCGGCTACATCGAGGACACCGAGTTCTTCGGGGCGGCCATCGACCCCGCCCGGCGCGCACGGCTCGTCGCCGACACCGCGAACGGTCGCGCCGGGACGCCCGGGGACATCGCCGGCACCCTGCAATGGCTGGCCTCGCCGGGCGCCGGGCATGTCACCTCGCAGATCGTGCAGGTCAACGGGGGTGCCGAGCGGGGTCGGTGAGTGGCCGTCAGCGGCCGGTCCTCGGGGGCTCGTGGGCACGGCGGGGGGTGCCGTCCGGGGAGGGGGACGGGCGGTTGCCGTTGGTGCCCGGTGGCAGGGACGCGTCCGCGGTGTTGACGCGGGGCAGGGCGTGCGGGTGCTGTTCGGACAGCCACTGGATCATGCGCTCGCGGACCGTGACCCGGACCGTCCAGATGTCGTCCGCGTCCTTGGCGGTCACCAGGGCTCGCACCTGCATGGTGTTCGGGGTGGAGTCCGTGACGGTCAGGTCGCAGGCGCGGCCGTCCCAGGCGGGGCAGCCGCGGAGGATGTCGCGGAGTTTCTCGCGCATCGCCTCCATCGGCGCCGAGTGGTCCAGATGCCAGTAGACGATGCCGGTCATCTGGGCACCGCCGCGCGACCAGTTCTCGAACGGCTTCGACGTGAAGTAGGAGACGGGCATCGTGATCCGGCGCTCGTCCCACGTCCGCACGGTCAGGAAGGTCAGCGTGATCTCCTCGACCGTGCCCCATTCGCCGTCCACGACGACCGTGTCCCCTATGCGCACCATGTCGCCGAACGCGATCTGCAGCCCCGCGAACATGTTGCTCAGCGTGGACTGCGCCGCGACACCGGCGACGATGCCGAGGATGCCGGCCGAGGCCAGCAGCGAGGCGCCGGCCGCGCGCATCGGCGGGAACGTCAGCAGCATCGCGGCGACCGCGACCACACCGACGACGGCGGCGACCACCCGCGTGATCAGCGTCACCTGGGTGCGCACGCGGCGGACCCGGGCCGGGTCGCGGCTGGCGCGCGCGTAGCGCGTGTACGTCGTCTCGACGACCGCGGCCGCGATCCGGATCACCAGCCAGGCCGTCGCCCCGATCAGCACCAGCGTCAGGGCCTGCCCGATGCCGACCCGGTGCTCCCGCAGCAGCCGTGCCTCGTCGTAGGAACCTCTGAGCAGGGCCGCGCAGATCACGAGTTGGTAGGGGATGCGGCCACGGCGCAGCAGACCCCACAGCGGGGTCTCGTTGTGCCGCTCGTCGGCCTTGCGCAGCAGCAGGTCCGTGGCCCAGCCGATGACCAGCGTGAGCAGAACCGAGCCACCGATCACGATCAGCGGGCGGAGTACGTTCTCCATGTCCCCGAACCTAACCGGCCCGGGGCGGACATGAACATGTGACTTCGGCGGCGATGTGGGTACGGCCGCGGAACGGCACTGTCGTACCCGGCTGGCACCATGGCCTCATGAACATCATGCTCTTTCACTCGACCTACGGCCTGAGGCCCGCCGTACGCCAGGCCGCCGACCGGCTGCGCTCCGCCGGGCACGAGGTGTGGACGCCGGACCTCTTCGAGGGGCATACGTTCGAGACGGTCGAGGAGGGCATGGAGTTCAAGGAGCGGACCGGCAAGGACGAACTGCTCAAGCGGGCCGTGCTGGCCGCCGCGGCCTACTCGGAGCGGGGCCTGGTGTACGCCGGGTTCTCGTTCGGCGCCTCCGTCGCGCAGACCCTCGCCCTCGGTGACGACAAGGCGCGCGGGCTGCTGCTTCTGCACGGCACCTCGGACATCGCGGCCAACGCGTCCGTGGACGACCTGCCGGTCCAGCTGCATGTGGCCGAGCCGGACCAGTTCGAGACCGACGACTGGCTGAGCTCCTGGTATCTGCAGATGGGCCGGGCCGGCGCCGACGTCGAGGTGTACAGATATGCCGGGGCCGGCCACCTCTACACCGACCCCGACCTGCCGGACTACGACGAGGAGGCCGCCGAGGCCACCTGGCGGGTGGCGCTCGGCTTCCTGGAATCCCTCTAGGGTCAGCCCGCGGCGCGGTAGGCGGCCCCGTTCTGCTGCATCCGCGTCACCTGACCCGAGGTGAACCGGTACATGCAGTCGTCGTACGTGTAGTCCATGAAGTTGTGGATCGGGTCGACACCCGTCTTGTCGGTGCAGGTGTCGCGGCCGACCGAGCACTCGTAGGCGGCGCTCTTCTCGGCCGGGGTGTCGTCGACGTAGTCGCCCTTGCCGTTACAGCCGCCCTGGGAGGTGTGGTACAGCCCCATCCAGTGGCCGACCTCGTGGGTCGCGGTGTCGCCCTCGTCGTAGTTGGTGGCCGAGCCGCCGGGCAGGGACTCGTCGAGGAGGACGACGCCGTCCATCGAGGGGCTGGACTTGTGGGAGCTGGGGAAGGTGGCCCAGCCGAGGAGGTCGTCGCCGAGGTTGGCGGTGTAGACGTTGAGCGCGTTCGCGCCGCCCTTGCGCAGGGCGGTCTTCATCGCCTTCTCCGCCGTGGAGCCGTAACCGACGTTGTACCAGGCCGCGTTGTCGGTGTAGTCGGTGGCGGCCAGCGTGAACCGGTAGCCGGAGTCGACGTTCCCGGTGCCCTGGCCGGCGTAGGCCGCGTTCAGGACGTTCAGCTGGGCGCTGATGTCGGAGGAGCCGAGCCGGCCGGTCGTCCCGTCGTGGATGACGTGGAAGTACACCGGGATGGTCGTCGAGGCGGCCGCGGCGAGGCTGCGACTGCCGGAGGACGGCAGCTCGTCGAGCTTGGTGCGCAGATCGGCGTCCATCGACTGGGCCTTCGCGGCGCTGATCTCGTTGGGCTCGGCGACGGTCCCGCCGTGCGCCGGGCGGGCCTCGCGGGCCGCGGTGTGGGTGTCCGTGTCGGCGCAGTCGGCGGCCGGAGCCTGGGCCGCCGCGACTCCGGTCGGTGCCGACAGGGGAGTGAGCACCAGGGTTCCGGCCACAACGGCCGTGCCGAGAAAGCGTCTGCGCACAAGGGGGGATATCCGGGCAAGTGCACGCATGCTGACTCCTGCCGGATGCGTCGGGGAGAGCGGACGCAGAGATCTTCCTGGCCGCCGCCCGGGAGGTTACGTGTACATGCTCAGCCTGTGCCTTCTGGCCGGGCGAGTGGCGCTTGCGTGGACGAACGCGGCCCGCACCACCCGCCGTTGGCCAGAAGGAGACTTACACGGGGGTGTACGTCCGCTCGACCTTCTGCGTGCCGCTGCGCGTGCGGTACGAACGGGCCCAGGACGAGGTCGCGTTCGCCTTCGTCCTGTCGGACAGCACGTAGTAGTCCATCTGCGCCCGCTCGGCGGTGATGTCCAGGACGCCGTATCCGTGGCGGTCCGTGTCGACCCAGTGGACGTGCCGGTTGGCGAGCTGGATGATCGGGGCCGCGAGCGCGGTGACCGTGCCCTCGGGGACCTTGAGGATGTCGTCGAGGTTGTCGGAGGTCACCGAGGTCACGACGAACTCCGTGGCGGCCGAGGCGGACAGCGGGTACGTCCCGGCGTTCACCGGCACGTCGTTGGCCCACGCCATGTGGATGTCGCCGGTCAGGAACACGGTGTTGCGGATCGCGTGGGAGCGCAGATGGGCGAGGAGCTCGCGGCGGTCGTCCGTGTAGCCGTCCCACTGGTCGGTGTTGAGGGCGAGCCCCTCCTTCGGCAGGCCCAGCAGCTCGGCGAGCGGTTTGAGGAGGTCCGCGGAGAGCGAGCCGATGGCGAACGGCGAGATCATCACGGAGTTGCCGACCAGCCGCCAGGTGGTGTCGGAGGACTTCAGCCCCGCCTTCAGCCAGTCGAGCTGGGCGCGCCCGGTGAGCGTACGGTCCGGGTCGTCGACCGAGCCGTTGCCGACGGCCACCTGCTGCGAGCGGAACGAGCGCAGGTCGAGGAGCGACAGGTCGACGAGCTTGCCGAAGCGCAGCCGCCGGTAGGTGGTGCCGGCGATCGCCGTGCGCACCGGCATCCACTCGAAGTAGGCCTGCTTCGCGGCGGCCTGACGCGCGGCCCAGGCACCCTCCGTGGCCTCGGTGTGGTTCTCGGCGCCGCCCGACCAGGCGTCGTTGGCGAACTCGTGGTCGTCCCAGATGGCGACGACCGGAGCGGCCGCGTGGAGCGCCTGAAGGTCCGGGTCGGTCTTGTAACGGCCGTGCCGGGTGCGGTAGTCGGCCAGCGAGAGGATCTCGTGGGCCGGCGCGTGCGGGCGTACGACGGTGTCGCGCGTCCCGTACTCGCCGGTGCCGTACTCGTAGATGTAGTCGCCCAGGTGCAGCCAGGCGTCCAGGTCGCCGCGGGCCGCGAGATGGCGGTACGAGGAGAAGTAGCCGGCCTCCCAGTTGGCGCAGGAGACCACGCCGAAGCGGAGGTTCGTCACGGCCGCGTCCGCCGCCGGCGCGGTGCGGGTGCGCGCCGCCGGGGAGTCGGTGCCGCCCGCGGAGAAGCGGAACCAGTAGTCGGTGGCCGGTTCCAGGCCGCGGATGTCGGCCTTGACGGTGTGGTCGGTGGTGGCGGTCGCGGTCGTGGTGCCCTTGGCGACGACGTCGGTGAACGCCTTGTCCTTGGCGACGACCCAGCCGACCTCGGTGTCCGGGCCGAGCCCGGAGCCGGGTATCGCCCCGGCACTGGGCGTCACCCGGGTCCACAGCAGGACGCCGTTCGGGAGCGGGTCGCCGGAGGCGAGACCGTGCAGGAAGGCGGGGGCCTCGGCGGCGCGGGCCGGGATCGCGGCGGCGAGGGGGCCGGCCAGTACCGCGCCGGCAGCGGCGGCTTTGACCACCGTACGGCGGCGCGGTGACAGGGAGTTGAGACGCTCGGATGCTCTGAATCTACTGGTCACGACCGATCAGGTTACTGATCGGTATGAACGAGAGCGGGCGAACCGGTAAAAGTTCGCCCGCTCTTCGGATGACGGTCGGTCAGGCCTTGAGGGCCGCCTCGAGCGCCGTGTTGAAGTCGGCCACCGTCATCGGCGCGTTCTTGCCGTCGGAACCGGTCAGCGCCTTGCCGTCCATCTTCAGCGTCGGGGTGCCGGTCACCCCGCTGTCGTCGAACGTCTTGGACATCTCCAGCGCCCACTTGTCGTAGGTGCCGTTCTTCACGGCGTTTTGGAACGTCTTGTTGTCCTTCAGGGCGTCGACCGTGTTCGCGATCTTGATGAGGTAGGCGTCGTCCTTGAACTTGTCGTCGGACTCCTCCGGGTGCCACTTCGTCGAGTACATCGCGGTCTTGTACTCGAGGAAGGCCTCGGGGCTGACGTTGAGCGCCGCGCCGAGCGCGCTGAGCCCGTTCTTCGAACCCTCGCCGCCCAGGCCGTTGTCGAGGAAGGTGGCGCCGACGTACTGGATCTTGAACTTGCCGTCCTCGACGTCCTTGTCCACGGTCGAGCCGACGGTCTGCTCGAACGAGGCGCAGACGGGGCAGCGCGGGTCCTCGTACATGACGAGGGTCTTCTTGGCGGTGGTCTTGCCGATGGTGACGGTCGTGCCGTTCGTGCCCGTGGTGTTGGCCGGCTTGACGAGCTTGTCGTCCTTCGCGGCCTCCCAGTAGTCCGGCTTGTTGCCCTGGACGACCGCGTAGCTGATGCCGCCGGCTATCGCGAGGACGCCGACGAGGGAGCAGGCGACGATGACCTGCCGCTTGATCTTGTCCTTCTTGGCCTGGCGCTCGCGCTCCTGGCGCAGCCGCTCACGGGCCGCCGTCTTCGACGCCTGGCTGTTCCGCTTGCTCATGGGTGATCTCCGTAAGGGGACGCGCACACCTCGTGTGCGGGATGCATGGGGGGGACTGGTGGTGCTCGGGTGCTGTCCGGTCAGGCGACAGCGACCGAGCACGGCGGTCCACGCCGTCCCAGGGAGTGCACGAGGATCCGGTCGCGGACGACGGCCGTACGACGACCGGGGTGCCGCGGGGCGCGGGTCGCCGGGGTCCGTCGTACCGCCACCGCGGCGACGGCCAGCAGGAGCGGCCGGAACGTGGTCGCCGTCACCGCGCCGACCAGCTGGGCCAGGGCGCGCTCGCCGCGGCGCAGCCAGGCGGCGGCGAGGAGGCCGACGCCGATGTGCGCGCCGAGCAGCAGCCAGGCGGCCTGCGGGTCGGCGTGGGCGAGGGCGCCCGCGAGGCGGTCGGTGTCGGTGCCGGTCACACGGGCCAGCGGGCTGCCGACGCTGCTGCCGTCACCGCAGAACACGTCCCAGCCGACCGAGCGCAGCGGACCGGTGACCGGTCCGCCCGCCGCGCCGTAACAGACGTGCTGGCCGGCGGTGAGGACGGTGTCGGCGGCCAGCTCCAGCGGCACCAGCAGGGCGGCGATCCGCCCGAAGCTCCGCTCGCGGCCGGCGAGGGCGTAGGCGAGGACGAACACGGCGGCCGCGACGAGGGCCACCGTGTTCAGAGGCAGCGGGACCCGGGACAGCAGCACGTGCGACGCGGTGCTGAGTGTCACGACGAGTGCCGTGAACAGCGCCGCGCGGAGCGCTCGCAGTCGGGTCCCGGATATGTCCATAGCGGAGGAGAGTGTGTCACGCGGGCCTGTAAGGGACCCCTAAAGGGTCCCTGTGAGCGGCCCTATCGTTATCGATCGATTCGGTCAGAGGCCCGGAATGCGGCCGTTGCGGAACAGGTCCACGAAGATCTGGTGGTCGGTACGCGCGCGTGCCCCGTAGTCGTGGGCGAAGGAGACCAGCAGGTCCGCGAAGCCGTCCTCGTCGGCCGCGATGGCCGCGTCGATGGCCCGCTCGGTCGAGAACGGCACCAGGGACTCGCCGGACTGGTCGTCCGCGGCCCCGTGCATGGTGGCGGTGGCCCGGCCGAGGTCGGCGACGACCGCCGCGATCTCCTCCGGGTCGTCGATGTCGCCCCAGTCCAGGTCGACGGCGTAGGGCGAGACCTCCGCGACCAGCTGACCCGAGCCGCCCAGCTCGGTCCAGCCCAGCCACGGGTCGGCGTGCTGCTGCAGGGCGCGCTGCGAGAGCACCGTGCGGTGGCCCTCGTGCTGGAAGTAGTCACGGATCGCCGGGTCGGTGATGTGCCGGGAGACGGCCGGGGTCTGGGCCTGCTTGATGTAGATCACCACATCGTTCTCGAGGGCGTCGCTGTGGCCCTCCAGGAGGATGTTGTACGACGGCAGACCGGCCGAGCCGATGCCGATGCCGCGGCGGCCGACCACGTCCTTCACCCGGTACGAGTCCGGGCGGGTCAGTGAGGTCTCCGGCAGCGTCTCCAGATAGCCGTCGAAGGCGGCGAGCACCTTGTAGCGGGTGGCCGCGTCCAGCTCGATGGAGCCGCCGCCCGGCGCGAAGCGGCGCTCGAAGTCGCGGATCTCGGTCATCGAGTCCAGGAGGCTGAAGCGGGTCAGCGAGCGGGCGTCGCGCAGCGCGTCCAGGAGCGGGCCCTCGGCGGTGTCCAGGGTGAAGGGCGGCACCTCGTCGCTCTTGGCGCCGGTGGCCAGGGCGTGGATGCGCTCGCGGTAGGCGGCCGCGTACACCTTGACGAGCTCGGTGATCTGCTCGTCGCTGAGCGCCTTGGCGTACCCGATGAGGGCGATCGAGGCGGAGAAGCGCTTGAGGTCCCACGTGAAGGGGCCGACGTACGCCTCGTCGAAGTCGTTGACGTTGAAGATCAGCCGGCCGGTGGAGTCCATGTACGTGCCGAAGTTCTCGGCGTGCAGGTCGCCGTGGATCCACACGCGCGAGGTGCGCTCGTCCAGGTACGGGCCGCCCCGCTTGTCCGAGTCGAGGTCGTTGTAGAAGAGGCACGCCGTACCCCGGTAGAACGCGAACGCCGAGGCCGCCATCTTCCGGAACTTCACTCGGAACGCGGCCGGGTCGGCGGCCAGGAGCTCGCCGAAGGCGGTGTCGAAGACGGCGAGAATCTCCTCGCCGCGAGGCTCGTCGTTGAGCTGCGGTACCGACATCGCTGGGTGCCTCCTGGTGCATGTGTACGACAGCGTTTCTGTCGTCTCAACGGGCGGGGCCGGACGAAAGTGCCCGCGAAACCCTCGCTGTGAAGGTACGCGGGGCAGCCCTCGGAGTGTCAGTGCCGAGGCATAGACTTCGACGCTGTCCCCCGAACTGTCCGTCCGCCTGTCGCCGACCGTTTTCCATGGAGGCCGAACCGTGTCAAAGCCGCCGTTCACGCACCTGCACGTCCACACCCAGTACTCGCTGCTGGACGGTGCCGCGCGGCTCAAGGACATGTTCGACGCGTGCAACGAGATGGGCATGACCCATATCGCCATGTCCGACCACGGCAACCTCCACGGGGCGTACGACTTCTTCCACACCGCGAAGAAGGCCGGGGTGACCCCGATCATCGGGATCGAGGCCTATGTCGCCCCCGAGTCCCGGCGTAACAAGCGCAAGATCCAGTGGGGCCAGCCGCACCAGAAGCGGGACGACGTCTCCGGTTCGGGCGGTTACACCCACAAGACGATCTGGGCGGCCAACTCGACCGGTCTGCACAACCTCTTCAAGCTGTCCTCGGACGCGTACGCCGAGGGCTGGCTGCAGAAGTGGCCCCGGATGGACAAGGAGACCATCTCCCAGTGGTCCGAGGGTCTCATCGCCTCCACCGGCTGCCCCTCCGGCGAGCTCCAGACCCGCCTGCGCCTGGGCCAGTTCGACGAGGCGCTGAAGGCGGCCTCCGAGTACCAGGACATCTTCGGCAAGGACCGCTACTTCCTGGAGCTGATGGACCACGGCATCGAGATCGAGCGCCGGGTCCGCGACGGACTCCTGGAGATCGGCAAGAAGCTCGGCATCCCGCCGCTGGTGACCAACGACTCGCACTACACGTACGCGCACGAGGCGACCGCGCACGACGCCCTGCTGTGCATCCAGACCGGCAAGAACCTCTCCGACCCGGACCGCTTCCGTTTCGACGGCACCGGCTACTACCTGAAGTCCACGGACGAGATGTACGCCGTCGACTCCTCGGACGCCTGGCAGCAGGGCTGTGCCAACACCCTCCTGGTCGCCGAGCAGATCGACACCTCCGGCATGTTCGAGGCGAAGAACCTCATGCCGAAGTTCGACATCCCCGAGGGCTTCACCGAGGTCACCTGGTTCAAGGAGGAGGTCCGCCTCGGCATGGAGCGCCGTTTCCCGGGCGGCGTCCCCGAGGACCGGCAGAAGCAGGTCGAGTACGAGATGGACGTCATCATCCAGATGGGGTTCCCGGGCTACTTCCTCGTCGTCGCCGACTTCATCATGTGGGCCAAGAAGAACGGCATCGCGGTCGGCCCCGGCCGAGGCTCCGCGGCCGGCTCG
This sequence comes from Streptomyces sp. NPDC002817, assembly GCF_053592055.1. Classification (NCBI taxonomy): domain Bacteria; kingdom Bacillati; phylum Actinomycetota; class Actinomycetes; order Kitasatosporales; family Streptomycetaceae; genus Streptomyces; species Streptomyces sp. NPDC002817. The sequence goes on from NZ_JBSFUY010000023.1 coordinate 111,747, forward strand.
ATCGTCGCCTACGCCATGGGCATCACCGACCTCGACCCGATCCCGCACGGCCTGATCTTCGAGCGGTTCCTCAACCCCGAGCGCGTCTCCATGCCCGACGTCGACATCGACTTCGACGAGCGCAGGCGCGTCGAGGTGATCAGGTATGTGACCGAGAAGTACGGCGCCGACAAGGTCGCCATGATCGGCACCTACGGCAAGATCAAGGCCAAGAACGCCATCAAGGACTCCGCGCGCGTGCTGGGCTACCCGTACGCCATGGGCGACCGCCTCACCAAGGCCATGCCCGCCGACGTCCTCGGCAAGGGCATCGACCTCAACGGCATCACCGACCCCTCGCACCCGCGCTACAGCGAGGCCGGCGAGATCCGGGCGATGTACGAGAACGAACCGGACGTGAAGAAGGTCATCGACACCGCCAAGGGCGTCGAGGGCCTGGTCCGGCAGATGGGTGTGCACGCCGCCGGCGTGATCATGTCCAGCGAGCCCATCGTCGACCACGCCCCGATCTGGGTGCGGCACACGGACGGTGTGACCATCACGCAGTGGGACTACCCGCAGTGCGAGTCGCTCGGCCTGCTGAAGATGGACTTCCTCGGCCTGCGCAACCTGACGATCATGGACGACGCCGTCAAGATGGTGAAGTCCAACAAGGGCATCGACCTCGACCTGCTGGCCCTGCCGCTCGACGACCCCAAGACCTTCGAACTGCTCCAGCGCGGTGAGACCCTCGGCGTCTTCCAGTTCGACGGCGGCCCCATGCGCTCGCTGCTGCGTCTGATGAAGCCCGACAACTTCGAGGACATCTCCGCCGTCTCGGCGCTCTACCGTCCGGGCCCGATGGGCATGGACTCGCACACCAACTACGCGCTGCGCAAGAACAAGCTCCAGGAGATCACCCCGATCCACAAGGAGCTCGAGGAGCCCCTCGAAGAGGTCCTCGCGGTCACCTACGGCCTGATCGTCTACCAGGAGCAGGTGCAGAAGGCCGCCCAGATCATCGCCGGGTACTCGCTCGGCGAGGCCGACATCCTGCGCCGCGTGATGGGCAAGAAGAAGCCCGACGAACTGGCGAAGAACTTCGTCCTCTTCCAGGAGGGCGCCAAGAAGAAGGGCTTCAGCGACGAGGCGATCAAGGCCCTGTGGGACGTCCTGGTCCCCTTCGCCGGCTACGCCTTCAACAAGGCGCACTCGGCCGCGTACGGCCTCGTCTCGTACTGGACCGCCTACCTCAAGGCCAACCACCCCGCCGAGTACATGGCCGGACTGCTCACCTCCGTCAAGGACGACAAGGACAAGTCCGCCGTCTACCTCAACGAGTGCCGGCGCATGGGCATCAAGGTGCTCCCTCCGAACGTGAACGAGTCGGTGCACAACTTCGCCGCCCAGGGCGACGACGTGATCCTCTTCGGCCTCGAAGCGGTGCGCAACGTCGGTACGAACGTGGTCGAGTCGATCATCAGGAGCCGCAAGGCCAAGGGGAAGTACGCCTCCTTCCCCGACTACCTCGACAAGGTCGAGGCGGTCGCCTGCAACAAGCGCACCACGGAGTCGCTGATCAAGGCGGGCGCCTTCGACACCATGGGGCACACCCGCAAGGGCCTCACCGCGCACTTCGAGCCGATGATCGACAACGTCGTGCAGGTCAAGCGCAAGGAGGCCGAGGGCCAGTTCGACCTCTTCGGCGGGATGGGCGAGGAGGAGACCAGCGAGCCCGGCTTCGGACTCGACGTGGAGTTCACCACCGACGAGTGGGACAAGGCCTACCTGCTCGCCCAGGAGCGGGAGATGCTCGGCCTGTACGTCTCCGACCACCCGCTCTTCGGCCTGGAGCACGTGCTGTCCGACAAGGCCGACGCGGGCATCGCCCAGCTCACCGGAGGTGAGCACGCGGACGGCGCGGTCGTCACCATCGGCGGCATCATCTCGGGCCTCCAGCGCAAGATGACCAAGCAGGGCAACGCCTGGGCGATCGCCACCGTCGAGGACCTCGCCGGCTCCATCGAGTGCATGTTCTTCCCGGCGACCTACCAGCTCGTCTCGACCCAACTCGTCGAGGACGCCGTGGTGTTCGTCAAGGGCCGCCTCGACAAGCGCGAGGACGTGCCCCGGCTGGTGGCGATGGAACTCCAGGTCCCCGACCTGTCCAACGCGGGCACCAACGCGCCCGTGATCCTCACCATCCCGGCCACCAGGGTCACTCCGCCGATGATCAGCCGCCTCGGTGAGATCCTCACCCACCACAAGGGCGAGAGCGAGGTCCGGATCAGACTCCAGGGCCCGACGAAGACCACGGTCCTGCGCCTCGACCGGCACCGGGTGAAGCCGGACCCGGCGCTCTTCGGCGACTTGAAGGTGCTGCTCGGCCCGTCCTGCCTGGCGGGATAGGGCATGTCGAGAGGGCGTACCCCGTGCACGGGGTACGCCCTCTCTGTGTGCCTGGGTCTCAACGACCCGTTATGAAGATGTCAGTTGTGACCGAAGCGCTTCTGCTTGCCCTTGCGGGCCATGTCACCCGGAGTCACCTGGGTCATGCGCTGCTCGGCCTGCGCCTCCATCGAGGACTGCTGGGCCTCCTGCTGACCACGCTCGGACTGCGGCTGCTTGCGGTCACGGTTCTTGTTCTTGGCCATGGTGATCTGCCTCCTGAGGGGGATCTAGGGGCCAGGGCCGGGACCAGATTCACATACGCTGACAAAGAACGCATTTCGGATAATTACCGTCCGTGACAGGGCTTGTCGCCCCGCGATGTTCCGAAACGCCACGCCGAAGATCGAGTTCCGGCCGTTAACCTCCGCGCGGTCGGGCAGACTCGAAGGAAGTCCGAAGTAAACCGCCTCGGAAGAGGGTGAGTCGCGTGGACCGATGCATCGTCCTGGTGGACGCCGGGTATCTGCTGGGCGCCGCCGCCTCCCTCCTTGCCGGGGAACCCTCGCGATCCCGGATCACCGTCGATCACACCGCCCTCATCCACGGCCTGCGCGAACGCGCCGAGTCGGACACCGAACGCCCCCTGCTGCGCATCTACTGGTTCGACGGCGCTCCCGACCGCGTCCCCCAGCCCGAGCACCGCAGGCTGCGTGTGATGCCCCGGGTCACCGTCCGGCTGGGCGCCCTGACCCGCAGCGACGGACGCTGGGCGCAGAAGGGCGTCGACGCGGCCATGCACGCCGAGCTCACCGAGCTGGCCCGCAACCGCGCCTGCTCCGACATCGTCCTCGTCACCGGCGACGGCGATCTGCTGCCGGGCATGATGGCCGCCAAGGAGCACGGCGTCGCCGTACACCTGTGGGCCGTCCAGGCCGCCGACGGGGACTACAACCAGTCCGAGGACCTCGTCGCCGAGGCCGACGAGCGGCGCGTCCTGGACCGCACGTGGATCACCAAGGCCGTACGCGCCAAGGAGCTCGGCGGGATCTGCGCGCCGCCGCCCGCGCCGCGTCCCGAGATCGCCGCGATCCTGTCCGCGCCGCTGCCCGACTCCGCACTCGCCGCGGCGGCCGAACGGTCCGCCGACGAGAGCGACCACGCCCCCGCCGCCTCGGAGAACGGCACCCAGGAGCGGGTGCCCGCGCCCAAGGGAGTGCCCACCCCCAAGGACCTGGCCGCCCTGCGCGGTCCCGGCGCCCAGCCGCAGCAGCCCGCGAACGCGACCCTGCGCTGGTCCTCCGACAAGGGCTGGGTCGACCGCCCCGGCGGCGCCGCCGAGCCGGCCGAGGTCGCCTCCATGCCCACCCTCGCCCAGCTGACCAGCGCTGAGCAGCGATGGGCGGACCGCGAGGAGGACATCACCACCGTCGGCGGCGATCCGTTCGAGGTGGGGCAGGTCTTCGCGCGGCGCTGGATGGAGCGGCTGGGCGACCAGGGCCATCTGCAGAAGCTCTCGGGCATGTATCCGCGCGTCCCGCACCGGATCGACGGTGAGCTGCTGCGGTACGCCGCCCGGTTCGGACTGCTCGCCCACAAGGACGACCAGATCGACGAGCACGACCGCTACGCCATCCGTGCCGGGTTCTGGCGCGAGATCGACGTACGGACCGCCGCCGAGCACGCTCCCGCGGGGGAGTGAAACGGCACATACGCCGCCCCCAAGGGCGAGCGGAGCTTCCCGACCCCGTACTCTCGTCCCTTGTGAGTACGCGCGCGGCACAGGCACTTCGGCACGGTGACGATGTCGTGTGCGCGGTGCGCGGGCTGACCAAGACCTATCCGGCGGTACGCGGCCGGCGCGGGGTTCCCGCGACCCCCGAGGTACGTGCCACCGACGATGTGCGGCTCGACATCCGGCGCGGCGAGATCTTCGGACTCCTCGGACCGAACGGCGCCGGCAAGTCCACCCTCGTACGGCAGCTCACCGGGCTGATGCGGCCCGACCGGGGCAGCGTCGAGATCCTCGGCCACGACATCGTGCGGCACCCGGAGCGGGCCGCGCGGATCCTCGCCTATCTCGGCCAGGAGTCCACCGCCCTGGACGAACTGACCGTCTCGCTCGCCGCCGAGACCACCGGGCGACTGCGCGGACTCGAGGCGCGGGCGGCGCGGGCCGAGCGGGACGCCGTACTCGACGAACTGGGGCTCACACCGCTCGCCGGACGGGCCATCAACAAACTCTCCGGTGGCCAGCGGCGGCTGGCGTGTCTCGCCGCCGCGCTGGTCGGGGAGCGGCCGCTGCTGGTGCTCGACGAGCCGACCACCGCGATGGACCCCGTCGCGCGACGGGCCGTCTGGTCCGCCGTGGACCGGCGGCGGGCCGAGCGCGGGACGACCGTACTGCTCGTCACCCACAACGTCATCGAGGCCGAGACCGTCCTCGACCGGGTCGCCGTCCTCGACCAGGGCAAGGTGATCGCCTGCGACACCCCCGTCGGGCTCAAGGAGCAGGTCGCCGGGGAGGTCCGGGTCGACCTCGTGTGGCGCGAGGCCGCTCCGCTGCACGTCCCCGAGGTCGCCGCGCTCCAGGACCGGGCCGTCGCCTCCGGGCGCCGCTGGACGCTGCGGCTCGCGCCCGAGGAGGCGCGGGCGGTCGTCGCGACGGTGACCGGGGGAGCGGCGTTCGCCGCCCTCGACGACTTCACCCTGGCCACGCCGAGCCTGGAGGACGTCTATCTGGCGCTCGGCGGGGCGGCGCAGCAGGGGCTGGTGAAGGCATGAGCGCGATGCGGGACCTTGAGCCGGGCTTGAGTGCGCGGGCCGTAGCATCCGTACGGAACAGGACGAACGCCGGAGTGAACCCGTCTGTGAGAGGGAGCAGCGCCACGTGAGTGTCGTACCCGCCGAGGTTCTGCCGGGCAGCGCCCGGGCCGTCGAGGAGACGGCCCGCGGCGCGGCCGAGCTCGGGCCGCGTGCGCGGCTGTGGCCGTCGCTCGTGGCCGTGTACCGGGCGCAGCTGTCCCGTGCGCGGGTGGCGCGCATCCCGCTGCTGTTCGTGGCGACCTTCCAGTCGGTCGGGATCATGGTCCTGATGCGCGGGGTCGTGGACGGCGGGGCAGAGGCGCAGGCCGTGGTCGCGGGGTCGTCGGTGCTCGTCGTGGCCTTCGTCGCGCTGAACCTGCTCGCGCAGTACTTCGGACAGCTGAGGGCCAGCGGTGGGCTCGACCACTACGCCACGCTGCCGGTGCCGCCGGCCGCCGTGGTGCTCGGGGCCGCGGGGGCGTACGCCTCCTTCACCGTGCCGGGGACCGTGGTGACCGCGGTGTTCGGGTGTGTGCTGTTCGGGCTGCCGCTGGCGCATCTGTGGGTGCTCGTCGCCGTGATCCCGCTGGCGGGTGCGGCCCTCGCGGGGCTGGGGGCGGCCTTCGGGCTGCTCGCGCCGCGGCCGGAACTGGCCACGGTGCTCGGGCAGTTGGGGATGTCCGCGGCGCTGCTGCTCGGGGTGCTGCCGGCCGACCGGATGCCGGAGGCGGTGCGGTTCCTGCGGGATCTGCTGCCGTCGACATACGGCGTGGAGGCGTTCGCGCGGACGTTCGGACCGGATCCCGACTGGGCGTTCGTGCTCGGTGACCTCGCCGTGTGCGGGGTCGTGGGCGTCGTGTCGCTGGCCGTCGCCACCTGGGCGTACCGTCGGGCGGCCGTCCGGTGACGCGCCGCACAGGCGGGCCTGGCACGATGTCAGGGTGACCGCACCGTTGACTCCGCCCCCGCCGCCGCACGAACAGCCCCCGCACGCCGCGTGGCAGTCGCCTGCCGCCGGGTACATGGCTCCCGCGCCCCATGAGGCCGCGTACGACGGTCCCGGAATGACGACCGAAGTGATCGAGGCCGTCGTCGTCGCTGTCGCCATGGCGGTCGGCGGGGTGCTGCTCGGGGTGTTGTGGTGGTGGCTGGCTCCGCATGTGCCGCTGGTCGGGGACGTCGTCGACAAGAGCTGGGTCGTCTACCTCGGGGACACCGAGGGGGAGCAGGCCATCGGGGTCGACGGAACGTTCACTCTGCTGGGGTTGGCGTTCGGCCTCGTGAGTGCGCTCGTGGTGTTCCTGGTGCGGCGGCGCGGTGGTGTGCCGCTGGTCGTGGCGCTGGGTGTCGGGGGGCTCCTCGGGTCGCTGCTGGCCTGGCGGGTCGGCATCTGGCTGGGGCCCGCGCAGGATGTGATCGCCCATGCGAAGTCCGTGGGCAAGGGGGGCACGTTCTCGGCGCCGTTGAAGCTGGAGGCGAAGGGGGCGTGGCTGGCGTGGCCGCTCGGGGCGCTGGTGGTGCATCTGGGGCTCACGGCGCTGTTCGGGCCGCGGGATCCTGAGCCGTATCCGCAGCAGGGGCCGTACGGGCCTCATGGGGCGCCGTCGGTGTAGGGCTTCGGAGGGCGGTGGTCGCGGCGAGGGCTTCTTCGCCCCCGCCGCCCCCACCCGTCCCGTCCCTGGGGGCTGCGCCCCCAGACCCCCCGCTGTCGGCGGGCCTTGTCCTCAAACGCCGGACGGGCTGAGATGCCTGGTTCTATGCCGGTCGCCTGCCGTGGTTTGCTCGGCCCTTTTTCGTGCGCCACTTCCGCTTGCGCGTTTTCTTCGACATGTCCCTCGTGCTTAGCCGAGGAACTCGGCCGCGTCGAGGGGTCAGGCACGGCCGATGGGGGCCAGGGTCGCTTCGGTCAGTTCGGAGAGGGACTCGGGGGTGAGCTCGACCTCCAGGCCTCTGCGGCCCGCCGAGACGCAGATCGTGGGGTGGGCCGAGGCCGAGGCGTCCAGGACCGTCGGGAGCTTCTTGCGCTGGCCCAGCGGGGAGATGCCGCCCCGGACGTAGCCCGTGGTGCGTTCGGCCAGGGCCGGGTCGGCCATGGCGGCGCGCTTGCCACCGACCGCCGTGGCCAGCGCCTTCAGGTCCAGCTGGCCGGCGACCGGGACCACCGCCACCGTCAGGGCACCGTCGACGTCGGCCACCAGCGTCTTGAAGACGCGCTCCGGGGAGACGCCCATCGCCTCGGCCGCCTCCTCGCCGTAGGAGGGGTGGTTCGGGTCGTGGTCGTAGGCGTGGACCGTGTACTCCACGCCCGCCGCCGTCAGCGCCACCGTCGCGGGCGTGCCGCCCGACTGCTGCTTCTTCGACTTCTTCGCCATTCAGGGCCCCGGCTCAGTTCAGGCTCGTCGGACCGCGCGTCAGGTCCGACGCCGGCAACGACGGCAGGTTACGGATGATGGACGTCTCCGAGCGAAGGAGTTTCAGCTCGTCGCGCAGGCGGGACGCCGAGTCGGGAGCCTGGAGCAGGCGCTGCCTGGTCGGGGTGTCCAGCATCATCGCCGCGGCCACCAGGTAGGACACCACCGAGGGTTCGTCCGGCAGCTCCGAACCCGTCGTGAGCGAGCGCTCGCGGGCGCCCGCCAGACGCTTCTGGTACTGGCGGAAGGCCCTGAGGACGCCTTCCGCCAGCGCGCCCGCCCCCTCGCCCGGCTCCTCCGGGAGCTCTTCCAGCTCCGCCGTCAGGAACGGGCCCGAGGCGTCCACCGACAGCAGGCGCACACGCTTGGTGCCCGTCGCCAGCACCTCGAACGTGCCGTCCTCCCGCTCCCGGATCGTCGCCGCGTCGGCCACGCACCCGGTGCCGTGGAACGCCTTGATCGGGTCCGCGCCGAAGCCCGCCGCGGGCCCGCGTTCGGGCAGGGCCGTCGGGTCGGGCATACCGGGGGAGCTCACGGCGACCTCGAGGCCGTCGCGGATCGCCACGACGGCGAAGCGGCGCGATTCGTCCTCGGGGGTTTTGAGCAGTTCGCGCATCATGGCGCGATAGCGCTCCTCGAAGACGTTCAGCGGCAGCACCAGCCCCGGGAACAGAACCGAGTTCAGAGGGAAGAGGGGAAGACGGACGGTGGTCACGGCGCAGAAGCCTAATGGTCGCCGGAGTGTGCACGTTCCGTGTGCCCACTCCGTGGATGTCCGGAGGCCGCGTGCAGGCGGACCTCTTCGCGCAGTTCCAGGAACCGGCCCAGCGGGTCGTCGGAGAGTTGGTCCCAGGGGAACGACGTGGCGTACGGGCCGATGAGCCTCACCTGTTCGAGCGCGTCCGTCCAGCGGCCCAGGCGGGACAGGACGTAGGCCAGTTTGTTCCGCATCTCCGCCGGCCACGGGTCGGCCGCCGGGAAACGGGCCGACAGCGCGATCGCCCGGTCCGCCGCCGCGTCGAGCCGCTCGTGCGGTACGTCGGGTCCGCAACCGTCGGTCAGATAGGCGAGGGCGGCACGTGTCGGCAGCGCCTGGACGAGGGAGTCGGCGGGGGCGTCCTGTGCGGCCGTCTCCGCGAAGTCGAAGCACTCGTGGTGGGAGCCGTGCCAGCTGTCGGCGAGGTAGCGCATGGCGGCCGCATGGCAGCCGTAGTGGTGCGGGGCGCGGCGGATCGCCGCCTCCCACAACTCCTCGAAGTACTTGTGCCCGGCGTTCGAGCCGTGTGCGTGGTCCAGCGCTATCCGCCACGGCACCGGATCGCGGTCGTCGCCGCGCGCGGCGGCCGTGATCAGCGGGCTCACCTCGCGCAGCAGCTCCGCCCTGGCCGGCGACTGCCAGGCGCGGGCCACCGCGAGCTGGGCGCCGACCAGCAGCATGTCCGGGTCGTGCGGGGCGGCCTTACGCCAGTCCTCGAACCACTCGGCACGCGACTGCGCGAAGGACGCCAGACGTACGGCGTACCGGTCGCGGTTCTCCCACGCGGCGCTCTCGCGGGTCGCGGCGAGCAGCTGGGACGCGGTCCGCCAGGTGCCCTGCCCGGCGGCCACGAGGGCGGGGCCCAGGCGGTCGTCCGGCGCGTCGAGGAGCACCTCGTCGTCGGCCGGGAGCTCGACGGCGGGATGCTGGAGGGGGGTCCTGGTCGTCCTTGAGGAGCGGACGAAAGGAGGCAGCAGAGCCATGGTGTCGACCATTGAAAAGCCGCTGGTCGGGGATGCGCCAGAGGTTTCGGGCAAAGTGCGGAAAGTTGTACGGCGGTAGGTCAAGAATCGGTAAAGAGTTTACTGTTCAACAACTGTTTCATCGCTGTGCCCGGCGGCCTAGCTCCGCCGCAGCAACCGTGTCGCCCCGGCCGCTACCGTCGTCGCCAGGATCCAGCCCAGCAGGATCATCACCGCGGCCAGCCACTGCCAGCCGCCCCTGAGTTGCCAGAACCCGACCTGGCCCAGGTCGATGACCGGCAGGAGCAGGTCGAGGGCGAACAGGGCCGGGTTCCAGTACGGCGCCTCGCCGCTCTTGATCGGCGGATGGTTCGCGTGCGCGAACGCCAGCGAGGCCGCCGCCCACAGCACCGCCATCCACACCAGGGCCCGCCCGGGCCGGTACCCGTAGGCGACCGTCCAGTCCTGCGCGTATCCCCACAGCTTGGCGGCCGGTGGCAGCGTCTCGCGGCGGCGGCGCTGCTTGGCGAGCAGCACCTCGCGCGCGTCCTCGTCCTCGCCGCCGGACCGCAGCACGGTCGCCAGCCGCTCGTACGGCTCCGGGTTGTACTCGGCGGTCGCCGCGGTCACCCACTCCAGCCGCTCGGCCAGCGGGAACGGCCCCCGCGGCACCAGGTTCTCGTAGCTGAAGCCGCCCATGTGCAGCCGCCCAGGACCCGGCCAGCTGTCCGTGCGGTCCATCAGGTTCACCACACGCGCCCCCGACAGCACGACCGTGCCGCGCGCCGGCCGTTCCCCGAGGAAGCGCAGCTCGGGCGTCTGGATGCGGCGCAGCGACACCTCCTGGTCGTCGGTGAGCGTGAACCGCGCCCGCTCGAAGTCGAGGGCGTCCCCGAACCGCCCGTCGTCCAGGCGCAGTCCGCCCTCGCACGTGAACCGCTGGATACGCGTCCCGCGCGCCGGAGTCGCCCCGCTCAGCAGCGGGCTGCCGATGCCCGCCGGGGTCAGGTACATCGAGCGCTCGACGGTCAGCTGCGGCGCGTTCAGTGCGAGCCGTGTGTACGGGTTGGCCAGCTTCGCGCCGCGCAGGCTCAGCGAGACGCCGATCTTGGCGCTGCGCAGGCTCAGCTCGCCGTGCGACTCGAGGAGCTCGGCCTGGAGATCCTGCCCGACGGTCATGCCGTCGGCGGCGATCGAGCGGCCGCTGCGGTCCCGGTAGACGATCGCCTGGTTGAGCAGCAGGTCGGTGCCGATGTGGGCGTCGGTCAGCCGTACGCCGTTGTGGAAGCGGCAGCGCGGGAGGTGCAGGTCGCCCTCCGTGTGGATGCGGGCCGCCTCCAGGCGCGGCACCGAGCAGTCCACCATCCGCATGGTCGTGAAGCGGGCCTCCGGCATCAGGACGTCCCGCTCGAAACGGCAGCCCCGCATCTCCACGTACGGCACCACGATGCCTCCGGCCAGCTCCAGCGTGCCGCTGATCTGCACCCCGCTGAGCTTCAGGGAGGACACCCGGCCCGCGAGCGCGGGCGGTCCGTCGAGGAGCAGCCAGCACACGATCCGGGCCCGCACGGTCCGCTCGGGTCCCCATGGATGCCCGCCGTGGGGATCGTCGACGACCGAGTCGCCGCTGCTCAGGTCGTACACGCTGCCATTGCGGAAGGCCTGCCACATCCCGGCCTCGGCGGCGGTCAGATCGTCCGGCAGGTCCCCGTCCCGGATGCCGGCCCCGTCGGTCACGGCTCTTCCGTCCCTCTCACTCGCTCACTCGTTTCGCACAACTGTTCATGCCGGTCATGCCCGCTCGGTGACGCCCTGAACGCTAGACGTGAGGGGGATCTTCCAGGTTGCGTATCAGCCACTGGAATGCCCGAACGACGCCGAACCGCGGTCTGAGAGAATTGACCCCGTGATCTCCCGAATCGATCTGCGCGGCGACGCCCTCCCCGAGGGTCCCGCCCTGCGCGACCTGCTGCCCCGAGCCGACTTCGACGTTCAGGCCGCCCTCGAGAAGGTGCGTCCGATCTGCGAGGCCGTGCATCATCGGGGCGACGCGGCGCTGATCGACTTCGCCGAGAAGTTCGACGGAGTGCGGCTGGAATCCGTACGGGTCCCGGCCCAGGCCATCAGTGACGCGCTGGAATCCCTCGACCCGGCCGTGCGCGCGGCCCTCGAGGAGTCCATCCGCCGCGCCCGCCTCGTCCACCGCGAGCAGCGTCGCAGCACCCACACGACCCAGGTCGCGCCCGGCGGTTCCGTCACCGAGAAGTGGGTGCCGGTCGACCGGGTCGGGTTGTACGCGCCCGGCGGGCGGGCCGTCTACCCGTCCTCCGTGATCATGAACGTCGTCCCGGCCCAGGAGGCCGGCGTCGAGTCCCTCGCCCTCGCCTCCCCGGCACAGGCGGAGTTCGGCGGCCTGCCGCACCCGACGATCCTCGCCGCGTGCGCGCTGCTCGGCGTCGACGAGGTGTACGCCGCCGGTGGCGCGACCGCCGTCGCGATGTTCGCGTACGGCACCGAGTCCTGCGCGCCCACCACCATGGTCACCGGCCCCGGCAACATCTGGGTCGCCGCCGCCAAGCGCTACTTCACCGGCAAGATCGGTATCGACGCCGAGGCAGGCCCGACCGAGATCGCGGTCCTCGCGGACGACACGGCCGACCCGGTGCACGTCGCCGCCGACCTGATCAGCCAGGCCGAACACGACCCGCTCGCGGCGGCCGTGCTGGTCACCGACTCCGTGGAGCTCGCGGACGCGGTCGAGAAGGAGCTGGAGCCGCAGGTCGCGGCCAGCAAGCACATCGAGGAGCGGATCGTTCCCGCCCTTGAGGGCCGGCAGTCCGCGATCGTCCTCGTCGACGGCATCGACGAGGGGCTGCGGGTCGTCAACGCGTACGGCGCCGAGCACCTGGAGATCCAGACGGCCGACGCGGCCGTGGTGGCCGATCGGGTCCGCAACGCCGGTGCGATCTTCATCGGGCCTTGGGCGCCGGTCTCCCTCGGCGACTACGCCGCCGGGTCCAACCACGTCCTGCCCACCGGCGGCTGCGCCTGCCACTCCTCCGGGCTGTCGGTGCAGTCCTTCCTCCGCGGCATCCACATCGTCGACTACACCAAGGACGCGCTGGCCGACGTGGCGCATCACGTGGTGACGCTGGCGGAGGCGGAGGACCTGCCGGCCCACGGGGCGGCGATCAAGGCTCGGTTCGGTTGGAAGGTTCCTGAAGGCAAGTGACTGGCATCGACGATCTCCCCGTACGGGACGAACTGCGCGGCAAGTCCCCCTATGGCGCGCCCCAGTTGGACGTCCCGGTACGGCTGAACACCAACGAGAACCCCTACCCCCTGCCCGAGCCGCTGGTCGAGCGCATCGCCGAGCGGGTGCGCGAGGCGGCCCGGAACCTCAACCGCTACCCGGACCGGGACGCCGTAGAACTGCGCACGCAGCTCGCCAGGTACCTGACGGACACGTCCGGTCACGAGGTGGGCCTGGCCAACGTGTGGGCCGCCAACGGCTCCAACGAGGTCATCCAGCAGCTGCTGCAGACCTTCGGCGGACCGGGCCGAACGGCGATCGGCTTCGAGCCGTCGTACTCGATGCACGGGCTGATCTCGCGCGGCACCGGCACCGGCTGGATCTCCGGTCCGCGCAACGAGGACTTCACGATCGACCTCGCCGCCGCCGAGAAGGCGATCGCCGAGAACCGGCCGGACGTCGTCTTCATCACCACGCCCAACAACCCCACCGGCACCGCGGTCCCGGCCGAGACGGTCCTCGCCCTGTACGAGGCCGCGCAGGCTGCCAAGCCGTCGCTGGTCGTGGTGGACGAGGCGTACATCGAGTTCAGCCACGGCGCCTCGCTGCTGCCGCTCATCGAAGGTCGGCCGAATCTCGTCGTCTCCCGGACGATGTCGAAGGCCTTCGGCGCGGCCGGCCTGCGCCTCGGCTACCTCGCCGCACACCCTGCGGTCGTCGACGCCGTACAGCTCGTACGACTGCCCTACCACCTGTCGGCGATCACCCAGGCGACCGCCCTGGCCGCCCTGGAACACACCGACACGCTGCTGAAGTACGTCGAGCAGCTGAAGTCGGAGCGGGACCGGCTGGTCACCGAGCTGCTGGCGATCGGGTACGAGGTCACGGCGTCGGACGCCAACTTCGTGCAGTTCGGGCGGTTCGACGACTCCCACACCGGGTGGCAGAAGATCCTCGACCGGGGTGTCCTGGTCCGGGACAACGGAGTACCGGGCTGGCTGCGGGTCACCGCCGGAACCCCCGAAGAGAACGACGCGTTCCTCGACGCGGTCCGTGAACTGAAGAAGGAGCAGAGCGCATGAGCCGCGTAGGCCGCGTAGAACGGGTGACGAAGGAGACCTCGGTCCTCGTCGAGATCGATCTCGACGGGTCCGGCAAGGTCGACGTGTCGACGGGTGTCGGTTTCTACGACCACATGCTCGACCAGCTCGGCCGCCACGGTCTGTTCGACCTGACCGTGAAGACCGAGGGCGATCTGCACATCGACTCGCACCACACCATCGAGGACACCGCCCTCGCCCTCGGCGCCGCCTTCAAGCAGGCGCTCGGCGACAAGGTCGGCATCTACCGCTTCGGCAACTGCACGGTCCCGCTGGACGAGTCCCTCGCCCAGGTCACCGTCGACCTGTCCGGCCGCCCCTACCTCGTGCACACCGAGCCCGAGAAGATGGCGCCGATGATCGGCGAGTACGACACCACGATGACCCGGCACATCCTGGAGTCCTTCGTCGCCCAGGCCCAGATCGCGCTGCACGTGCACGTGCCGTACGGTCGCAACGCGCACCACATCGTGGAGTGCCAGTTCAAGGCGCTGGCCCGGGCCCTGCGCTACGCCTCCGAGCGCGACCCGCGCGCGGCCGGCATCCTCCCGTCCACGAAGGGCGCGCTGTGAACGGGCTGTCGACCGTCCTGATCGTCGTCGGCCTCTTCCTGGCCGGCGGGATCTACTCCTTCGTCAAGCAGGGGATGCCGAAGCAGCTCATCGTGCTGCTCTCCATCGGCGCCGCGATGTGCCTCGTCGCGGGCGTCATGAGGCTGGAGGTGTGGAATTGAGCGCGTCCGCCAAGAAGGTAGTCGTCTTCGACTACGGCTTCGGCAACGTCCGTTCCGCCGAACGGGCCCTCGCACGCACCGGGGCCCAGGTCGAGATAACGCGTGACTACGACAAGGCCATGAACGCCGACGGCCTGCTGGTGCCCGGTGTCGGCGCCTTCGCCAGCTGCATGAAGGGCCTCAAGGAGGCGCGCGGCGACTGGATCATCGACCGCAGGCTCTCCGGCGGGCGCCCGGTCATGGGCATCTGCGTCGGCATGCAGATCCTCTTCGCGCGCGGCATCGAGCACGGTGTGGAGACCGAGGGCGTCGACGAGTGGCCCGGCTCGGTCGAGCCGTTGCAGGCCGACATCGTGCCCCACATGGGCTGGAACACCGTGGACGCGCCGGCCGGCTCCCAGCTGTTCGCCGGCCTGGAGGCGGACGCCCGCTTCTACTTCGTGCACTCCTACGCCGTCCACGACTGGACCCTGGAGACCTCGAACCCGGCGATGCGGGCACCGCTCGTGACCTGGTCCACGCACGGCAAGCCCTTCGTGGCCGCCGTGGAGAACGGCGCCCTGTGGGCCACGCAGTTCCACCCCGAGAAGTCCGGCGACGCCGGTGCGCAGCTGCTGAACAACTGGATCGGAACCCTCTGATGCCCTCGAACCCCTCACGGCTCGAACTCCTGCCCGCCGTGGACGTCCGTGACGGCCAGGCCGTCCGCCTCGTGCACGGCGAGTCCGGCACGGAGACCTCGTACGGCTCCCCGCTGGAAGCCGCCCTCGCCTGGCAGCGGGCGGGCGCCGAGTGGCTGCACCTCGTCGACCTGGACGCCGCGTTCGGCACCGGCGACAACCGGGACCTGGTCCGCCAGGTCACCGAGGCGATGGACATCAAGGTGGAGCTGTCCGGCGGCATCCGCGACGACGCCTCCCTCGCGGCGGCCCTCGCCACCGGCTGCACCCGAGTGAACCTCGGCACCGCCGCGCTGGAGACCCCCGAGTGGGTCGCCAGGATCATCGCCGAGCACGGCGACCGGATCGCGGTCGGCCTGGACGTACGCGGTACGACCCTCAAGGGCCGCGGCTGGACCCGCGACGGCGGCGACCTCTACGAGACGCTGGAGCGCCTCGACAAGGAGGGCTGCGCGCGGTACGTCGTCACGGACATCGCGAAGGACGGCA
The DNA here is from genome assembly GCF_053592055.1 of Streptomyces sp. NPDC002817. Classification (NCBI taxonomy): domain Bacteria; kingdom Bacillati; phylum Actinomycetota; class Actinomycetes; order Kitasatosporales; family Streptomycetaceae; genus Streptomyces; species Streptomyces sp. NPDC002817. Next base: position 127,304 of record NZ_JBSFUY010000023.1, read on the forward strand.
CGCTCCAGGGCCCGAACCTGGAACTGCTCCGCAACGTCTGCGCGGCCACGGACCGGCCGGTCGTCGCCTCCGGCGGCGTCTCGTCGCTGGACGACCTGCGGGCCATCGCCGAGCTGGTACCCCTCGGTGTCGAGGGCTCCATCGTCGGCAAGGCCCTGTACGCGAAGGCGTTCACGCTGGAAGAGGCCCTGGAGGCGGTGGCCGAGTGAGCGATCTGCGACGCGTCTCGACCGGCGCGCCCTGGGAGGAGGCCTTCGGGTACTCCCGCGCGGTGGAGCTGCCCAACGGCCTGGTGCTGGTCTCCGGCTGCACGTCGATCGTGGACGGCCAGATCGCCGGGGGCGGTCCGTTCGAGCAGACGGTCAACTCCTTCAACGTCGCGTTCGCGGCGCTGGAGCAGCTGGGACTCGGCCCGGCGGACGTCGTGCGTACGCGCATGTACCTCACCCACGGCCGGGACGTGGACGAGGTCGGACGCGCTCACAAGGAGCTGTTCGACGCCGTCCGGCCCGCCGCATCCATGATCATCGTCTCCGGCTTCGTGGACCCCAGCCTGGTCGTCGAGGTCGAGGTGGAGGCATTCCGCCCCGGCGGAGAACCCGGAGTGTCCGCATGACCCTCGCCGTACGAGTCATCCCCTGCCTGGACGTGGACAACGGCCGGGTCGTCAAGGGCGTCAACTTCCAGAACCTGCGCGACGCGGGCGACCCCGTCGAGATGGCCAAGGTGTACGACGCCGAGGGCGCCGACGAGCTGACGTTCCTGGACATCACCGCCTCGTCGGGCAACCGCGAGACCACGTACGACGTGGTGCGCCGCACCGCCGAGCAGGTCTTCATCCCGCTGACCGTCGGCGGCGGTGTGCGCACCGCCGAGGACGTGGACAAGCTGCTGCGGGCGGGCGCGGACAAGGTGGGCGTGAACACGGCCGCCATCGCGCGCCCCGAGCTGATCAAGGAGATCGCGGAGCGGTTCGGGCGCCAGGTCCTGGTGCTGTCGGTGGACGCGCGGCGCACACCCGAGGGCGCCTTCGAGGTCACCACCCACGGCGGTCGCAAGGGCACCGGCATCGACGCCGTCGAGTGGGCGCACCGGGCCGCCGAGCTGGGCGCGGGCGAGATCCTGCTCAACTCGATGGACGCGGACGGCACGAAGGACGGCTACGACCTGGAGATGATCGCCGCCGTCCGCAAGCACGTGACGGTTCCGGTGATCGCCTCCGGCGGTGCGGGCAAGCTCGCCGACTTCGCTCCGGCCATCGAGGCGGGGGCGGACGCGGTGCTGGCGGCGTCGGTCTTCCACTTCGGGGATCTGCGGATCGGCGAGGTGAAGGACGCGTTGCGGGGGGCCGGACACCCCGTGCGGTGATCTGTGTGAGGCGTTGAGGTAAGCCCCGGGCACCTGGTGGTCGGGGCTTACTTGCGGACAGATACGAAAGAGAAGTTGCGCAAAATTCATTGCGCAACTTTTCTTTCGTATCTACGGTGGAGGCATGACAGGCAAGGAACGGGACCGGCGGATCACGGACGTGGGCACCCTCAAGGCGCTCGCGCACCCGTTGCGGATGAGGCTGTACCGGAATCTGACCCTGGCCCGTGTCGCCACCGCCTCGCAGCTGGCCGAGGCGGTCGACGAGGCCGTCTCGCTGGTCAGCTACCACTTGCGCAAGCTCGCCGAGCACGGCCTGATCGAAGAGGCCCGGCCGCAGAGCGCGGACGGCCGGGAGCGGTGGTGGCAGCCCGCCTCGGACGGCGTGAGCATCCGCGACGAGGACTTCCGCGACGCCCCCGAGGGGGCGGCCGCGCACACCGCGGCCAGCAGGCTCTTCGCCGAGCAGCGCATGGACATGTACCGCCGCTGGCTCGACGAACGCGCCCACTGGAGCCACGAGTGGAACCGGACGGCCGAGTCCTCCGAAGCCGCACTCCGCCTCACCGCGGACGAACTGGCCGAGCTGAACAAGGAGATGCTCGCGCTGCTTCACAAGTACGACGAGCAGGGCCGGGCCGCCGACGCCGCCGGCGACACCGAGGGCCGCGAGAACGTCGCGGTGCACACGTACGCGTTCCCGTTCCGCGCCTGAGAGGACCCGGTTCCGTGCCCGCCACGCTCATATCCGCGCCCGACGTCACCCCCCGGCCCGCCCACCGCGACGGCAACGTCCTGCGCTGGCTCGCCGCCTACACCTCCTCGATGGTCGGCGACAGCGTCTACTACATCGCCCTGTCCTGGGCCGCCGTACAGGCCGGAAGCCCCTCGCAGGCCGGCCTCGTGATGGCGGCCAGTGCGCTGCCGCGGGCGGTCCTGATGCTGGGCGGGGGAGTGATCGCCGACCGGCTCGGGCCGCGCAGGGTCGTCATCGGGAGCGACGTGGTGCGCTGCGCGGCCGTGCTGGCGGTGGCGGTGCTGCTGTTCCTCACCAGCCCGGGCCTGTGGCCGCTGGCCGTGCTCGCCCTGGTCTTCGGCGCCGTCGACGCGGTGTTCGTGCCGGCCGTGGGCGCCCTCCCCGCGCGCGTGACGTCACGCGACCAGCTCGCGCGCGTGCAGGGCATGCGGGGCCTGGGCATCCGCTTCGCGAGCGTCGTCGGCGGACCGCTCGGCGGGTTCGGTGTGGCGTTCGGCGGCTCGGCGGCGGCGTTCGGCCTCGCGGGGCTGCTGATCGCCGTGTCCGTGCCGCTGCTGGTCTCCGTACGCATCCGGGAGGTGCCCGCCGACGACAGGGCGCCCGGGGCCCAGGGCACCGCCTGGAGCGATCTGACGGCCGGCCTGCGCTACATCCGCGGCCACCGTGTCCTCGCCCCGCTGATGCTCGCCATCGCCCTGGGCGACCTCGGCTTCGTCGGCCCCCTCAACGTCGGGCTGACCCTCCTCGCCGACGAGCGCGGCTGGGGCGCCGCGGGGATGGGCTGGATGCTCGCCGGGTTCGGCGTCGGCGCGGGTGCAGCGTCCCTGCTGCTGACCGTCCGCGGGCGGCTGCCGCACGCGGGGCGGGTGGCGGCGTACACGATCATCGCGGGCTCGGTCGCGATCGGGGCCCTCGCCCAGGCGCCGAGCATCGCCGTCGCCGTCGGCACGGCCCTGCTGGTCGGGCTGCTCGCCGGGCTCAGCGGCGCGATGTGCGGGGCCCTGCTGCAGACACAGGCCGACCCCGCCTACCTGGGCCGGGTCACGGCCGTGGCCAGTCTGGTGAGCCTGGGCTTCGCCCCGCTGAGCATGCCGCTGTCCGCCGCGGCCATCGGGGCGTGGGGGACCGGCCCGGTGTTCGTCGTCAGCGCGGCGGTCTGCGGGCTCGGCGGGGTCGTGGCCCTGTGCGTCAGGGATCTGCGCCGCGCCGAGCTCCCGAAGTAGCGCCTAGATCCCCAGCTCCTTCGCCTCGTGCAGCTTGGCGATCGCGTCCTTGTCGCCGTCCAGCTCCACCTGCGCGGCGTCCTGCCGGCCGTAGAGGAACAGCAGGAGCTCCGAGGGCTCGCCGGTCACCGTCACGACCGGGGCACCGCGGTGGGCCACCGCCGTCTGGCCGTCCGGGCGGCGCAGGACGAGGCCCGTGGGAGCGCTGCGGCCCATCAGGCGGGCGGTGCGCTCCAGGCGCGTCCAGAGGGCGTCCTGGAACACCGGGTCGAGTTCGCGCGGGGTCCAGTCGGGCTGGGCGCGGCGGACGTCCTCGGTGTGGACGTAGAACTCGATCGTGTTGGACGCCTCGTCGAGCTGCTTGAGGTTGAAGGGCGAGAAGCGCGGCGGGCCGGTACGGATCAGCTGGATCAGTTCCTCGTACGGCTTGGCCGTGAACTCCTCCATGGCCTTGTCCAGACGGGAGGCGAGCTGCTTGATGAGCAGACCCCCGGCGGCGTCGGGGCGGCGCTCGCGCACCGTCACGTGCGCGGCAAGGTCCCGGGTCTGCCAGCCCTCGCACAGGGTCGGGGCCTCGGGACCGGCGGTCTCCAGAAGATCGGCGAGCAGAAGTCGTTCACGCTTGGCGAAAGTCGACATGCCGTCAGCCTACGACCGCACATCGGGTCCGCACAGTGGACACCACGCCAGCCTTGTCAGTGGCGCGCGGCACAATGGCACCCATGACCAGCACGCCCCAGCCCAGCAACCTCGACCCCGAGATCGCCGCCCGCCTCAAGCGCGCCGCCGACGGGCTCGTCCCCGCCATCGCCCAGCAGTACGACACCGGTGAGGTGCTGATGCTCGGCTGGATGGACGACGAGGCGCTGCACCGCACGCTGACCACCGGCCGCTGCACGTACTGGTCGCGCAGCCGCCAGGAGTACTGGGTCAAGGGCGACACCTCCGGCCACTTCCAGTGGGTCAAGTCGGTCGCGCTCGACTGCGACGCCGACACCGTGCTGGTCAAGGTCGACCAGGTCGGCGCCGCCTGCCACACCGGCGCGCGCACCTGCTTCGACGTCGACGTGCTGCTCAAGGACGCCGATTCCGGCGTGTCCGCCTCGGATCAGTAAGGTCAGCCGCCATGGACCTCGAGACCTTCCGCAAGCTCGCCACGGACCGGCGTGTCATCCCGGTCACGCGCAAGCTCCTCGCCGACGGCGACACCCCGGTCGCCCTCTACCGCAAGCTCGCCGCCGAGCGCCCCGGCACCTTCCTGCTGGAGTCCGCGGAGAACGGCCGCTCCTGGTCCCGCTACTCGTTCGTGGGCGTGCGCTCCGCCGCGACCCTCACATCGAGGGACGGCCAGGCCCACTGGCTCGGCGCCCCGCCCGTCGGCGTCCCCGTCGACGGGGACCCCCTCGCCGCCCTGCGCGCCACCATCGAGGCCCTGCACACCCCCCACCAGGAGGGCATGCCGCCCTTCACCGGCGGCATGGTCGGCTACCTCGGCTACGACATCGTGCGCCGCCTGGAGAAGATCGGCCCCGGCGAGCGCGACGACCTCCAGCTGCCCGAGCTGACCATGCTCCTGACCAGCGACCTCGCGGTGATGGACCACTGGGAGGGCTCGGTCCTGCTGATCGCCAACGCGATCAACCACAACGACCTCGACACGGGCGTCGACGAGGCCTACGCGGACGCGGTGGCCCGCCTGGACGCCATGCAGACGGACCTGTCCCGCGCGGTGGCCCAGCCGCCCGCCGTCCTCCCGCCCTCCGAGGTCCCCGAGTACACCGCGCTGTGGGGCGGCGCGGACTTCCGCGAGGCCGTCGAGGACATCAAGGAGCGCATCCGCGCGGGCGAGGCCTTCCAGGTCGTCCCCTCGCAGCGCTTCGAAACGCCGTGCACGGCAAGTGCGCTGGACGTGTACCGGGTCCTGAGGGCCACCAACCCCTCCCCGTACATGTACCTGTTCCGCTTCGACGGCTTCGACGTCGTCGGCTCGTCCCCCGAAGCCCTGGTGAAGGTCGAGGACGGGCGGGCCATGGTCCACCCCATCGCCGGTACCCGGTGGCGCGGGGCCACCCCGCAGGAGGACCAGGCCCTCGCCGACGAACTCCTCGCCGACCCCAAGGAGCGCGCCGAGCACCTGATGCTGGTCGACCTGGGCCGCAACGACCTGGGGCGCGTCTGCGAGCCGGGCTCGGTGGAGGTCGTGGACTTCATGTCCATCGAGCGGTACTCGCACGTGATGCACATCGTCTCGACGGTGACCGGCAAGGTCGCCCAGGGCCGGACCGCCTTCGACGTCCTGACGGCGTGCTTCCCGGCGGGCACCCTCTCCGGCGCCCCCAAGCCGCGCGCGATGCAGATCATCGACGAACTCGAACCGTCCCGGCGCGGGCTGTACGGCGGCTGCGTCGGCTACCTCGACTTCGCGGGCGACTCCGACACGGCCATCGCCATCCGCACGGCCCTCCTCCGCAACGGCACGGCCTACGTCCAGGCCGGCGCCGGCATCGTCGCCGACTCCGACCCGGTCGCCGAGGACCAGGAGTGCCGGAACAAGGCGGCCGCGGTGCTCCGCGCGGTGCACACGGCGAACCGACTCGGGCAATAGGGCGCTTCTCATACGAACCCCGGGTGACACTTCGCCCGGGGTTCGGGCGATAGTGGACTACGTGACTGCTGTTCCTCCCCCCCGTTCCGAAGCCGCCGGACCCGCCAGGGCCGGCCGGCTCAGCCTCGCCGTAGCACTACTCTCCGGCGCGCTCGGCGCGGCCGTGGCGCTGCTCGCGACCCGTCAGCAGTGGTCGGAGGGCACCGCGACCGTGGCCGGCGGCGACTTCCCGCTGACCGCCAAGGGCAGCGACGTCACGGGCGTGCCCGCGGCCCTCGCCATAGTGGGCCTCGCCGCGCTCGTCGCCGTCTTCGCCGTCCGCAAGGCCGGCCGTTTCGCGGTCGCCGCGCTGCTCGCGCTCTCCGGCGCCGGGATCGTCGCGGCGGCGCTGCTCGGTGTCAACGACGCGTCCGCGCTCGACGAGCAGGCCGCGAAGGCGTCCGGCGACGCGTCCGCGACCGTCGCCGCGCTGAGCCATACGGCCTGGCCGTATGTCGCCGTGGCCGGCGGGGCGTTGATCCTGCTGGCCGGGTTGCTCGCGCTGCGGTACGGGCGGCTGTGGCCCGCGATGTCCGGTCGGTACGAGCGGAACGGTGCGCCGCGTCCCGTCCGCAGGCCGAAGGCGGCCGACCCCGACCGGCCCGAGGAGATGTGGAAGGCCCTGGACCGAGGGGAAGACCCCACGGGGGCGTAGGCGCTCCGCGGAAGTGCCGCGTTCGGCCGTCAGGAGGCCGCGGCGCCGTCGTGGCTCGTCGCGCAGTTCCCCGCACCCCTTAGGTCGGTTGGACCACCCCCGATCACTTTGCACGCGTGCGTGCGGAACAATGGATCCTGAGCGTCCGGCTCAGACACGTTTACAGCAACGAGGAGCAAGTCATGGCGGGCAGCAGCCACGGTCACACCCCGGCCGCCTGGACCGGTGTCACTATCGCCTTCATCGGTTTCTGCGTCGCGGGCGCCTTCATGGTGCTGGCCGAGCCGCTGGGATTCTGGGCGGGCATGGTGATCGTGGTCGCCGGTGGCATCATCGGCTGGATCATGAGCGCCATGGGTCTGGGCATGCCGAAGGATGCGCACAAGGCGCTCGTGACCTCGGCACAGACCGAGAGCTGATCGCCGTACGGCAGTCACGTACGACTTCCTGAGGGGCGGCCCCGTGCCGCCCCTCACGCGTGTCCGGGCCCGGGCGAGGCACAATGCAAGGCGTGAACGCCGACAGTCACAGGGTGACGCCGTACACGGCGAGGGCGGGACGGCTGGCCGTGCCCGCGGGGATCCTCGCGGCCGTCGCGGGCGCTTTCGCGTACGTCGCCGCCGTGGACCCCAACGAGCCGGGCCACTACCCCGTCTGTCCGCTCCTGCGCCACACGGGCCTGTACTGCCCCGGCTGCGGGGGACTGCGCAGCGCGCACGCGTTCATCCACGGGGACTTCCTGACCGCACTCCAGGCCAACGCGCCCGCCGTGCTCGGCTATCTGGGCTTCGCCGTGCTGTGGACCGTCTGGGTGGTCCGTGCCGCGCGCGGGCGACCGCTGCGGCTCGATCTCGGGCCCGTGCACCTCTGGGCCGTCGGCGCATCGCTGCTGGTCTTCACGGTTGTCCGGAACCTGCCGTTCGGTGGCTGGCTGCACCCTTGATCAATTGGCGAACGTCCAGGTAGTGGGACCGGCGTCAACCGGATGCGAGGCCTACGCCTTCCTCCGGATACCATCGCAGTGACCACCTCTTTTCTCTGGTCGCTGGAACTGTCAACCGTCTGGAAGGGGGCCGCTCGCGTGAGTGTGCTCGACGAGATCATCGACGGAGTCCGTGCCGACCTCGCGGAGCGGCAGGCGCGCGTCAGCCTCGACGAGCTCAAGGAGCGCGCGGCGAAGGCTCCCGCGGCCAAGGACGGCGTGGCCGCACTGCGCGGCGACGGCGTCAAGGTCATCTGCGAGGTCAAGCGCTCCAGCCCCTCCAAGGGCGCGCTGGCCGCGATCGCCGACCCGGCCGGGCTGGCCGCGGACTACGAGGCGGGCGGCGCGGCCGTCATCTCCGTCCTCACCGAACAGCGCCGCTTCGGCGGCTCGCTGGCCGACCTGGAGGCCGTCCGCGCGCGCGTGGACATCCCGGTCCTGCGCAAGGACTTCATCGTCACGTCGTACCAGCTGTGGGAGGCCCGCGCGTACGGCGCCGACCTCGCCCTGCTGATCGTGGCGGCCCTCGACCAGCCCGCCCTGGAATCCCTCATCGAGCGCGCGGTGTCCATCGGACTCACCCCGATCGTCGAGGTCCACGACGAGGACGAGGTCGAGCGCGCGGTGGACGCCGGCGCCAAGGTCATCGGCGTCAACGCCCGCAACCTCAAGACCCTCGAGGTCGACCGCGGCACCTTCGAGCGCGTCGCCCCCGAGATCCCGGACCACATCGTCAAGATCGCCGAGTCCGGTGTCCGCGGCCCCCACGACCTCATCGCCTACGCCAACGCCGGTGCCGACGCGGTCCTGGTCGGCGAGTCCCTGGTCACCGGCAAGGACCCGAAGTCCGCGGTCTCCGACCTGGTCGCGGCGGGCGAGCACCCGGCCCTGCGGCACGGGCGTAGTTGATCTTTCGATAGGCTTGCCCCGATGACGCTCACCATGACACCCACGGACAGGTACGCCCGCCTCGCGCGCGGCTGCCGCCCCCGTGGCTGCCGCGCGCCCGCACGCAGGGTGCACGGCAGGCGTGTGCGCTACGTCATCGGGGACGAACCCGGGCAGGTGAACGGCATGCGATGGCAGCGCCCCGTCAGGGGCGCGGGGAACTGCGCGACCAGCCACAACGGTCCCGCAGTCAACTGACCATCCCTGCCCCCACGGCGATCAGTGCTGTTCACACACCACTCACCGTGAGGTTTCCGCATGCCCAGCGAGTTCTTCATCCCCGACCCCGAGGGTCAAGTCCCCAGCGCCGAAGGCTACTTCGGCGCGTTCGGTGGCAAGTTCATCCCGGAGGCCCTCGTCGCCGCCGTGGACGAGGTCGCCGTCGAGTACGACAAGGCCAAGCACGACCCCGAGTTCGCCCGCGAGCTCGACGACCTGCTGCTCAACTACACGGGTCGCCCGTCGTCGCTCACCGAGGTCCCCCGTTTCGCCGCGGAAGCGGGTGGCGCACGGATCTTCCTGAAGCGGGAAGACCTCAACCACACCGGCTCGCACAAGATCAACAACGTGCTCGGCCAGGCCCTGCTCACCAAGCGCATGGGCAAGACCCGTGTCATCGCCGAGACCGGCGCCGGTCAGCACGGCGTGGCGACGGCGACGGCCTGCGCGCTGTTCGGCCTCGAGTGCACGATCTACATGGGTGAGATCGACACCCAGCGCCAGGCCCTCAACGTGGCCCGGATGCGCATGCTCGGCGCCGAGGTCATCGCCGTGAAGTCGGGATCGCGCACCCTCAAGGACGCGATCAACGAGGCGTTCCGCGACTGGGTCGCCAACGTCGACCGCACGCACTACCTCTTCGGCACGGTCGCGGGACCGCACCCCTTCCCGGCCATGGTCCGTGACTTCCACCGTGTCATCGGTGTCGAGGCCCGCCGGCAGATCCTGGAGCGGGCCGGCCGGCTCCCCGACGCGGCCGTGGCCTGCGTCGGCGGCGGCTCCAACGCCATCGGTCTCTTCCACGCCTTCATCCCGGACGCGGACGTACGCCTCATCGGCTGCGAGCCCGCGGGGCACGGGGTCGAGACCGGTGAGCACGCGGCGACCCTGACCGCGGGGGAGCCCGGCATCCTGCACGGCTCCCGCTCCTACGTCCTTCAGGACGAGGAGGGCCAGATCACCGAGCCGTACTCGATCTCGGCCGGTCTGGACTACCCGGGCATCGGCCCCGAGCACTCCTACCTCAAGGACAGCGGCCGCGGCGAGTACCGCGCGGTCACCGACGACGCGGCCATGCAGGCCCTGCGCCTGCTCTCGCGCACCGAGGGCATCATCCCGGCCATCGAGAGCGCCCACGCGCTGGCCGGTGCGCTGGAGGTCGGCAAGGAGCTGGGCAAGGACGGGCTGATGATCGTCAACCTGTCCGGGCGGGGCGACAAGGACATGGACACGGCCGCGCGCTACTTCGGCCTGTACGACACCGACGCCGAGGTCGAGGCCGACGCCGCCGACCTCGCCGAGATCGAGGGGGACGCCAAGTGAGCGGGAACATCCAGCTGTTGACGGACACCCTCGCCGGTGCCAGGGCCGAGGGCCGCTCCGCGCTCATCGCCTATCTCCCGGCCGGGTTCCCGACCGTGGACGGCGGCATCGAGGCGATCAAGGCCGTCTTCGACGGCGGTGCCGATGTCGTCGAGGTGGGTCTGCCGCACAGCGACCCCGTCCTCGACGGCCCGGTCATCCAGACCGCCGACGACATCGCCCTGCGCGGCGGTGTCAAGATCGCCGACGTCATGCGGACGGTGCGTGAGGCGTACGAGGCGACCGGGAAGCCGGTGCTCGTGATGACGTACTGGAACCCGATCGACCGCTACGGCGTCGAGCGCTTCACCGCCGAGCTCGCCGAGGCGGGTGGGGCCGGGTGCATCCTGCCCGACCTGCCCGTGCAGGAGTCGGCGCTGTGGAGGGAGCACGCGGAGAAGCACGGGCTGGCCACGGTCTTCGTGGTCGCGCCCAGCAGCAAGGACGCGCGGCTCGCCGAGATCACCGCGGCGGGCAGCGGGTTCGTGTACGCCGCCTCGCTCATGGGCGTCACCGGCACCCGTGCGTCGGTGGGCGCACAGGCGCAGGAGCTGGTCGAGCGCACCCGTGCCACCGGCAGCGGCCTGGCCGTCTGCGTCGGGCTCGGGGTCTCCGACGCCGCGCAGGCCGCCGAGGTGGCCGGCTTCGCGGACGGCGTGATCGTCGGTTCGGCCTTCGTGAAGCGGATGCTGGACGCGCCGGACGACAAGGCGGGGGTCGAGGCCGTCCGCGAGCTCGCCGGTGAGCTGGCGAAGGGCGTGCGCAAGCAGGCGTGACATCCCGTAGCCAGGCGGGACATTTCGTACGGGTCACTCGAACGGGTGGACCTGGGACCGGGGAGGCGCGGTGCGCCTCCCCGGTTCGTTCTGCGGGTGTGAGCGAGAAGAACCGTGAGGGAAAGCGCACCGCCCGCGAGCGGCTGGCGGTCGAGCGAGAGAAGCAGAAGACCGCGGAGAAGCGACGGCGGACGCTGATCGTGGGTGCGAGCGTCGTCTGTGTCCTGGGCCTCGCGGCGGTGATCGGAGTGGTCGCCGCCAACGCGGGCAAGGACGACACCGGCGACTCCGCGGACGGCCCGGTCGTGGCGCCCTCGGGGGCCAACGGCGACGACAACCTCGCCATCCCGGTCGGAAAGGCGAGCGCCAAGTCCACGCTCACGATCTGGGAGGACTTCCGCTGCCCGGCCTGCAAGTCCTTCGAGGACGCCTACCGCTCGACGATCCATGAGCTGACGGACTCCGGCCGGCTGAAGGTGCAGTACCACCTCGCGACGATCATCGACGGCAACATGGGCGGCTCCGGCTCCCGCAAGGCGGCCAACGCGGCGGCCTGCGCCCAGGACGCGGGCAAGTTCACCGCGTACCACGACGTGCTGTACGAGAACCAGCCGCAGGAGACCGACGACGCCTTCGCCGAGGACAGCAAGCTCATCGAGCTGGCGAAGAAGGTCGACGGCCTGGACACGACCACGTTCCGTACCTGTGTCGAGGACGGCACCCACGACAGCTGGGTCGAGAAGTCCGCGGCGGCCTTCAGCAACGGCGGATTCTCCGGCACCCCGACCGTCCTCCTCGACGGCAAGAACATCTATCAGGACCAGACCATGACCCCGGCGAAGCTGAAGCAGCAGGTGCTGGAGGCGAACAAGGGGTAAGAGTTTCCGACCCTCCCGTTATGGACCCGTAGCCGGGCTGCCTGCCGTGGGCGGCGCCCGGCACGGTAGCGTCGGACCTGCCATGGAACTTGCCTACATTCCCAGCCCGTCGCACGGGGTTTACCACCTCGGCCCCATTCCGCTGCGCGGCTACGCGTTCTGCATCATCATCGGTGTCTTCGTCGCAGTCTGGCTCGGCAACAAGCGCTGGATCGCCCGGGGCGGACGGGTCGGCACGGTGGCCGACATCTCCGTCTGGGCCGTGCCGTTCGGTCTGCTCGGCGGCCGGCTCTACCACGTGATCACGGACTACGAGCTGTACTTCAGCGAGGGCCGCGACTGGGTGGACGCCTTCAAGATCTGGGAGGGCGGTCTCGGCATCTGGGGCGCGATCGCGCTCGGTGCCCTGGGCGCCTGGATCGGCTGCCGCCGCCGAGGCATCCCGCTGCCCGCCTACGCCGACGCCATCGCCCCCGGCATCGCCCTCGCCCAGGCGATCGGCCGCTGGGGCAACTGGTTCAACCAGGAGCTGTACGGGCGGGAGACGGACCTTCCGTGGGCCCTGCACATCACGTCCTCGACGGACGGCCGGGTGCCGGGCTACTACCACCCGACCTTCCTGTACGAGTCCCTGTGGTGCATCGGCGTCGCCGTCCTCGTCATCTGGGCCGACCGCCGCTTCAAGCTCGGTCACGGGCGGGCGTTCGCGCTGTACGTCGCCTCGTACTGTGTGGGCCGGTTCTGGATCGAGTACCTCCGCGTCGACGACGCCCACCACATCCTGGGCCTGCGCCTGAACAACTGGACCGCGCTGGTCGTGTTCCTGCTCGCGGTGGTCTACATCGTGGTGTCGGCGAAGAAGCGGCCGGGACGCGAAGAGATCGTGGAGCCCGAGGTCGACGGTTCCGACGGAGAGACCGCGGCTGAGGAGAAGGCCGAGGACGCCGACTCCGCGGAAGCGGCGGACGACGACGCCAAGGACGACGTCAAGGACGAGGCGGAGTCCGCGAAGAAGACCTGAGAATCTGTCGTACGACGATGAGGGGCGCCCCTGGATCCGGGGGCGCCCCTCATCGTCGTACGGGATCAGATCCGGTGGGCCAGGGACAGGGTGCGTTGTGCCGTTGCCACCACCGCCGCGTCGATGAACCGGCCGTCGGGCAGTGCCTGGGCGCCCCGTTCCACCGCTGCCGCCTTCACGATCGTTTCCGCCTGTTCGATCTCCCATGCCGTGGGGAGGTAGGCCTGTTCGATCACCGGGAGCTGGCGGGGGTGGATGGCGGCCCGGCCCAGGAAGCCCAGGGTGCGGCCGTGGGCGCAGGAGGCTGCCAGGCCCTCCAGGTCGCGGATGTCGGGGTGGACCGACTGGGGTGGGGGAGGGAGGGACGCCGCTCTGGCCGCCACGATCACTCGGGAGCGGGACCAGTCGAGGCCCGGGTCGTCGCGTACGCCCAGGTCGGCCCGTAGGTCCGTCTCGCCCAGGGCGATGCCGCGCAGGGACGGGTGGGCGGCGGCGATCTCGTAGGCGCGCTCCACACCGAGGGCTGTCTCGAGGAGGGCGTACAGGGCGAGGGCGGCTCCGGTGGTGGGGGCCGTGTGTGCGGCGATGCGGGTGATCTGCTCCGGGGAGGTCACCTTGGGGAGACGCAGGCCGGTCAGGCCGGGGAGGGCGGCCAGGGCTGTCAGGTCGGCGGCCGCGAGGGGACCGTCCAGGGCGTTGACCCGGACGTGGACGGGCTGTGGCTGCGGCTCGGCGAGGAGTTCCGCGGTGGCGTCACGTGCGTAGGCCTTGCGGTCGGGGGCGACCGCGTCCTCGAGGTCGATCACCACGACGTCGGCGCCGGCCGTCAGGGCCTTCGCCACCACCGGGGGGCGGTCGCCCGGGACATACAGCCAGGTGAGTGGTGTCATACCGCGCCCTCCTCACGCAGCCTCGCCAACTCGCTCTCCGTCAGGCCCAGTTCCGCCAGGACCTCCTTGGTGTCCGCGCCGTGCGGGCGGCCCGTCCAGCGGATCGCGCCGGGGGTGTCGGAGAGGCGGAAGAGGACGTTCTGCATACGGAGGGGGCCCAGGTCGGGGTCGGCGACCGTGGTGATGGTGTCCAGGGCCGCGTACTGGGGGTCCGTCATCACGTCCCGGACGTCCTGGATCGGGGCCACCGCGGCCTCCGCCTTCTCGAAGGCGGCCAGGACCTCCGTGCGGGTGCGCTCGGCGATCCAGGTGCCGACCGCCTCGTCGAGGACATCGGCGTGGCGGGCCCGGTCGGCGCCCGTGGCGAACCACGGCTCGGCGGTCAGGTCCTCGCGGCCCACCAGACGCAGCACGCGTTCCGCGACCGACTGGGCCGAGGTGGAGACGGCGACCCAGCTGCCGTCCGCGGTGCGGTAGGTGTTGCGCGGGGCGTTGTTGGCGGAGCGGTTGCCGGAGCGTTCCTGGACGTAGCCCAGCTGGTCGTACCAGGTCGGCTGCGGGCCCAGGGCCATGAGGATCGGCTCGATGATCGCCATGTCCACGACCTGGCCCTCGCCCGTGCGGTCGCGGGCGGCGAGCGCCGTCATCACCGCGTACGCCGTCGCCAGGCCCGCGATGGAGTCGGCGAGGCCGAAGGGCGGGAGCGTCGGGGGTGCGTCCGGTTCGCCGGTGATCGCGGCGAAGCCGCTCATCGCCTCGGCGAGGGTGCCGAAGCCGGGGCGGTGGGCGTAGGGGCCGAACTGACCGAAGGCGGTCACGCGGGTGAGGATCAGACGGGGGTTGGCCGCGGAGAGTTCGTCCCAGCCCAGGTCCCACTTCTCCAGGGTGCCGGGGCGGAAGTTCTCGATGACGACGTCCGCGGTCGCGGCCAGGCGCAGGAGGGTGGCCCGGCCGCCCGGCCTGGAGAGGTCCAGGGTGATCGTGCGCTTGTTGCGGCCGAGGAGTTTCCACCACAGGCCGATGCCGTCCTTCGACGGGCCGTGGCCACGGGAGGGGTCGGGCTTGGACGGGTGCTCGACCTTGATGACCTCCGCGCCGAAGTCGCCGAGCATCGTGGCGGCGACGGGGCCGGCGAAGAGGGTGGCGAGGTCGAGGACGCGGAGGCCGCTGAGGGGGGCGGTGCCGTGCGGGACCTTCATGCCGTGCACTGCTTGTCGATCTCGGGGCGGTACGGCATCGACGCCGAGGCGCCCGCCCGCTGGACCGAGATGGCCGCCGCCGCGGCCGCCCACTTCAGGGCCTCGCGCATGGGCCGGCCCTCGCCGAGTGCCACCGCGAGGGCGCCGACGAAGGTGTCGCCCGCGCCGGTCGAGTCCACGGCGGTGACCTGGGGGGCGGGGACGGTGAAGGGCTCGGCGTAGCGGGACACGTAGAGGCTGCCCGCGGAGCCCAGGGTGACGACCACCTCCGGCACCTCGTCGAGGAGGGCGATCGCCGCGGCGTGCGGGTCGGTGCGGCCGGTGAGGGTGGACGCCTCGTGCTCGTTGGGGATCAACAGGTCGGTGGCGGCCAGGAGTTCGATGGGCAGGGGCTGGGCGGGAGCCGGGGTCAGGATGGTGCGGACACGGTGGGCGCGGGCCGCCTCGGCACCGGCGATGGCCGCGGCCAGGGGGATCTCCAGTTGGAGGAGCAGGGCGTCGGCGCTGGCGATGAGGCCGTCGTCGCCGGGGGCGAGGTGGTCGACCGTGCCGTTCGCGGCGGGGATCACGACGATCGCGTTGCCGCCCTCGTCGTCGACGACGATGTGGGCGGTGCCGGACGGGCCCTCGACGGTGCGGAGGTGGTCGGTGTCGACGCCGGAGTGTTCGAGGGTGGAGCGCAGCTGGGTGCCGTGCGCGTCGTTGCCGACCGCGCCGATCATCGAGACGGTGGCGCCCGCGCGGGCCGCGGCGATCGCCTGGTTGGCGCCCTTGCCGCCGGGGATCGTGCGGAACTCCCGTCCCGTCACGGTCTCTCCGCGCTGCGGGGCCTTGGCGACGTAGGCGACGAGGTCCATGTTCGTGCTGCCGAGTACGGCGATGTGCGTCATGGGCGGGAAGCCTCCAGGCGGGTGAGGTGGGCGAGGGCGTCGAAGCCGGTGCCGTCGAAGTCGGCGACGGAGGTGGCGAGGCGGTTCTTGAGGGGGGTGGTCCAGCGGTCGGGGAGTCGCTCGGGGGTGCCGGTGAGGAGGCCCGCGATGCTGCCCGCGGTGGCGCCGTTGGAGTCGGTGTCCCAGCCGCCGCTCACCGCCCGGCAGATGGAGCCGGTGAAGTCGCCGTCGGCGTGGGTGAGGGCGGCGGCGATGAGGGCGGTGTTGGGGATGGCGTGGACCCAGTGGTGGGTGTCGGCGTAGGTGGCGTGGAGTTCGTCCACGACCTCGTCGAAGTCGTCGGTGTGCCGGGCCAGCCGGATCGCGTGGTGGACGGCCCGGGAGAGGCGGGAGGCAGCGGGGACCACGGTCAGGCCGGTGCGCAGGCAGGCGTGGATGTCGTGGGTGCCGGTGGTCGCGGTGGCGATCGTGGCCGCCGTGAACATCGCCGCGTAGACGCCGTTGGCGGTGTGGGTGAGGGTGGCGTCCCGATGGGCCTGTTCCGCCGCGGATGCCGGGTCGCCGGGGTTGGTCCAGCCGTGGACGTCGGCTCGGATCAGGGCGCCGATCCATTCGCGGAAGGGGTTGCGGTGGCGGGCCGTGTGCGGGGGGTTCAGGCCGAGGAGGAGGTTGCGGTAGGCGATGCGTTCGGCGGTGAAGGTGCGGCCGGCGGGGAGTTCGTCCAGCCAGAGGCCGGCCACGTCCGTGGGGGTGAAGTCCCTGCCGTGGCGTCGGAGCAGGAGGAGGTTGAGGAGGGGGTAGTTGAGGTCGTCGTCCTCGGGCATGCCGTCGATGTTCTCGGCGAGGGAGGTGGGGGCCGAGCGGCGGTTCCAGGGGTGGGTCCGCAGGAGGTCGGACGGGACTCCTCGGGCAGTGAAGTAGGTGTTCAGGGGCCAGTTGCCGGTGGACCTGGCCAGGTCACGGATGGCGTCCAGGGGGAGCTTCTCGACGGGCTTGCCCAGAAGGCAGCCGACGGCTCGGCCCAGCCAGGCGGCTTCGAAGCGGGAGCAGGGAACGAGGGGTACGGCGGCGGTGCCGGACGGCCAGTCGGGGCACAGCCGTCTGATCCCTGCCAGGTCCGTCGGTTCGTGGTCCTCCAGCCTGCTCGGCAGATCCGCCAGTTCGTCCAGCAGGTCCTTGGCCAGCTGCCGGAGATACCTGGACGGGGGTTCCGGGGAGGCGCCTGCGCTGAGGGGGGCCTCCTTGCCGCCCGCCGCCTTCCATCTCGCCGCGATCACCGAGGCCTCGCGGCCGTCCAGCGCTGCCTGGCGGAGTTCGTGGCCCAGGAGGTCTTCGGGTTGGACCCAGGTCAGTCGGAGCATCTCGGGCCTTCGATCTCGGTGAAGGCGGACTCGTGGGCGCGGCGGCGGCGTACGTCCCGTTCGAAGATCTCCCGGGTCACCTCGGTGAGCGTGGTCGCCGGGTCCCAGAGGTCCAGGCGGCTGGCCTCCGCGACCTGCTTCGCCCAGTCGTCCGGGGGCGATGAGCCGAGGGCGCCCGCGATCGCGCCCGCCATCGTCGCGGTCGAGTCGCAGTCACGGCCGTAGTTCACCGCGCCCAGGACCGCGTGGCGGTAGTCGCCGCCGGCCACCAGCAACATGCCGAGCGCGACGGGGAGTTCCTCGATCGCGTGCAGGCGGGAGGGGCGGCGGGCGCCGAGGGAGGGGGCGCGGTAGTCGGGGCCCACCGTGTCGTACGGTGCGATCGCCTCCCTGAGCGGCTTCAGGGCCGACTCGAAGTCCGTGTGGTCCTGGGCTGCCTCGCAGACCTTCAGGATCGCCGTCCGGGTGCCGTCCTTCGCCAGGGACAGACAGGTGGTCACGACCGACTCGGGGGTCGCGTTCGGGGCGCAGGCCGCCGCCACCGCCGCCGCGAAGACTCCCGCAGCCTCACGGCCGTACGACGACTGGTGGGCGCCCGCGATGTCCAGGGCCTCGGCGTAGGCGGCCCGTGGGTCGGCCGCGTTGACCAGGCCGACCGGGGCCATGTACATCGCGGCGCCGCAGTTGACGATGTTGCCCACGCCTGCCTCGCGGGGGTCGACGTGGCCGTAGTGGAGGCGGGTCACCAGCCACTTCTCCGCCAGGAAGACGCGGTGGAGGGGGAGAGCCTCCTGTTCGAGCTCCGGGATCCAGCGCGGCGTCGTCATGAGGTCCGGGACCAGGTGGTCCGCGATCGCGTACGCGTCCAGGTGGTCGCGGACCTCGGCGTAGACCCTGACCAGGGCGTGCGTCATCAAGGTGTCGTCGGTGACGTGGCCGTCGCCCTTGTGGTACGGGGCGATGGGGCGGGCGGTGCGCCAGTCGTCGCCGTTCCAGGGGCCGACGACGCCGTGGACGCGGCCGGCGTGACGTTCGAGGATCTGGTCGGGGGAGTAGCCCTCCACCGGGCCGCCCAGGGCGTCGCCGACGGCCGCGCCCACGAGGGCGCCGGTGATCCGGTCCTCGAGGCTGGTTTCTGATTCTTTGGGCGTCATGCCCGAATCATCCTCCCGGTGTGGCCGGTTGTGTGGCTTCCAGGAGTTCGGCGAGTTCTACGAGGTCGGTGCCGGTGAGCCGGGGGAGGGCACAGCCCGAGAGGGTGCGGCAGGCGTCCCGCCAGGTGGCGGGGATCGCCTGTCCGCCGCCCAGCGCGCCGGTGAGAGCGCCGGTCAGGGCGGGGGCCGAGTCGGCGACCCGGGAGAGACAGGCCGCCGCCGGTACGGCTTCTGCGATCCGGCCGTTCGCCGCCGTGGCCAGGGCCAGGGCTACCGGGACCGTTTCCGCCGCGGCGACGCCGTAGCTGTAGACGTGGTCGACGATCTGGTGTTCCAGGAGGGGGATCAGGGCGAAGGCGTTCTCGGCGTCCTGGGCCAGCTTCAGGGCGTGGCGGGCGTTGCGGCCGATCTCGGTCTCTGCGGGGAGTTCGGTGAGGGCGGCTGTGGTGCAGGTGTGGATGTCGGCGCCGGTGAGGGCGAGGGAGAGGGCCGCGGCCATGGCTCTGGCGCCGTGCACGCCGTCGCCGTCCTGGGTGTATCGGGCGTCGAACTCGGCCAGGTCCGCGGCGAGTCGGGGGTTGCCGGGGTGGGCCGAGGCGAGGACGCAGGCGCGGATGCAGGCCGCGTCGTCGAAGTAGTGGGGGTTGTCGTGGCCGGTGGCGGGCGGGCGCAGGCCGGTGGCGAGGTTGCCGAGGCCCGCTCTCACCGAGATGCGGGCGCGTAGGGGGAGTACGGCGGATTCGATCTCGGGGGCGCGGTCCGCCGCGGCGGCGACCTCGCTGGCGAGGGCGTTCCAGGTGAGGTCGATCGCGGCTCTGGCGCGGCGTTCTCGGCTGAGGTCGCCGAGGGCGGTGTCGTCGCCGGCCCGGAGGAGGGCCTCCGCGGCGAAGGCCGCCCATTCCGCGTCGTCCGAGGGGCCCAGGCGGAGGGGCTCCGGGGGTTGGTTCAGGGCGATGGGGACGGGGAGGGTCGTCGTCGCGTTCTGTTCGGCGAAGGTGTCGAGTTCGCGGGTCAGGCGGCGGGTCCAGTCGGGCATGCGGGCGGCGCGGTGGCGGGCTGCGGGCCAGCCGGCGGCGTCGCCCGCGGCGAGTCCGAGGAGGAGGCCTTCGATACGCCGGGGGCCCGTGGCGGGGCCGGTGACGGATGCGGTCGCCCCCGCCGCCCCTACCCGTTCCCGTCCTCCAGGGGCCGCCGCCCCTTCGACCCCGCCCCCAGGGGGCATCGCCCCCTGGACCCCCATCGGGCCTGAAGGGGCCTCGTCCTCAGACGCCGGACAGGCTGAAAGGCGTGCGCTCATCGGGTCGCCCCCGGCTCTTCGTCCGCCGCCAGCGTGAACGCCGTCGGGTCCGGGGGTGGCCAGGGGGTCTCGGGTGCGGGAGCTGCTCCTCGTACCGCCTCCGTCAGGCGGTCCGCCACGTCCAGTACGTGATGGCCCGCCATCGCCGGGAGGCAGCTGCCCCTCGCCGGGCCGATCGCCGCTGCCCAGTCCGCCGGGATCGAGGACGCGCCCTTCGTCGCGCCGGCCAGGGCACCGGCCACCGCTGCCGTCGTGTCCGCGTCCCTGCCCATGTTCACGGCGGTCAGGACCGCGTCCACGAAGTCGCCGTCGGCTGCCGCGTACGCGCCGAAGGCCAGGGCGACCGCCTCGGGGGCCAGGTCGGTCCAGGGGTAGCCGCCGATCACCACGGCTGAGCGGACCGCGCGTTCGCCTCGGTGGGCCACCGCCACCGCACGGCGCAACGACCTCGCCGTCCAGGAGTCGTCCGGGACCACCGCCAGCGCCGAAGCCACCACCGCGATCGTGGGGGCGCCCGCCATCGCCGCCGCCACGCCCGCCGCGACCGCCTGGCCGCCGTAGATGCCCTCGCCGTCGTGGCTCACCGAGCCGTCGATCGCCACCAGCCGCGCCGCCTCCGCCGGGCGCCCCGCCGCGAAGACGCCGAAGGGGGCCGCCCGCATGGCCAGGCCGTCGCTCCAGGCGTGGCGGTGCTGGGCCGAGATGGGCGCCGCCAGCCCTCTGCGGAGGTTCTCCAGGGTGCCGCGTTCGCTGAAGCCGGCGCCCCGGAACGGGCCCTCGTCCCGGTCCGCGATCCACTCGTGCCACGCCGCCTCCACATGGGACGGCGTCAGCGCCGAGCCGTGGCGGCACAGGAGCAGCCCCGAGAAGATCGCGTACTCCGTGTCGTCCGTGCCCGCCGGGGTCTTGGCCACGTATCCCGTGATGCGGCCCCAGCGGGCCCGGATCTCCGAGGGCTTCATGTTCTCCGCCGGGGCGCCCAGGGCGTCGCCCACGGCCAGGCCCAGCAGTGCGCCGCGTGCCCGCTCGCGGAGTCCGGCGGCGTCCCCGGGCGCCGGGACCGAGGGAATGCAGGCGATGGATGCCATACGCGGCCTCTCCTACGGAGGCTCCGCACAGGGCGCGGGGCCTTTGCGGATGTGTCCCACCGGCACACGTCACCAGAGCATCAGGGGACCCAGCGTCACCCGGTCGACATCTGAGCGGGCTTCCGATCGTATGCGCATTCGACGGTAAAACCGCAGGTTAGCTCAGCCTTTCCTTGCTGGCGGGCAGGAATTTCAGCGCATAGAGTCTGGTTGTCAATAATTAGAATCAGTCCAAACCTAGCTTTGGCTCAGCTTCCTGGGGGATCCCGCATGGCCATCATCGAGACCGAGGCGCCACTGCACGAGGCGCACCGTGACAACCACACGCACCGGGATGTGAACGGGGGGTGGCTGCGGCCCGCCGTCTTCGGGGCGATGGACGGACTCGTCTCGAACCTCGCCCTCATGACCGGTGTCGCCGGTGGGGCCGTCGGACAGCAGGCCATTGTGCTGACGGGCCTTGCCGGGCTCGCCGCCGGCGCCTTCTCCATGGCCGCCGGTGAGTACACCTCCGTCGCCTCGCAGCGCGAGCTCGTCGAGGCCGAGCTGGATGTCGAGCGGCGGGAGCTCCGCAAGCATCCGCAGGACGAAGAGGCCGAGCTCGCGGCTCTCTATCAGGCTCGGGGCGTCGAGCCCTGGCTCTCCCGCGAGGTGGCCAGGCAGCTGTCGCGGGATCCCGAGCAGGCCCTGGAGATACACGCGCGCGAGGAGCTCGGGATCGATCCCGGGGATCTGCCGTCGCCGCTCGTGGCCGCCGTGTCGTCGTTCGGTGCGTTCGCGCTGGGGGCCCTGCTCCCGGTGCTGCCCTATCTGCTGGGTGCCACCACGCTGTGGCCCGCCCTGCTGCTCGCGCTGGTCGGGCTCTTCGCCTGCGGTGCCGTTGTGGCCAAGGTGACCGCGCGGAGCTGGTGGTTCAGCGGACTGCGGCAGCTCGCGCTCGGTGGTGCCGCGGCCGGTGTGACGTACGCCCTGGGCAGTTTGTTCGGAACGGCCGTAGGATAGGTCGACTGGAACTTATGCGTTGGGCCGCATAAGTAGCCGTTACTCACTGGTTTCGAATGCTTAACCACTGGGCATGAGCCGTAAGCGCTGTGGGCAATGACGCCTGCCGCGCACCCGCGAGGTGGGCGACGGCGCTCCCCCCGCCCCTGGGCCGATGGACACCGATCTGTCCTGTTCGGTCCCACATACTTCAAGCCACGTCCGCGACACCCGCTTCGCGGCCTCGTGGCGTCCGCATGTTGGAACGGGGTATCCGGTTCCCGAGATCCGCTCCATCATGTAACCTGCACGAAATTTTGCGCACACGCAGAGGGCCAACGTCGTCCCTCGGCACGCAGATATGCCACTTGAGACGACGACGGGAGAGCCGATGCGTACGCCGCGCCAGCCGTCCCAGCACTCCGCGAATGGCCAGAAGTGGTCCTTCATGGATGCTCGCCCTGCTGCGCAGGGTATGTACGACCCCCGCAACGAAAAGGACGCCTGTGGCGTCGGATTCGTGGCCACCCTCACCGGCGAGGCGAGCCATGCGCTGGTCGAGCAGGCGCTGACCGTTCTGCGCAACCTGGAGCACCGCGGTGCCACCGGCTCCGAGCCCGACTCGGGTGACGGCGCGGGCATCCTGACCCAGGTCCCGGACGCGTTCTTCCGCGAGGTGGCCGAGTTCGAGCTGCCCGAGGCCGGTGCGTACGCCGTCGGTATCGCCTTCCTCCCGGAGGACGGCACCGAGGACGCCATCTCGCAGATCGGGACCATCGCCGCCGAAGAGGGCCTCACCGTCCTCGGCTGGCGTGAGGTTCCGGTCGCGCCCGGACTCCTCGGCGCCACCGCGCGTTCGACGATGCCCGTCTTCCGTGAGCTTTTCGTCGCCGACGGCACCAGTGCCGGCATCGACCTCGACCGCAAGGCGTTCGTGCTGCGCAAGCGCGCCGAACGCGAGGTCGACGTCTACTTCCCGTCGCTCTCCGCGCGCACGATCGTCTACAAGGGCATGCTGACCACCGGCCAGCTCGAGCCCTTCTTCCCGGACCTGTCCGACCGCCGCTTCGCCTCGGCCGTCGCCCTCGTCCACTCGCGCTTCTCCACGAACACCTTCCCGTCGTGGCCGCTCGCGCACCCCTACCGCTTCGTCGCGCACAACGGTGAGATCAACACCGTCAAGGGCAACCGCAACTGGATGGTCGCCCGCGAGTCGCAGCTCGTCTCCGACCTGTTCGGCAACGACGACAAGGCCCTCGAGCGCGTCTTCCCGGTGTGTACGCCGGACGCCTCCGACTCGGCGTCCTTCGACGAGGTGCTCGAACTGCTCCACCTCGGTGGGCGTTCGCTGCCGCACTCCGTGCTGATGATGATCCCGGAGGCGTGGGAGAACCACGACTCCATGGACCCGGCCCGGCGCGCCTTCTACCAGTTCCACGCCACGATGATGGAGCCCTGGGACGGCCCGGCCTGTGTCACCTTCACCGACGGCGTCCAGGTCGGCGCGGTGCTCGACCGCAACGGTCTGCGCCCCGGCCGCTACTGGGTCACCGACGACGGCCTCGTCGTCCTCGGCTCCGAGGTCGGCGTCCTCGACATCGACCCCGCCAAGGTCGTCCGCAAGGGCCGCCTGCAGCCCGGCAGGATGTTCCTCGTCGACACCGCCGAGCACCGCATCATCGAGGACGACGAGATCAAGGCGCAGCTCGCCGCCGAGGCCCCCTACGCGGAGTGGCTGGAGGCCGGCGAGATCGAGCTCTCCGACCTGCCCGAGCGCGAGCACATCGTGCACACCCACGCCTCGGTCACCCGGCGCCAGCAGACCTTCGGTTACACCGAGGAAGAGCTGCGGATCATCCTCGCGCCGATGGCCAAGACCGCCGGCGAGCCGCTCGGTTCGATGGGTACGGACTCGCCGATCGCCGCGCTGAGCGAGCGCCCGCGTCTCCTCTTCGACTACTTCACCCAGCTGTTCGCGCAGGTCACCAACCCGCCGCTGGACGCGATCCGCGAGGAGCTCGTCACCTCGCTGCGTTCCTCGCTGGGCCCGCAGGGCAACCTGCTGGAGCCGACCGCCGCGTCCTGCCGGACCGTCACCCTGCCCTTCCCGGTCATCGACAACGACGAGCTGGCCAAGCTCATACACATCAACGCCGACGGCGACATGCCCGGCATGAAGGCCGCGACGCTCTCCGGCCTCTACCGGGTCTCCGGCGGCGGTGACTCCCTCGCCGCGCGCATCGACGAGATCTGCGCCGAGGCCGACGCCGCCATCGACAACGGCGCCCGGCTGATCGTCCTGTCGGACCGCCACTCCGACGCCGAGCACGCGCCGATCCCGTCGCTGCTGCTCACCGCGGCCGTCCACCACCACCTCATCCGCACCAAGCAGCGCACCGAGGTGGGCCTGCTGGTCGAGGCCGGTGACGTCCGCGAGGTTCACCACGTCGCCCTGCTGATCGGCTTCGGCGCCGCGGCCGTGAACCCGTACCTGGCGATGGAGTCCGTCGAGGACCTCGTCCGCGCCGGGACCTTCCTCTCCGGCATCGAGCCCGAGCAGGCCATCCGCAACCTGATCTACGCGCTGGGCAAGGGCGTTCTGAAGGTCATGTCCAAGATGGGCATCTCGACCGTCGCCTCCTACCGCGGCGCCCAGGTCTTCGAGGCCGTCGGTCTCGACACCGCCTTCGTCGAGAAGTACTTCAACGGCACGGCCACCAAGATCGGCGGCGTCGGCATCGACGTCATCGCCAAGGAGGTCGCCGCCCGGCACGCCAAGGCGTACCCGGCGTCCGGCATCGCGCCGGCCCACCGCGCCCTGGACATAGGCGGCGAGTACCAGTGGCGCCGCGAGGGCGAGCCGCACCTGTTCGACCCGGAGACGGTCTTCCGCCTCCAGCACTCGACGCGCACCAACCGCTACGACATCTTCAAGAAGTACACGGACCGCGTGAACGAGCAGTCCGAGCGGCTGATGACGCTCCGTGGACTCTTCGGCTTCAAGTCGGACCGCCCGTCGATCTCCGTCGACGAGGTCGAGCCGGTCTCCGAGATCGTCAAGCGCTTCTCCACCGGCGCCATGTCGTACGGCTCCATCTCCAAGGAGGCGCACGAGACCCTCGCCATCGCCATGAACCAGCTGGGCGGCAAGTCCAACACCGGTGAGGGCGGCGAGGACGCGGACCGGCTGTACGACCCGGCGCGGCGGTCCAGCATCAAGCAGGTCGCCTCCGGCCGCTTCGGTGTGACCTCCGAGTACCTGGTCAACGCGGACGACATCCAGATCAAGATGGCCCAGGGCGCCAAGCCCGGTGAGGGCGGTCAGCTGCCCGGCCACAAGGTCTACCCGTGGGTCGCCAAGACGCGTCACTCGACGCCGGGCGTGGGCCTCATCTCCCCGCCGCCGCACCACGACATCTACTCCATCGAGGACCTGGCCCAGCTGATCCACGACCTGAAGAATGCGAACCCGCAGGCGCGGATTCACGTGAAGCTGGTCTCCGAGGTCGGTGTCGGCACGGTCGCCGCGGGTGTCTCCAAGGCGCACGCGGACGTCGTCCTCATCTCGGGCCACGACGGCGGTACGGGCGCGTCGCCGCTGACGTCCCTCAAGCACGCCGGTGGTCCCTGGGAGCTGGGCCTCGCCGAGACCCAGCAGACCCTGCTGCTCAACGGCCTGCGCGACCGCATCGTCGTCCAGACCGACGGTCAGCTCAAGACCGGCCGTGACGTCGTCATCGCCGCGCTGCTCGGCGCCGAGGAGTTCGGTTTCGCGACCGCGCCGCTCGTCGTCTCCGGCTGCGTCATGATGCGTGTCTGCCACCTGGACACCTGCCCGGTCGGCATCGCCACCCAGAACCCGACGCTCCGCGACCGGTTCACGGGCAAGGCCGAGTACGTCGTGAACTTCTTCCAGTTCATCGCCGAAGAGGTCCGCGAGATCCTCGCCGAGCTGGGCTTCCGCACCATCGAGGAGGCCGTCGGTCACGCCGAGACCCTCGACGTGACCCGCGCGGTCAACCACTGGAAGGCGCAGGGCCTCGACCTGGCTCCGCTCTTCTACGTGCCCGAGCTGCCCGAGGGCTCCGCTCTGCACCAGGTGATCGAGCAGGACCACGGCCTGGAGAAGGCGCTCGACAACGAGCTCATCAAGCTCGCCGCCGACGCCCTGGCCGCGTCCAGCGCCACCGACGCACAGCCGGTGCGCGCCCAGGTCGCGATCCGCAACATCAACCGCACGGTCGGCACCATGCTCGGCCACGAGGTGACGAAGAAGTTCGGCGGTGCGGGCCTGCCCGAGGACACCATCGACATCACCTTCACCGGGTCCGCGGGCCAGTCCTTCGGTGCCTTCCTGCCGCGCGGTGTCACGCTGCGCCTGGAGGGCGACGCCAACGACTACGTAGGCAAGGGCCTCTCCGGCGGCCGGGTCGTCGTACGCCCGGACCGGGGCGCCGACCACCTCGCCGAGTTCTCGACGATCGCGGGCAACACGATCGCCTACGGCGCGACCGGCGGCGAGCTGTTCCTGCGCGGTCGTACCGGTGAGCGCTTCTGCGTCCGCAACTCCGGTGCGCTGGTGGTCTCGGAGGGCGTGGGCGACCACGGCTGCGAGTACATGACCGGCGGTCACGCGGTGGTCCTGGGCGAGACGGGCCGTAACTTCGCGGCCGGTATGTCCGGTGGCGTCGCGTACGTCATCGACCTGGACCGCGACAACGTCAACGTCGGCAACGTGAGCGCCGTGGAGGCGCTGGACGAGGCCGACAAGCAGTGGCTGCACGACGTGGTGCGCCGCCACGCCGAGGAGACGGGCTCGACGGTCGCCGAGAAGCTGCTCGTGGACTGGGAGACGTCCGTGGAGCGCTTCAGCAAGATCATCCCCAGCACGTACAAGGCAGTGCTCGCCGCCAAGGCCGCCGCCGAGCAGGCCGGTCTCTCCGAGACCGAGATCACCGAGAAGATGATGGAGGCGGCGATCAATGGCTGACCCGAAGGGCTTCCTGAACCACGGCCGTGAGGTCGCCAAGTCCCGCCCCGTCGACGTACGTCTGAAGGACTGGAACGAGGTCTACGTCGCCGGCTCCCTGCTGCCGATCATCAGCAAGCAGGCCAGCCGCTGCATGGACTGCGGTATCCCGTTCTGTCACAACGGCTGTCCGCTGGGGAACCTCATCCCCGAGTGGAACGACTACGCCTACCGCGAGGACTGGGCGGCCGCGAGCGAGCGTCTGCACGCGACCAACAACTTCCCGGAGTTCACCGGTCGCCTCTGCCCGGCCCCCTGCGAGTCGGCGTGTGTGCTCGGCATCAACCAGCCGGCCGTGACCATCAAGAACGTCGAGGTCTCGATCATCGACAAGGCGTGGGACAGCGGTGACGTCGAGCCGCAGGCCCCGGAGCGTCTGTCGGGCAAGACCGTCGCGGTCATCGGCTCGGGCCCGGCGGGCCTGGCCGCCGCCCAGCAGCTCACGCGGGCCGGCCACACCGTCGCCGTCTACGAGCGCGCCGACCGCGTCGGCGGCCTGCTGCGCTACGGCATCCCCGAGTTCAAGATGGAGAAGCGGCACATCAACCGCCGTATCGAGCAGATGCGCGCGGAGGGCACCCGCTTCCGTACCGGTATCGAGATCGGCCGCGACCTCAAGGCGACCGACCTGCGCAAGCGGTACGACGCCGTCGTCATCGCCGCCGGTGCGACGGCCGCCCGTGACCTCCCGGTCCCCGGCCGCGAGCTCAAGGGCGTCCACCAGGCGATGGAGTACCTGCCGCTGGCCAACAAGGTGCAGGAGGGCGACTTCGTGGCGCCCCCCATCACCGCCGAGGGCAAGCACGTCGTGGTCATCGGCGGTGGCGACACCGGCGCCGACTGCGTGGGCACCGCCCACCGCCAGGGCGCGGCCTCCGTCACGCAGCTGGAGATCATGCCCCGCCCCGGCGAGGACCGGGCGCCGAACCAGCCGTGGCCGACCTTCCCGATGCTGTACAAGGTCACGTCCGCGCACGAGGAGGGCGGCGAGCGGGTCTACTCCGTCTCCACCACCCACTTCGAGGGCGACGAGGACGGCAACGTCCAGTGGCTGCACCTCAGCGAGGTCGAGTTCATCGACGGCAAGCTGACCTCGAAGCCGGGCACGGAGCGCAAGATCCCCGCCCAGCTGGTCACTCTCGCGATGGGCTTCACCGGCACCGACCGGGAGAACGGTCTGGTCGAGCAGTTCGGCCTGGAGCTCGACGAGCGCGGCAACATCGCCCGTGACGCCGACTTCCAGACCAACGTCCCCGGCGTGTACGTCGCCGGTGACGCGGGCCGCGGCCAGTCCCTCATCGTGTGGGCGATCGCGGAGGGCCGCTCGGCCGCCCGCGGCGTCGACCGCTTCCTGACCGGTGCCAGCGAACTGCCGGCCCCGATCCGTCCGACGGACCGTTCCCTGATGGTCTGACGGTTCGTCAAAAAGCCGTAACCGGCTCATGGAACGTCCCGTACAAAGGCGTACGGAACACTGACGGCGCCTGCCTTCCCAGTCCCCGACCGGACCGAAGGCGGGCGCCGTCGCACGCGCTCACTTCCTGGGCCACACCCAGGTGACGACGACGGCGGCGGACACCGCGAGGACGCCGAGCAGCGCCAGCCAGCGCGCCCACTCCACCAGCAGCCACACCGTGCGGGTGCGGTCCTTCTCGTACTGGAGCAGCCTGCCCGCCTCCAGCATGATCTCCTCGCCGGGACGTCCGTGCACCGCCAGCACACCCAGCCACGAGGCCACGATCAGCGCCACGAACCCGGCGATCAGCAGCCCGATCACGATCCAGCGAGGGGTGTGCGCGAGCTTGCTGAGGTCTTCCTGGCCCTTGAGCACGAAGACGGCGGTGAGTAGCCCGGTGAGCGTGGCGAGGAAATTGCGGTACCCCTCGGCCTGGTGCAGGGCGGCATGCAACTGTCGTTCGGGCGACGACAGTTCGCGTGCCCGGCGGTCGGCCTCGCGCAGCTGGTCCGGAGTGAAGGTCATGGCGTCGAACCGTTCGCCGGCGGGGCGAGCAGCAGCATCGCCCCACAGCCGTACCGCTCGTCCGCGGGTCGTCCCATGTGCACGGTCCGGCACTGGCAGGCCGTGTGATACGGCTGCGGTCCCGCCGCCGCCCGGCGGTCGAGGACACCCTTGGACTGCAGTGCCTGTCCGAAGGAGAAGACCCGTGTCATCGCACAATGGCACACCGGGCAGGCGCCGCTGGCCGTGGAGGAGTCGGCATCGACCACCCAGGTGAAGGTGAGCGGGACCGGATGGGACACGCTGTCGTCGTAGGGGATGACGGTCACGTGGCGGGGGCCTTCCTGCCGGACTGTTCGGGGAGTTCTTCCGGGAGCCGCAGCCCGAAGAGCCGGGCGTAACGCGCCAGCTGCTCACGCACCTGGGATTCGCTGAGGCTGGTCTCCTCGGCGCACAGGGTGAGGTGAGCGGGGGTGACATCGCCGATCAACGCGGGGGCTCGGCCGGTGAGTTGAGCGGTGAGGACGACGACGTCCTGCCAGTCGGGGACGAGGCCGGCCTCCTCGGGGGCGGGTTCGGCGACGGTCACGTCGAGGCCGAGGCAGCGGAAGGGGGCGTAACGCTCGTAGACCTCGCCGAGGGTTCGGCCGAAGCGGCCCGCCACCAGGACGAGTTCGAGAGGACCGAGGGCGCCGCTGCCGAGGAGGCCGAGGCCGAAGGCGATCAGGTCGAAGCGGTCCGGCATGAAGTCGTGGAGCATGAGCGCGTCGGGACCGGCGAAGTCGCCGGGCGGCAGCGGGGCGCCCAGGACGGCGAACCGGGAGACGTGGGCGAGGGACGGGCCCAGGGGGGTGTCGGCGGTGCGGCAGCGCTGGAGGAGCGCCCGGATCGTCAACTCGCCGCGGAAGGTGGCGGCTTCGCCCGTGAGGCGGGTCATGAGCAGTGCATGGTCGCCCTGCTCAAGCCGGAGGTTGCGGGCCGAGGGGGCGGGCAGCTGCGCGATGGCCTTCACCGAGAGGTGCCGTGGCATGGTGGCCAGCCGGTCCAGTTGCTCGCCCACCGTGCGGCCCTCTCTGAGCGCCATGGGGACCGTGATCCCTTGGTCGTCGAGCGCGAAGGCGAACGAACGCAGGTGAAGCATGGAGGAACTGTGGGACTCCACCTCACGGATGACCGACTCGTAGTCCCAGTCGAGATCGGAGCGCAGCAGCCCGCACGCGTTCAGGACGGGCAGGATCTCGCGCAACTCCCCCTTCTGGAGCGAGTTGCGTCCTTGGGGCGAGGTGGCCGCCGCCACCAGCGCCCAGGGACCGAGCGGCACCCTCCTGCTGGATCGCTGGATGTCGCTCAGCCACTTGGGGGCGACCAAGGAGGTTGCCTCGGCAGGTACTTCGGGTGCTGTCACGCCCGTGGCGGTCGCGATCTCGTTGATCCGCTTGGCGATGTCGCCCAGCGGTGTCTGGAGCCGGTGCGAGATGCCGAACAGCTGGATCATGGAGAGTTCGCCGCGCAGCAGGCGGGGGCGGCGCTGGTCCGAGAGGAGGAGGCGTTCGGAATCCTTGAGCTGTCCGTGGCGCACCGTCGCCTCGGTCGGTTCGGGCAGGAACGAGAGCCCGAGCGGAGCCAGGTGCCGGACGGTGGCGATCATCTCCTCGACCGGGAGGGTCTCGTCGGCGCGCTCCAGCAGGTCGATGGCGGCCACGGGCAGGCGGCGCCACTCGGTTCTGACATCCCACCCGCTGAACACGTCGAATGCGTCTGCCACCAGCAGCAACGCCTCGACGCCGGCACGTTCCGCGGCGAACTCCGCGGTCAGCGGCGGCGGCGGGGGCAGCTCCGGGTCCAGGGCCCGCAACTGTTCCAGGCGCGCCGCCAAGGCGCCGTAGGTGAGGTTCTCATGGGCGGAGAGCACGACGAGCGGCGCGTGGGTACCCGGGCGGCGCACGCCGGACCCGCTCCCGAGGTTGCGGTAGAGGGAGTAGACGAGCACATCCGTCCCGTCGGGCCGCACCTCGTCCAGGCGCCGTATCTCGTCGACAGCGGGCACATGCATACCCACGACGGCGTACCTGCGCAACGCCCGGACCGACTTGCGCAAGGAGACGCGGTTCATCGCGGCGGCCCGCAGGACCGCGTGCCACCCCTCCGGTGCGCTCATCGGGGTGTCCAGGAACAGCAGCGCGTCCAGGGGAGCGGGATCCGGATAGCCGACAGGGCGGAACTCCTGCCCGAACGGGCCGCTGAGGCACAGCCGGGTCGCCTGCCAGTCGCGCACCAGCGTGGACGCGTTCACGGACGTGGCCGCCCATGAACGGCCCTCGTAGGTCTCCTTCAACAGCGCCTCGTCGATGGGGAAGCACCCGGCTTCGGCGAGCGCCAGCCGCTCCAGCACCAGCGTGCGGTGGTCGGGGCCGCTCTCCAGCACGGCCTTAGTGGTGCCCGGCAGCGCCGTCAGCAACGCCACCGCCAGCCGCGGCTCCTCACAGGCCAGCTCCCACAGCCAGGTCAGCGGAACCTCCGACCACTGCACCGCGCCTTCCGGTACCCCGGCCAGCAACTCCCGCATGACCAGCTCCTCGTCGTACGAGAGCATCTCGTTGCGGTCGACGCTCGGCACGGGTGCGTGCCGCTCGCGCAGGTTGAACACCCGGCCGGGGACGGCGGGCGCCTTCTTGACCACGACCCCGTCGAGCAGCAGCTTCCCCTCGCCCTGCACCAGCCACGCGTCCCGCCCCGCCCGCACCGCCTGGCCGGTCCACGAGCCCTTGGCGGCCAGCACCCCGGCCGCCCAGCCAGCGCTGCGCACCACCCGCCCGGGGTCCTCGCCGTCCCGTTCCTCCGCCGTCACCTCGTAGTCGCTCACCCAGAGGATCGACCGCAGCACCTCCACGAGCGACGGCTGATGCTCACCGTGCGCCGCGAGATACAACCGCACCCGGGTACCGCCGAGTTCCGGGGCGTCCGCGGTGTCGCTGACCCGCAGCAGACCGGAGCCCGACTGGATGTCCGCGCGCAGCGGACCGTCCGAGCCGGGCAGACCGTGGAGGTCCACCGGGCGGGACCACACCACGACCTCCTCGGCCAGCATGAAGTACGAGAACACCCCGATACCGAACCGGGAGTTCATCCCGATGTCCTCGACGTCGGCGCGCCGCCAGTTGCGCCGCTCCTGGACGAAGCCCGGGTCCTGCTCGTAGCGCTTGCCCGCCCGCGCGAACATCGAGGTCAGCTTCGCCCGGGTCATGCCCGTGCCGTTGTCCTCGCACTCGATGTACGGGCGTCCCTCGGCATCCCAGCCCTGAATGAAGGAGATCCGCGGGGTCCAGCCGGCCCGGGAACCGCAGTCGGACTGCCTCGCCCCGTACTCCCGGCGCATGCTGCGGTATCGGCACGCGTCAAGGGCGTTCTGGTACAGCTCGCGGACCGCCAGCATGCGGTCGCCGTACAGCTGGGTGCCCATCAGCAGCGGCCTGATCTCGTCCTCGGCGAGCCGGAAGCGCTCCAGCGGCTGCCGGTAGAGCTGATCGCGCGGGATCAGGTTCTCGGCCGTGATCCGATCGGGCAGCCCATTGAGGAGCGGCGGCAGGCCCGTCTCGCTGTGGTCGCGGTGCACCGAGGCGACAGTGGCGTCCGCATGGCCCACCAGTTCCTCGACGGCCGCGTGGAGGGCCGGATGCGGGCAGCTGAAACGTACGTCGAGACCATGAGTGTCAGCGGTACGACCTGCCGTCGGCGTGTAGTCGAACTCGTACGCCAGAGCGGTCACCACGTCCTGCGGCCGCAGCGGGTCGTGGGCGCCGAGATGGTCCACGAGCACGCTGGACAGGCGGCGCGGATCGGTGGCCAGGGTGGCCGCGCTCCACAGCAGCCGGGCCAGCGAGGGCCCGCGCCAGGTGTTGCCGCGCACCGGCTGGCGCAGGTTCCACTGGTCGGGCCGGCCAGGGACGTTGACCCGGGGACCGTTGTGTTCCTCGCCCGGGTTCACCGTGAAGTGTCCGAGGACCTGACGCACCTGGTCGTCGACATCGCGGCGGGCCGCGTCCGAGCGTGGCCCGGCCATGGCGTCCTCGGCGGCGGCGACGACGGCGTCGACGGCCTTCGCGACGATCGCGTCCACGGCCGGGTAGTCCTCGTCGCGTTCCCACAGGGCGTCCCAGTCGGCGATGAAGCGGTGCCGCAGCCAGTGGTCGGCGGCGGCCGCCGCCTCCTCCAGCCGACGCGCCCGCAGAGTGTCGGCCGTGCGCTGCACCTGGGAGTGGGCACGGCACACGTCCTGGGCGGCGCTGCGCACGTACTGCGCGTGTTCGTCGCCGCTCCCGCCGCTCTCGGTCGCGGCGGCGCCGAGGTGCAGCGGCTGATGGGTCCGCAGGTCCTGCAGTGCCACGGCGACGAGGCCCTCGTGCACGAACGGGCCGGCGAGGAGGCAGGCCGTCTCGGCGGGGGACAGCAGGTCGGCCGGCCGCAGGTCCGCGCCGCGGATCAGCTCGCCCAGGCGGTGCACGACGCGTTCGGGATACTCCGGGTCGTGCCACGGGTCGTCCCGGTGGGCCCCGGCGCCCGCGCAGCTGTCGACGACGTAACGGATCAGCTCGGCCAGCCGCTCCCGCACCCGCTGGTGTGTGGCGGGGTCGCCGTGGGTGTGCTCCCACAGCGTGGAGTTCTCGATCGCCCGCGTCCAGCGCAGCGTGTCCTCGGAGCCCTCGCACAGGACGATCTCCCCGGTGCGGCCTTGCAGCCGCGATGGCACGAACGGGTCGGGTATCTGCGGGGCGAACGACAGCTGCGCGGACAGCCGGCGCAGCGCCTTGCGGGTGTACTCCGAGATGTCGTCGAAGGTGTTCGGCGGGGTGTTCGGCTGGAGCGCCTCCGCGAGGGCACGCGCGAAGAGGCTGTTTCCGGAGGGGTCCGCGTACGAGTACTGGCCGGGGCCGCAGCCGTACAGCCATACGGCGTCCAGGGCGTCGGAGACCCAGCGGTCCTGCGGCTTGTCCCGGGCGGGGTCCTCGTCCTCGGCCCGGCAGGCGTCCACACAGACCACGGTGGTGATCTCGGGACGCAGCCCCTGCAGGATGTTGCTCGGGTCCGCCTCGATCAGCGTGCCCGTCAACAAACCCCGCGGGCCGTCCGGTTGGGCGTCGGAGGGGATCAGGTAGTCGTGACCGTCCACGGATGTGCCGTGGCAGGACAGGTAGACGAAGGCTGTGTCGCCGGGGCCGCACGACGTGAAGAAGGAGTTGAGCGCGCCCCGCAGCCGGTTCGAGGTGACTTCACCGGCGCGCTGGGTGACCTCGTAGCCGGACCGCTTCAGCGTCGCCGCCAGGAGTTCGACGTCCTGGGCGGCGCATTCGAGCCGCGTGTACCGGCCGGCGAGTTCGGGGCACTCCCGCAGGTCGGGGGTGTCCGTGACACCGAGCAGAAGGGCCCGCCGACGTCCTTCCGTCGTACGTGTGTTGCCAGCGGAACCCAATTGACGCCACCCCCGGACCGATCCGTGCTGCCGCCACATGATCTCAGAAACGACCTGGGACGGCGGCCGGTCGGCGGCATCTCACGGCACCTCGAAGGTCTCCCCGTACACCTGCCACGTCAGCGGCGTACCCAGGTCCAGCTTCCCGTCGTACAGGAACCGCCGTTGCGCGGTGTCGACGCGGGACGTGTCGATGTCCCCGTGCCTGGTGCGCATGGCCTGCTCGCGGATGTCGAGGAAGATGTCGAGGTAGGCCTTCTCGGAGCCGTCCTCGGAGGGCGGGTCGGCCTCGTGGATCGCGCGTTCGCGCAGGCCGTAGAAGCTGGTGGAGTTGGTGCCGGGGCCGTGGAAGACCATGGCGTCGTAGTAGATGAACTGGCCCAGCGTCCCCAGGCCGTCGAGCTTGGCGAGGCGGACCGCGGGGTCGAAGTAGACGCGGTCGCGTTCCTCGTTCTGGGTCTTGCGGAAGGCCGCCACCTCGGCCTCCGCCTTCCAGGCCTTCGTGAAGCCGGGGTCCAGGCCCTCGTGGGAGTCCGTGCCGTCGACCTCGCGCAGGGCGGGCAGATAGCGGGCCAGACCGTTGTCCGGGTGGGCCTTCGTGTAGCGCTCGACCAGGGTCAGCAGATCGTTGGTCCCGGTGCAGAAGCCGATGATGCCGGCCGTGTAGCCCTGGCCGTCTCCGATGTCCTCGATGTAGCCGTAGGCGGAACGCCAGTCGAGAGTGGAGTTCTCGGCGCTCGCCACGATCTGCTGGGCCAGCTCCTTCTTGGCGGGCGCCGACAGCCCGGCCGGCAGGGCGGCGATCGCCTTGTCGTCCGCCGCCTGTTCCTCCTCGGCACGGCTCTTGGCCTCCTCGAGCGCCCGCTGCGAGGCGGACACCGACGGCTGTCCCGGGGCGTCGGCGGAGTCCGTGGGGGCGAGCAGGTAGGCCGCCGCCGTGATGACGACGGGTACGGCCGCGAACAGCACAACGGTCCTTGCTCGTCTCACCGGGTCAGCTCCGAGACCTTCGCGATCGCCAGGACCACGAGCAGCGCCAGCAGCGCCACACAGGCGACCGTCTGGATCAACCCGCGCCGTGGTCCGCGGGGAGCATAGGCGTACGCCAGCGTCACGGCACCGCCCGTGAGCAGGCCGCCGAGGTGGCCCTCCCAGGAGGTGAAGGCCGCGGAGGCCACGAGCCACACGAGCAGGAAGACCATGAGGCGGTTGACCGCCCCCATGTCCGCGCCCACACGGCGGGCCAGGACGTAGTACGCCGCCCCCAGGCCGAAGATCGCCCCCGAGGCGCCCAGGGCACCCTCCCCCGGGTCGGCGAGCAGAAGCACCGCGACCGAACCGCCGACCATCGACAGAAGGTACAGCGCCAGAAAGCGGACCCGGCCCAGCATCTGCTCCACGACCCGGCCGAGCTGCCACAGCGACCACATGTTCATCACGATGTGCATCAGGCCGAACGTTCCCTCAGTGGGCTCCAGATGCAGGAAGCCACTGGTCAGCAGCCGCTCCCACTGGCCCGCCACCACGCCCTCCGCGTGGAAGTCCGACGGGTAGGAGGACTGGTAGACGTAGTGGCCGCCGTCCGGGCCCACCAGACCGGCGGTCAGCATCGAGAAACGGTCCACGATCTCCGGGCGGATCACCTCGCCGAGGTACGCCAGGACATTGAGCCCGATCAGGACGTACGTCACCAGCGGCACCGCCGACACCCGTCCGCCGACGACCGTACGGGCCTGGCGGACGGATCGCGCGCCCTCCTTCACGCACTCCACGCACTGGTGGCCGACGGAGGCCTCGCGCATGCAGTCCGGGCAGATGTACCGCTCGCAGCGGGTGCAGCGGACATGGGACTCCACCTGGGGATGGCGGTAACAGGTGGTGACGGCGGACTCGGGTTCCACGGCCGGCTCCTAGGGACAAGGGACGATCGATGAGCCGGTTGGTACGGCGGCGAACAAAATAGCGAACGCCTGGGGACAGGGCGAGCGGCGGGCCTCCGGTGACGTACGCTCGGCACGTTCGAAGGGGCGGCAAGGGGGAGCTCGGATGTCCGCGATCAGTCTCACCAAGGTCGAGGAGACCGCGCCCGCGCTGGTCAGCCTCTACAAGAGCGCAGGGGTCTCGCTGCGCAAGCACGGCCTGGACGGCCTGCGGGCCGCGGTCTACCTCGTCGTCGACTACTCCGGGTCCATGAAGCCGTACTACAAGGACGGCAGTGTGCAGGCGCTCGCCGACCGGGTGCTCGGACTGTCCGCGCACCTCGACGACGACGGCACCGTGCCGGTGGTGTTCTTCTCCACCGAGGTCGACGCCGAGACCGAGATCGCGCTCGCCGACCACCAGGGGCGGATCGAACGGATCGTGGCCGGGCTCGGGCACATGGGCAAGACCAGCTACCACCTGGCCATGGACGCGGTCATCGACCACTACCTCGACAGCGGCTCGCGGGAACCCGCCCTCGTCGTCTTCCAGACCGACGGCGGCCCGATCAACAAGCTCGCCGCGGAACGCTACCTGTGCAAGGCGGCCAGGCTGCCGCTGTTCTGGCAGTTCATCGGGTTCGGGGACGCCAGGAGCAAGCAGTTCGACTATCTGCGCAAGCTCGACGAGCTGTCCGTGCCGGACAAGCGGGTCATCGACAACGCCGGGTTCTTCCACGCCGGCGCGGAGCCGCGGAGGGTGTCCGACACCGAGCTGTACGACCGGATCGTCGGCGAGTTCCCGAAGTGGCTGGTGGCCGCGCGAGCGCAGGGGATCATCCCGTCGGGCGTCTGAACCGGCCCTCCGTCAGGGGGAGTTCACGGCAGTCTCCCGCGAGGCTGCGCTCACCGTTGGCTTAGCCGCAGCGCCGTGCCACTCTGAAGTCGATCCGACGAACGAGGCGACGGTCTGAAGAGGCAACGGTCTAAAGAGGCGACGGTCTATGGACGGCGCACGATCGGTGAACGTGACGCGGGGACGGACGCCCGCGAAGGGCGAGAAGGTCGCCGACTGGGCGGACGGGCGGCTCGGCCTGTACGGGCTGGCCAAGGCCAATATGCGCAAGGTCTTTCCCGACCACTGGTCCTTCATGCTCGGCGAGATCTGCCTCTACAGCTTCCTCGTGATCATCCTCACCGGCATCTATCTCACCCTGTTCTTCGAGCCCAGCGGCGTCGAGGTCGTCTACCACGGCTCCTACGAGCCCCTCAACGGCATCGTGATGACCCGGGCGTTCGAGTCCACGCTCGACATCAGCTTCGATGTCCGCGGCGGGCTGCTGATCCGGCAGATCCACCACTGGGCGGCACTGGTCTTCGTCACCGGGATGCTCGTGCACATGATG
This sequence comes from Streptomyces sp. NPDC002817, assembly GCF_053592055.1. Taxonomy (NCBI): domain Bacteria; kingdom Bacillati; phylum Actinomycetota; class Actinomycetes; order Kitasatosporales; family Streptomycetaceae; genus Streptomyces; species Streptomyces sp. NPDC002817. The sequence goes on from NZ_JBSFUY010000023.1 coordinate 164,778, forward strand.
CGGGTGTTCTTCACCGGTGCGTACCGCAAGCCGCGCGAGCTCAACTGGGTGTTCGGCTGGACCCTGTTGATGCTCGGCATCCTCACCGGTCTGACCGGTTACTCCCTCCCCGACGACCTGCTGTCCGGCACCGGCATCCGCTTCGCGCAGGGTGCGATCCTGTCGGTCCCGATCATCGGGACGTATCTCTCCTTCTTCCTGTTCGGCGGGGAGTTCCCGGGCCACGACATCATCCCGAGACTGTTCCCGATCCATGTCCTGCTGCTGCCCGGGATCATGCTGGGCCTGGTGGTCGCGCATCTGATCCTGGTCTTCTACCACAAGCACACGCAGTACCCGGGGGCCGGCCGTGACGAGAAGACGGTCGTGGGGATGCCGCTCCTGCCGGTGTACACGGCCAAGGCGGGCGGCTTCTTCTTCCTCGTCTTCGGGGTGCTGGCGCTCATGGGCGGTCTCGCCCAGATCAACCCCGTGTGGGCGTTCGGCCCCTACCGTCCCGACCTGGTCACCACCGGCGCCCAGCCCGACTGGTATCTCGGCTTCTCCGAGGGACTGATCCGGGTGATGCCGGGATGGGAGATCAACGCCTGGGGCCACTCCCTGGTGTTGGGTGTCTTCATCCCCTTCTCGCTCTTCCCGCTGATCCTGCTCGCCATCGGTGTCTATCCCTTCGTCGAGGCGTGGATCACCGGCGACAAACGCGAGCACCACATCCTGGACCGGCCGCGCAACGTCCCCGTGCGCACCGGGCTCGGCGTGGCCTGGCTGAGCCTGTACGTCGTCCTGCTGATCGGCGGTGGCAACGACGGGGCTTGACCCGGAATCTTGGACACGGGCTATGCGGCTTGGGCCAGGGTAGTTGATGTTGTGTCGAGTGCCGTCTCGTAGGCGATGGGACTGCG